>JAJRZU010000042.1 GCA_024275075.1 Deltaproteobacteria bacterium | reverse complement strand
CAACCCGATCTTTTTATCCTCGAGCAGCGCGCTGATCCGCTTCACTTCCTCCACCGGCAGCTTCTTGTACGGCAGATAATTATATGACGCCGCGCAGAACCTGCAAAAACGCCGGCAGCCCCGGCTTATCTATATGAGGAGCATGTCACTGAAAAGCGCATCCTTCGATATGATATATGAATACGCCGGTGCGACGGTCAGATCCTTAGCCATCGCGATATTGACTTCGGGTTTTATTCCCGGCTCATGTGAAAAGCTGTTTATCGTACCGTTATCATTATATTTCACCGAATAAAATGAGGGGACATACACCCCCTTTATCTTAGCCAGCTTCTTTAGCAGCTCTTTTTTGGGCAGGGTTCGGGCAGATGCGGTATAGACATCCACGAACTCGTTCACCATCTCCGGTGAATCACCGAGCAGGAACACGTCGATGAAATCCGCTATCGGTTCCGGGTTAAGCATGGTCGCGATCCCGCCTGCGATGATGAGCGGGCTTGACTCGTCCCTCTTATTCGCATATACGGGTATCGCCGCCTGTTTCAGCATCCTGACTACGTTGATATAATCATTTTCGAATGATATCGAGAATGCGACGATATCAAAATCATTCAATGGCCTGCCGCTATCTAATGAGCATAGTTTGGCGGCCTTTTTTTTATTCTGTGTTGAGCCTCTTTCCAAAAGGAGGGAAGCCCTCTCGCCAAGGGCGAGAGGGTGTGAGTTGATTAGGCAGATTATGGAAAGAAAGCCGAGGTTTGACATCGCTAAACTATACTTGTTAGGGTATGCGATGCATATCTTGGTAATTGCTTCTTTTTTTACACGAATCAGTTTTTCTTCATCTTGTTTTTTCAAAATACTTTCTATTTATTAATGAACTTCCTATCAATAAAGTAACGAGGTGTCAGATTAAGTCCCGGTATTAAACTACAGGGAATAAAAACCCACACATAAAACAGGTGCGCCTTTTTAATCCGCCTGGTTCCTTAGGAACGCGGGGATGTCATAATCATCATCTTCAAATACAAAACTGCCGGTCGGGGTCATGACCTTATAGTATTTCTGCTTGATATTATTAAGGTCATTGGCGGCTTCTTTGTTCTGGTGGCCGCTTACCGGTACGGCGCTTTGCTGCGGCGCCCTATAAGCCTTGTTTCTCACAGAGGGTGGAATGTCATAATTATCCTTCTTTACAACGTTCCTCTTTTCAGACGCCGAGCTGTCCCATGTCCTGACCACCGCAGGCCTCTTGTTGACCGTTTTGCCAGCCGCCGGTGAGCATTCATCACCAAAGCCGGTCGCGATGACCGTTATCCTCACTTCATCTTCAAGGTTATCATCGATTACAGCGCCGAAAATTATGTTCGCGTCATCGTCAGCCTCTTCCTGGATCAATGTAGACGCTTCATGAATATCGTGCAGCGTCAAGTTAGAGCTACCGGTAATATTTATTAACACAGCCTTTGAACCGTGTATCGAAATGTCCTCTAACAATGGACTCGAGATCGCCATCCTCGCAGCTTCCGCAGCCGCTGACTCGCCGCTCGCGACACCGGTGCCCATGAGCGCCATCCCCATCTCCGCCATGACCGTACGCACATCGGCAAAGTCAAGGTTGATCAGGCCGTGTACCTGGATCAGGTCTGAGATGCCCTTGACCGCGTAAAGCAGCACTTCATCCGCTTTCTTGAACGCGTTCAACATCGTGGTATCTTTACCCGCGATGGTCAAAAGCCTCTGGTTCGGTATGGTGATGAGCGTATCCACATGTTTCTTTAGCTCCAGCACGCCTTGTTCCGCCTGCCTCTGCCTTACCTTCGCCTCAAACATAAATGGCTTTGTGACAACACCGACAGTGAGCGCGCCTGATGAGCGGGCGATCTCCGCGATGACCGGTGCGCCTCCGGTACCGGTTCCGCCACCCATGCCTGCGGTAATGAATACCATATCAGCGCCTTGCAGAAGCTCCGTCAGCTGCTCGCGGTCTTCTTCTGCCGCCATCCTGCCGACGTCAGGGTTTGCCCCGGCGCCCAGCCCTTTAGTTAAGCCTTTCCCGATTTGCAGCGTCGTTGTCGCCAATGATGCCCGCAGAGCCTGTATATCGGTGTTCGCAGCGATAAAGCTGACACCGTCGAGCCCTGACTCGATCATCGTGTTGATAGCGTTCCCCCCGCCGCCGCCAACCCCGACTACTATTATCTTAGCGGTCGGTTCAAAAGATTCGTGTAACTCAAACATGTTTCCCTCCTAAAATGAAATAAGTCAAACAATAATTCAATAAGTTTATTTATATCTTAATAAAACTATCAATAACCCTTAATGGCTGAGGCATCATGCCTCCTCTTAAAATTCATTTAACATTTAACGGTAAAGGTGATTTAGCTACCTATACCGGCATTGTATATGATCGTGCTCTGCGCGGCGCTCTAAGTAGCTTCACACACACAGCCCTTTTAGCGTTTACCGGCTTTGTGAAAAGCAGAGCGCCATGTAATCTCGTTCTGCCGATTTCAAAGCGCTCATCACAATGAACACTGGCCGGCTTTGCATTCTTAACACCTTTGACTCCCTTTAAAAGAACTCTTTTACCCATTGTTTCATCCTTTGCGTGACTTTTGAAAATATATTGTTATCGAATCTTGAAAAATTACGCTTTCTGCCGCTTGAGCTCTTAGTGCCGTATATCACAAGCCCGACACCGGTTGCGTACATCGGATTGTTCACTATATCTATAAGTCCGCCGATATTGCTCAGCGGCATTCCCCGCCTTACCGACATATTGAATACCTGCTCGGCAAGCTCGGGTATCCCCTCTATCATGGAAGAGCCGCCCGTCAGCACTACCCCGCTCGCGATCAGATCCTCGTAACCTGATTTGAGTATCTCACGGTTCGACATCGCGAATATCTCTTGCATCCTTGGTTCTATTATCTCGGCGAGGACACGCTTGGGCACCATCCTTGATTTCTTAGTACCGACGTTCTCCACCTCGACCAGCTCATCCCGACCAACCATCTAGACAAGGCTGCATCCATGCTTTATCTTCACTTTCTCGGCTTCGGCTACCGGTGTGCGTAGCCCGAACGCGACATCATTCGTCACGTGATTCCCACCGATCGAGATGACAGACGTGTACTTTATGCTACCGCCGGAGAATATCGCTATATCAGTCGTACCGCCGCCGATGTCGAGCAGAACCACACCAAGCTCTTTTTCGTCCGGGCTGAGCACCGCTTTGGATGACGCGAGCTGTTCGAGTACAATATCGTTCACGTCGATGCCGGTTCTGTTCACGCACTTGATGATATTCTGGGCGCTGGTAACCGCACCGGTTACAATATGCACTTTCACCTCGAGCCGGACGCCGGACATCCCTATCGGGTCCATTATCCCGTCCTGGTCGTCGATGATGAACTCCTGCGGCAAGATGTGTATCACTTCCCTGTCCATCGGTATCGAGATAGCGCTCGCCGCGTCGATCACTCTTTTTACGTCCGCTTTCGTCACTTCCCTGCTCTTTATGGCGATGATGCCGTGACTGTTCAGCCCCTTGATATGCCCGCCTGCGATACCCGCGTAAACAGACGTTATGTTGCAGCCAGCCATGAGCTCCGCTTCCTCTATCGCCTTCTTGATGGAATTGACGGTGCTCTCGATGTTTACGACCACCCCTTTTCTAAGGCCGGTGGAAGGGTGCGTACCGACCCCGATAATCTCCAGGCGATTGTCTATTATCTCACCGACTATGGCGCAGATCTTCGTAGTACCTATGTCAAGCCCGACTATTAGATTTCTTTTTGTACTGCGAGCCATTACGCCCCCTTATCAGCTGCTGGTCTCAACCCTGACCACAACCCTCTTGTCATAATCAATATCAATAAACTTAGAATGGACACCCATCTTGTCAAGCTCCTTAAAGACCCTGACCAACCGGTCAAACGCCTTGTTCGAGATATCGTGCCCGACCTTTACCGGCAGTGCGCCGCGATATGTATAAAGCACCAGCCCGTCAATCTCACTTATGTTGATCTCTGATATGTCCTTGTCAGTGAAGTCGTCCCTTAACTGAAGCATATCTATGAGACTTATCGCTTTCATGATCAGCTTCTTGTCATCCGCTCTTTTTGAAAAAGCTTCATACTCGCTTACTCCGGTGATCACCGGGTAGTAGGTGTTGTCGCCTTTTACCACCTTCTTGAAGACCTCGCCATCCTCATCGATGTAGTACAACCTGTCCAGATTCACCATTGCCACCGGTTCGCGCTCCTCAACGGTGACAATCAGCCTGTCAGGATACTGCTTCTTCACTGCCACTTTTTTCACCCACGGGTGCTTTGTCATATTCGCCGCAAGCTCCTTCATATCCAGCGCAAACAGGTTTGTCTCATCGGTGATGCCGCTTTGCGCGTACAGTTCATCTTCTCGTACCTTGACGCACCCTTTGAACGCCATCTTACGCACCTGAAAATACGGCGCTTCCTTCAACCTCGACGATACCTGCCCCCACGCGAGGTAACCGGTAATGACCATCAGCGCGAGGAACGTCACCTTGAAGCCGAACTTGATGAACGGCACCAAATCCTTCACCGTCAGCGTGTTCTTCTTCTTGAAGTGCTTCGTGCGCTTTATCTTTCTTGTTTTATAATCTACAGACATCATCATCCTTTATATCCGCGAGCTATTCACATGGAGCTTCGCGGCTTTGGCTATCTTTTCACACAGCGCAGGGAAGGGGATATCCACTCCCGCGGCTATCTCTGGCAGCAGGCTGCTCTTTGTCATACCCGGCAGCGTATTCACCTCGAGCACATACAGCTCGCTTTCTTCGTCAAGGAGCATGTCCACCCTTGTCGCGCCGCCGCACCCTAACGCCTTGTGCGCCTTGAGGCCGGTCACCATCACTTCTTCGTAAATATCTTCGGGTAGCTTGGCCGGGAAGACGTGCGCCGCCATATCATCTGAATATTTCGCCTTAAAATCGTAGAACTCAGTCCTGGGTATTATCTCTATCACACCAAGAGCCTTATCGTTCAGGATACCTACCTGAATCTCGCGCGCTTTTATGTATCGCTCTACCAATACAACGTTATCGTATGCGAATGCCGTATCCAGCGCCGCTTTCAGCCCGGCGTCCTCTTTCACGATGCTGATACCGATGCTCGAGCCTTCGTTTACCGGTTTCACAACGAGCGGCGGCCTGACGCTCAACGCAGCGCCCTTCGTTTGTTTATACACCGCGATATCCAGCGCCTCAAACGGCGTGACGCGTATACTGTTTATCATCATTATCTGCTTCGCCATAAGTTTGTTCATCGCAAGAGCGCTCGCGGTGTGTGACGAACCGGTATACGGTATCCGAAGCAGCTCTAACATACCCTGTATCGTACCGTCTTCACCGTACCTGCCGTGAAGCGCGATGAACGCGATATCGATATTCTCGTTAGCGAGCCTGCTTACCGAATCGAACGTTATGTCTATCTCCCTGACGTTATAACCGGCGCCGGTAAGAGCTTTGGCAACAGCCTTCCCGCTCTTGATCGATACCGCCCGCTCTGCTGATATGCCGCCCATCAGTACCCCTATCACTTTGTCACGTATACCTGCCGCCATCTACATATTCCATAAGAACTTGATCTCATATTCAAGTTTGATATTTCTCTTTTTTTCCACTATCTCCCTGATCTGCCTGATCAACGCGACGAAATCCTTACATGTCGCGGTACCGTCGTTCATGATGAAGTTCGCGTGGACGCCAGAGACGTATGCGCCGCCGGTTCTCTTGCCTTTCAGGCCGAGCTCATCGATTATCTTACCGGCAGAGCCGCCCCCCGGGGGGTTCTTGAATATACAGCCCGCGCTACTGCCCTTTGGCTGCGTATCCCGCCGCTCCTTCAAAAAATCATCAACCCTTTTACCGACTTCTGCCTTGTCGCCGTAGCGCAGGCAGAACACGCTGTTAAGGATTATCGCACCGCTCTCCAGATTCAACTGTCTGTAATGAAAATCAAGCTGCTTCCGTCTTAGCTTTTGTACGGCGCCCTCCCGCGTCAACACTTCTATCGAGTGGATCAGTTCAGATATCGCACCAAGTCTTGTCGAAGCGTTCATCGCGACAGCGCCCCCGATGGAGCCGGGTATACCAGCGGCGAATTCGAATCCGGAAAGGCCATGCGTTGTCGTTACGTTCAGTACCTTACTTAACATGACGCCCGCTTCCGCCTTTACTAAAGGTAATTTCGATTTTCTTACTATGACCCTCTCCATACCTTCTTTGATAAGTATCACCATCCCTCTTATCCCGTCGTCAGAGACCAGAAGATTTGTACCGTTACCGATGATGTATGTCTTCACCTGGTTCTTTTGCGCTATCTGAATCACCTTTCGTAAACTGTCAATACCTTTGGGCGAGACGAAGATATCGGCAGAGCCGCCAATTTTCAATGAAGTATGACGCGCCATCGGTTCATCCAATATTACCGACGCGTTGGCTTCATTTATGATCGATTCCACCATATTTTCAAATCGCATTTGAAAAAGTTATCCCCTTTGAAGTCTTTTCCTGTGCAAAAAACCTGGCTACCTGCCAGACATCTCCGGCGCCCAAAGTTATTAACATATCTCCTTCGTCCATCTCATTAAGCAGATGAACGGTGACACTCTCCTTATCCTTTATGTGAATACAGTCGGTATGACCATACTTCTTTATCTCATCAACAAGGATCTCAGAACTGATATTGTATATGTTCTCCTCACCGGCTGAGTAGATATCGGTGACGATAACGTGGTCAGCGAAGTAAAACGCCTTGCTAAACTCACCGAGCAGCATACTTGTCCTTGAGTACCGGTGCGGTTGGAATACCGCGAAGATGTTCCTTTTGTAGCGCTGCTTCGCCGATTTCAGCACCTCTTTTATCTCAGTCGGGTGGTGTCCGTAATCATCGACGATCAATATTCCGTCATACTCACCGATTATCTCAAATCGCCGTTCCACACCGTCAAACTCCCTTACGCCTTGCTTTATTCTGTCAACATCCACCTCGAGTTCGAGCCCGACACCGATAGCGGCGAGCGTATTGTACACGTTGTGCATACCCAGAAGATTTGTGGTGAACTCACCGAGCTCCGCGCCTTTGTATATAACGCTAAATGTCGTGGACATATCATTGTCAACGATGTTATATGCCTTCACGTCCGCGTTCGAGTCAATGCCATAGGTAATGTAATTCTTCTCCAGCCTTGGTATGATGCTCTGAATATTCTCCTCATCTATGCAAATGACGCAGACGCCGTAGAAGGGCAGCTTGTTCGCGAATTGGATGAATATATCTTTTATCTCATCTAAATCCTTGTAATAATCCAGGTGCTCCTTATCGATATTGGTGATGACCGATACCGCGGGAGAGAGTTTCAGGAACGAGCCGTCTGATTCATCCGCCTCTGCGACGAGGTACTTGCCCTGCCCTAACTTCGCGTTCGCGTCCGCCTTTTTCAGCTTGCCGCCGACAACGATGGTAGGGTCGAGCCCACCGGCGCTAAGTACAGCCGCGACAATGGATGTGGTGGTGGTCTTGCCGTGCGTACCGGCGATCGCGATGCCGTATTTCAGGCGCATGAGCTCCGCGAGCATCTCCGCGCGCGGTATGACCGGTATCTTCTCTTGCATAGCGGCGGCTATCTCGACATTATCCTTTTTTACCGCTGATGACATGACGACAACGCTGCTGTTTTTCACATTCTCTTTGGCATGACCGATATAGACCGAGATACCGAGCCTCTCGAGCCTGTCCGTAGTGGCGCTCTTGCTGATATCCGAGCCTGACACCTCGTAGCCCAGGTTCCTTAGCACCTCTGCAATGCCGCTCATACCGATGCCGCCGATACCGACAAAGTGGATATGATTAACCTTTCTAAACATGCCCTGCCTTACCCGCGGCTCTGTTGACGATCACGTCAACTATCTCTTTCGCCGCGTCTATCTTCTTGGTCTTACCGATGTTGTCCCGCAACTTTTTCAACTTATCCTTGTTATTATAAAGATCTGTCAATACGTCCATCAATTTTTCGTCCAGATCCTTGTCCTCGATCATTATCGCGGCGCCCTTTGCCGCGAGAGCCTGCGCGTTCTTCTTCTGGTGGCCGGCGGCGGCGAATGGGTAGGGCACTAATATCGCTGCTTTTTCAAGCGCGGCTATCTCAGATATCGACGTCGCGCCCGCCCTGCATACGATAATATCGGCAACGCAGTAGGCGTCTTTCATATTAAATATAAATGGCGCGACAAACGACTTTATCTCAGAGTTCTCGTAACTCTCTTTGACAAAATCGTAATCGCTGTCGCCGCTTTGGTGTATCACCTGTATATTGTCCTTTATGGCGTCAAGCTTCGCCAAGTTGTTTATAAACGATTTGTTGATGCTGCTGGCGCCCAGACTGCCCCCGAAAACAAATATCGTGAATTTGTCTTTATCAAGCATGAAGAAGTCATAAGCGTCGTTTGCGTTACAGTCAAACAGGCTCTTTCTGACCGGGTTACCGGTTACGAATACCTTGCTCTTCTTAAAGAAAGTCTTAGCCTCCTTGAAAGCTAAAAATATATTATCCGCAATCTTTCCCAATATCTTGTTGGTGATGCCCGGGAAGATGTTCTGCTCTTGTATACCGGTTCTTAGAAGCATCATTTTCGCGCCCAATACTACCGGCCCGGACGCGTATCCACCGACACCGAGCACGAAATCCGGTTTGAACCGCCTTAATATGCTCAATGACTGCATTAGCGCGCCGGGCAGGGTGAAGAGCGACTTTATCTTATCGGCAGCGCCTTTCCCCACCATCGGTTTAACGTCGATATACTCCAAATCGAACCCCTCTTTCTCTACGACTTTCCTCTCAAGACCTCTTGTTGTACCCACAAAAAGCACCTTGTTCCTTTTATCTGCGGCTGCGAATTCCTTACCGACAGCGATTGCGGGGAAGAGGTGCCCCCCGGTGCCGCCACCGGCGATCAATAATCTCATATCACCAGCTTTTCTTTCTTGACGAAATATTCAAAAGCACCCCCATAGCAAACAGGCTGACTATGACCGCCGACCTGCCGTAGCTTATGAACGGCAGCACGAGCCCCTTTGTTGGTAAGAGCCCCATAACGACGCCGGCGTTTATGACAGCCTGCATCCCGATGAGTAGCGTCAGGCCAAGCGCGAGCAGGCAGCCGAACATATTTTCAGCCTCCAGCGATATTTTGAACCCTCTGTAAACAACGATGAAGAAGAGGAACAGTATGAAACTTACGCCGATGAACCCCAACTCCTCACCTATAACAGACAGGATGAAATCCGTATGAGGCGCCGGCAGGTAGAACAGCTTCTGCTTACCGTCGCCCAGTCCGAGCCCGAACAGCCCGCCGGAACCTAACGCCAGAAAGGACTGAATTATCTGGAACCCCGCGCCGGTCGGGTCTTGCCACGGGTTCAGGAATGTCAGAATCCTTTTCACCCCGTAATCAAAGTTTATTATCAGGTAGTATATGACCGGTGAGGCGGCCAGTAGCGACGCGAATAGATACAGCTTGTTTACACCCGCGGTAAAGAGCAGCGTGAACAGTATTGCCCCGATAATAACGACGGAGCCGAGATCCGGTTGTATGACGACCATCGCGAGCACGATACCGGTGATGATGATGTGCGGCAGGAACCCGATCGAGAAGCTCTTGATGTTCTCGGATTTCTTTGTCAGCGAGTGCGCCAGATAGAATATTATGGCTATCTTGGCGAACTCCGCCGGCTGGAGCCGAAGCATCCCGATCCTTATCCACCTTTGAGCGCCGTTCGCGCGCATCCCGATTCCGGGTACAAAAATAAGGCCCAGTGATATTATCACCAGTATCAGCATCGGGTAGGCGAGTTTCCGGTATATATTGAAGTTCAGTTTCGCGGTGATGAACATGAGCGCCAGCCCGCCTAATATGCAGACAAGCTGATTCTGCAAAAAGTAGTACTGGTTCGCGTATTTTTTTGCCGCGTAAATAGAGCTTGCGCTATAGATCATGGTTATCCCGATACCCAGTAGCATCAGTATCGCGAACACCAGTATCCTGTCTATGCCTACGCTCTTTTGTTCTTCCATCTTTACCTTACCTCAATTTCAACGTGCTGACAGCGACAAGCGCCAGTATTATTGTGATTATCCAGAACCGGACGATTATTTTCGGTTCCGCCCACCCCTTCAGCTCAAAGTGATGGTGTATCGGCGCCATCTGGAATACCCTTTTGCCGGTCATCTTGTATGATGCGACCTGTACTATGACAGAGACGGTCTCTAATACGAAGACGCCGCCTACAATCGCCAGCACCAGCTCCTGCTTCGTTATTATCGCCAGGGTGCCAAGCGCGCCGCCAAGCGCGAGCGACCCGACATCCCCCATGAACACCTGTGCCGGATATGTGTTGAACCACAAAAAGCCCAGCCCGCTGCCGACTATCGCTGCGCAGAAAACGCTTAGTTCGTTAGCTCCCGCGATAAACTGTATCTGGAGGTAGTTTGCAAACTTTACGTGCCCGACCAAAAACGCGAACAAAAGATATGTCGCCGCTGTGATGATGATAGGTCCTATCGCGAGCCCATCGAGTCCGTCGGTAAGATTGACGGCATTTGATGACCCGCTGATCACAAACATCGCGAACAGAATGTAAAACGCCCCTAGATCCGGTACTACATTCTTTAGGAATGGGATAGTGATCGTCGTAGAAAAGTCCTTGCTGATAAACAGTATGTAACCGATAACAAGCGATATCAGCAGTTGCAGGCCAAGCTTATATTTCCCCCTCAGCCCGACAGAGTCTTTTTGGACGATCTTCTTATAATCATCGTAGAACCCGATCGCACCATAAGAGGCGGTGATCGCGAGCACGATCCAGATATATGTATTGGTTAGATCCGCCCACAGTAAAGTGGAGAGGATGACCGCAAAGAGAATCAATGTGCCGCCCATCGTCGGCGTACCGGTCTTCACCATGTGGCTTTTTGGTCCATCGTCTCTTATTGTCTGCCCGATCTGCAATTTATGAAGCTTCCCGATCATCCACGGACCAAGCGTGAAGCAGATAAAGAGAGACGTCAGCGCCGCCAGTATTATACGAAACGACGTATACTTGAAAACGTTAAAGACCGAGATCTTGTCATGTAAGGAATATAAGTATTTGTAAAGCATCTTCCACCCTTTTTTAATAGGGGCCGGAGTCCATTCCAACCCCTATTCTCAGGAGGATAAACTAACGAGACTTCATATCATCTCATTAACACCGATTTTCTCAATTAATTGGGCAACTATCTTTTCAAGACTGTTCAATCTCGAGCCCTTTACTATCACCCAGTCACCTTTATTGATATTCGCGCATAACGCGTCAAACAAGGTGTCATGGTTGTTAAACCAATATATGTAGTTTTTGTCCATCCCGCAATGACCGGCAGCCTTTGCGGCTTCTTGCATCTCTTTACCATAAAAGAGCGCGACATCAAATTTGTAACCGGCGACAGTAGCGCCGACATCCTTATGCGCTTTTTTTGAGTAATCACCAAGTTCGTACATATCGCCAAGAACGACTATCTTTTTTTGCGCGCCCTTCAAGTCCTTAAACAGTGTCAATGACGCGTCCATGGAATCCGGGTTAGCGTTGTAAGCGTCATTTATCACCACAATGCCATCGTTTAAGAAGATGTACTCAGAGCGCATATCTTTGGGTATGAAATCCTTCAGCCCGTTGATGATGTTTGGTATAGGTATATTCAACGCCGTCGCCGTCGCGATTGCCGCGAGCGCATTGTACGCGTTGTGCTTCCCGTTTATCTTCATGGGGATAGTGACCTCTTCCCCATCTTTTAACCTCACTTTTAACCTGCTCTCGTTTAATGCGATATCCTCAAACGATTCACCCTTTATATGTGCCGGCGCCGTGAACCCGTATGACATTTTGTTTACATCTTTTTTCTCAGAGCACCTTAAGAGCCTTAGATCGTCACAGTTGATAATGAGCGTTCCATCATCTTTCAGCCCGTTTGCGATCTTCATCTTTTCACACGCGACAGTATCGACATTCTTCAGGAACTCAAGGTGCGCCCTGCCCGCATTTGTCACTATCGCGATATCAGGGTTCGTCATGCTCGCCAACCTGTCCATCTCGTCTATCTGGTTGATGCCGACCTCAACTACGGCGACTTCGTGTTCATCGCGGATCTTAAGCAGCGTCATCGGTATACCGATATAGTTGTTAAAGTTCTTCTCGCTGATAATGGCGGATGTGTGGCTCGAAGACAGAATTTGCCCGATCATATCCTTTGTCGTGGTCTTACCCGAGCTGCCGGTGACCGCCACGACCTTAGCGGAGTTTTTCAAGCGGTTATCTTCGGCTATATCCTGATACGCCTTGACCGTATCCTCTACTTTAAACAGCAGATCTAATTGTTTCTTCTTCTCATCCATAGATATTCCCTCTTCAACAATAGCACCAATAGCGCCTTTATTTATCGCCTCTCCAATAAAACTGTGTCCGTCAAAATAATCGCCTTTTATTGCAATAAACAAATCGCCTCTGTTTATGCTTCGTGAATCAATACTGATACCGTCAACTATTAGATCGCCATCTCCTCTTAACTGACCGTGTATTACCTTCGCAATCCCCTTTGCCGTTAGATTAAGTCCTTTTTTTTTACGTGCTTCCATTAGCGGACTTCTTTTATCCTGTATTTCTTTAGATATTTCTTTACAACACGCATGTCATCAAAAGGGAGCCTTTCTCCCCTGATTATCTGGTAGTCCTCATGCCCTTTACCCGCGACGATAACCGCATCGCCCGCCTGCATAAGCCTGACCGCCTCTTTGATCGCGTCTTCCCTGTCAACATGGCGCAGGCAGCGTTTGGCGTTTTTCTCATTACCCGCTTCCTTAAATGCCTGCAATATCTCATCAATTATCTCACCCGGGTCTTCATCCCTCGGATTGTCAGAAGTGACGATACTGATGTCGGACAGTCGCGCGCTGATATCACCCATCATGCGCCGCTTCCCCCTGTCGCGGTTACCCCCGCACCCGAAAACGGTGATGATCCTCTTCACCCCAAGCCGTCTAACTGACATGATAACTCTCTCAAGCGCGTCAGGCGTATGCGCGTAGTCAACGAAAATACAGCCACTGGCGGTGTTTATTTTCTGCATCCTGCCCGGTATCTGCTTTAAGTTCCTGATACCGCTTTCGATGATGCCGGCAGGGATACCCTCACCGACACAAAGCGCGATCGCGCCTAATATGTTATATATATTGAACTCACCGGTGAGGTGCGTATCGATCTTCATTTCGCCCTTTGGTGTATGCACTGTCAGCGCCGCGCCATCGACAGTCACCGCCGCGTCCTTCAGGTATACGCCTTCGCATCTTCTCATGCCAAACGGAATGACCTTGTAGCTCTCTTTGAATTCATCGAACAGCCGCGCGCCGTGTTTGTCATCGATATTTATCGCCGCCCATACGCTCTTTTCCATTCTACTGCGCATCAATGAGAGGTTAAAGAACCTCCTCTTGGCCAGGAAGTAGTTACGCATACTTTTATGGTAGTCCAGGTGATCCTGCGTCAGATTCGTAAAGATACCGGCATCGAAATAGATACCGTTTACCCTGCCCTGGTGAAGCGCGTGGGATGATACCTCCGTGATAACGCTCTTTACATCCTCTGACCGCATCATGCGCATCATGCGCTGCATATCCAGCGATTCAGGTGTAGTATTGTTCGCGCGGATCACTTTGTCCGCGTACCTGTAGTTTACCGTACCGATAACGCCCGGGTTCATGGCGGCTTCGCGCAGGATCGCTTCGAGAATATATGTGGTCGTGGTCTTGCCATTCGTACCGACGACGCCGTATACTTTCATCTCAAGCGACGGGTTCCCGTAGAAATTTGCGGCTGCGGCGCTTAGCGCACGCCTTGAATCACTGACGATGATCTCATGCGCGTCATCAGGAAGGTTCAACTTTCGTTGAGCGATAAACGCCCTTGCACCCCTTTGATACGCATTAAGGGCAAAATCGTGACCGTCGCACTCTGTGCCTTTCACCGCGACAAAGAGCGAACCCATGACGCATTCTTTTGAGTTGTAGCATATTTTCTGGATCACTATCTTTTTCACTCTGCCTTTAACCCTGACCCCTTTTAGGATTTTTGTCAGTTCCATCTATAATTAAGAAGCGCACCTGATAATAACCGCTTTCCCCTTATTTATTATTACACCGGGCAAAGGGAACTGCTCAACGACTTTACCACTGCCCCTTATCTTCAAACTCAGGTCTATCTCAGAAAAGGAATCTATTATCTGCCTTAAACTCATCCCCTCTAAATCCGGCATGACCATTTTATTACCCTTTGTGTTGACAAATTTTACTGTCTTAGTGTCTACCTTTCGCTTATAGTTCGCGGCAAGCCTTCTTTGCTTCGCTCTCTTGTCAGAAACCACGCTTGACGGTGCGACCCTCATAAGGTTCAATATCTGCGTCGCGATGTTTCTGAACGCCGGTGCGGCAACGACACCGCCGTACTTGCTCCCCTTGGGTTCATCTATGAAGACGCCGACCGTAACAACCGGGTCTTCCGCCGGCGCGTAACCGATGAAGGAACCGATGAACTTTTCATCAGAGTACTTTTTCAGCTCATGGTCGACTTTTTGCGAAGTACCCGTTTTGCCGGCTGTCTCATAGCCATCTAACGCAGCCCTCATACCGGTGCCCTTCTCCTTGACGACAGCTGTCAAATATTTCGTTACCAGCTTAGCCGTCTCGCTTGATATTACAAAACTCTTTATCGTTGGTGTGAATTCTTTGACGAGCGTTTTATCCTTTGTCATGATCTTTTCTACTATATATGGCTGCATCAGCTTTCCGCCGTTAGCGAAAACCGAGAACCCGTTTACAAGCTGGAGCGCGGTGCTCGACAGCCCCTGCCCGAAAGCTATGGTGGAAAAATCGACATTCGTCCACCTCTTGTGGTTTCTTACCCTCCCCGCGGATTCGCCCGGCAGATCGATACCGCTTCTATCACCAAAACCGAATTTTTTGATACTGTTATACAACTTCTCCTTACCAAGCTTTTCGGCTATCTTGATAGCGCCGATGTTCGAGGAGTATTTGATGATATTCTTAACAGAGAGCCAGCCATGCTTCTTTGTGTCGCGTATCTTTACAGAATCCACGTAATATGTGCCTTCCTCGCAGTAAAAGATATCATTCGGTTTTATCACATTCTCTTCTAACGCCGCGGCGACGACAAACGGTTTGAAAGTGGAGCCTGGATCAAAATTGTCCGCGATAGCCTTGTTCCGAAGCTCGCTCTTAAGTGATTTGGCAAAAGTGTTCGGGTTGAAGTCCGGGTATGAGGCCATAGCGAGAATCTTACCCGTTTGAGGATCCTGCACGATAGCTATGCCCGATTTCGCGTCGTACTCCTTTACCGCCTTTTTCAGCTCCGTTTGCGTAATATCCTGTATCCTCTTGTCGATGGTCAGGAACAAATCGCAGCCATCCTCCCATTTCGCCGAGCTGTTCTTCACGGATACCGTTTTCCCCAGTGCGTCCCTTTCGCTTAACAAAAAACTCTGGTCTCCCTTGATGTAGTAATCGTATTTGAGCTCCAGCCCTTCTAAGCCATAGGAATCGATACCCGAAAAACCCAATACATGACTTGCCAGATTAAAGTTCGGGTAGTATCTCTTGCTCTCTTGAACCGTAGCAACGCCTTCAATAGCCGCTATTTTTATTTTTTTAGATTCCTTGAATGACGCTTTCCTTTTTAGCCATACAAAGGATGTTTTTTTATTTTTAAGCTTTTTCAGCACGCTTCTGCCATTAATGTTTAATATTTTGGATATTTTTTTGGCCGCGTCATTCGACTCCCCGATCTTTTTCGGGTTGGCATAGATCGAGTCGACCTCGATGCTTACCGCTAACATCTCACCGTTAGTGTCATAAATGAAACCCCTTTGCGGCGTAAGCGCGACACTGCGCAGCCGCTGGCTCTTAGCTCTTTCTATCAGCTTTGAGTGCTGCTCTATCTGCAACTTATACGCACTGACAAAAAGCGCCGCAAACGCTAATAAGAAAACGAAGAAAATAAGCGCGATCCTGAACCTGAACCTTTTGTCAACTGTTTTACTCATTTTATGACAATGACCTGATCCTTTTGCGGGACGTTAAGCCCCAATTTTATTTTTGCCAGTTCTTTTATTCTTACCGGCGTTTTTAAAGTCGCTATCTCCGTCTTTAACTTCTTGTTGACCTCAAGGTACTCACTCTATAACTTCTTTGACTGCGCGATATCATAACCAAGGTGAACCACCTGGACATGTACCCAGGTATAAAAGAGGAACGTTGTAATGAAGACACCAAAAAAGGCTAAAATGGAAAGGACGTTCAACTTTGTCTTTTTTTTCGCCGACGCTCTTTTCTTGTACACCTTTTTGCCATTAAATCTAGCCCTGTTCTTTTTTACGATAGCTTCCACTGTTATATCCTTTCCGCAATCCTTAATTTCGCGCTTCTTGCCCTCGGGTTCTGGCTGACCTCCTGAGCAGAAGGGGTCTGAGGCTTTCTGGTGATGATCTTCAGGTACGGCTCCCGCTCGCACCGGCAGTACATCACCTCTTTCGGGCATTCACACTTGACTGTACCCTCCACAAAAGTCCTCTTCACTATTCTGTCCTCTAAGGAGTTAAATGATATTACACATATCCGCCCGCTCTTTGAAAGGTGCGAGATGGCATCATCCAGCCCCTTTTGCAACGCCCCCAACTCATCATTTACCCTGACGCGCAGAGCCTGAAAAGTCTTCGTCGCGGCATGTATCCTCTTTGGGTGCAGCTTCCTTGGGATAGCTGAGCTTACAATATCGGCCAGCGCTTTTGTCGTCGTTATCTTTTGGGTCGCTCTGTGCGAAACGATCCTTGACGCTATCCTCTTTGCGAACCGTTCCTCGCCATATTCCTTTATTATTTTATGAAGCTCCCCAAATGAGAGTTCGTTCACCAGATGAAAAGCGTCCAATTCTTGTCTTCTGTCCATTCTCATGTCAAGTTTTGCCTCTTTTGAAAAGCTGAAACCCCGTTTAGCGTCATCTAACTGCTGTGACGATACCCCAAGATCAAAGATGAAGCCGTTTACTTCGCTGACCCCGAGCTCCATCAAAGCGTCGCTGACTTTGGCGAAATCCTCGTTGACTAATGTAAAATCGCCGCCTATCTCTTTCAGCCTTGCTTCCGCTCTGATGATCGCCTGCTCATCCCTGTCAAAAGCGATGAGCCTTCCACCCTTGGACAACCTCTTGAGCATCATGGCGGAGTGGCCGCCATCCCCTAATGTCATATCTACGTAAGCGCCGCCTGGTACGATGTTTAAATAACCGATAATCTCGTTTGCCATTACCGGCAGATGAAAGTTGCCTTTTTCAGCGCCCACGGAATACACCTGTGTTATATACCAAACTCAGCAAGTGTTTCGCTGATGTTCTCAAAGTCCTCCCTGGCCTTCTCAAGCTCTTTATCCCAAAGCTCCTTGCTCCAGATCTCAAATTTGTTCAACATACCGACGAATACGAGCTCTTTTTCAATACTGGCATTGCGCCTTAATGTCGCGGGTATCAATATCCTGCCCTGCTTGTCTATGGAACACTCGACCGCACCGGACATAAAGACGTGCAAGTACCGCCTTACGTCGCTGTTCGCCTGCGGCAGGTTCAACAAACGCTCCTCTAAGGTGACCCACTCATTGAGCGGGTACGCGACCAACGACTTGTCAGAAGAGGTGACCATCAGATTCCCGTCATGCTTGTCAGCGATGACGTCCCTGAACTTCACCGGTATGCTGACTCTCCCCTTCGCGTCGATGTTATGTTCATAGTGTCCTCTAAACATCTCGGGTCCTTTTCCGCCACTGCGTACCACTTATTACCACCATTTACCATATTTATCCCAAAAAATAAAGTAGTTGTCAATAATAATTATTAATTTATTTCTAATAAATGAAAAAAAATCGTACATTTTGGATAAAAGCACAATATATAGATGCGACATACTACAGATAGTGGTTGCGCAGGGGCGCTGCCTCATTATTTTCTGGTGGTGGAAGGTGGGAGGTTTGCAAAAGGGGATGTTCCCCAATAAAAAGACCTCTGCGCGGCTTATAAACTGTCCCCCTCCCTTGATGGGACATCCAGATGCACGGGGACAAAGGGGTGGGTGAATACTCTAATAATATCACGCGCATCACCCTGCTAAAACATCAGCGATGTAAGTATGTAATCAGAGATAAGGATCATGACAGACGCCATGACGACAGCCTGGGTTGTGGCGTTCCCGACTCCTTCGGCGCCGCCTTTCGTGTAGAAGCCTTTGTAGCAGCCGACGATAGCGAGGATAACGCCGAAAACGAATGATTTTATGAGACCGTTATAGATATCGTCAAGCTCTACGATCTCATATATCTTGCTAAGGAATATGCCTGAGTTGATGCCAAGCAGCTTGACGCCGACGAAGTAGCCGCCGATGACCCCGACGAAGTCACAGATAATGGTAAGGATGGGCAGCATCAGCGCCGCGGCGATGATTCTGGGCACGACCAGATACTTGACCGGCTCCACCGCCATCGAGTACATCGCGTCTATCTGTTCGGTGACGCGCATGGTGCCCAGCTCGGCCGCCATAGCCGACCCGACCCTGCCGGTGACCATCAATCCGGTGAGGACGGGTCCTAACTCGCGGGTCAGGCTGAGCGCGACAGTGGAACCGACGAGGCTCTCCGCGCTGAATTTCCTGAACCCGTAATATGTCTGAAGCGCGAGCACAGCGCCGGTGAAGGCGCCGGTCAGCATCACTATGAGCGTGGAATTCACCCCGACGAACTCCATCTGCTTAAATAGCAGCCTGAGCCTGATGGGCGGGCGCAGTGACCAGAGCAGCACGTTTACGAAGAGCGAGACGATCCTGCCCATCTCCTCTAATATGCTGAGGACCTTAGCGCCGATATATTCAAAAAAACGCAACATTGCATAATAGTATTAACAAAAAATATATATTTAAACAAGCTTAAAAGTTCACGGCGTTTTTCTGAAAAGCGAAAGCCCTTGCAATGACGTTTACAGGGGCCGTGCAGGAGTTCCCCAAAAAAAATTTGCCAACCAATTATCTTAGACTATAATTATATGAAAAAGATAAAGGGGTGTTTATGCTTCCCAATAAAAAGGTATCTCTACTGACAATCATCTTATTATGCTTTATATATTGCTCATCAGCATACTGCGCAGAGCCGGTAAATTACGATACTCTGTTTGATGCGGATATCACGAAATCTCCTGGTATTTTGTGGACTATCTATGAGGATGGCGGCCCCGGGAGCGCCAAGCTGTCAGAGGAGCGTCTGGTGCGCGCGGTCTTTGTCGGTCGCTATGACCACTTCCCCATGAGTTTCCGGTTAGACGCCTACCGCCGGCTCTCACTGTACCAGAGCCCGTTTCAGGTAAAGATACTTTTTATGGATTATTATATGAAGAAGTTGATTCAGATGGGCAAGATCGACAAAAAAAATAAGGTGTATCTTACGATAAACGGGTATAAGGATGACTACACCAACCTTTACCCACAGCTGTATAAGAAGACGAAGACGTCGAAGAAGGTGTCGATCATACCGAATAAACTGTTTACGATAGCTTTTTTTAAGGACGAAAAGTACATAGAGGCGTACCAGGGCATGTTTGACGCGATTACAGAGGCGGTCGATATATCAGATGTAGATGTGCAGAAGCTTTTGCCTAAGATCCTTGATGAAGCGAGCCAGATATCCCTGACTGAACGTGACAAGTTCTATTTTTATAAAGTGGAGGCGATAGTGAATGAGGTCATGTTAAAAGAGGGGTTTGACGTTTATTTCGATGAGATGAAAGCTCTCGTGAGCGACCTGCAAATCTCTGAGATATATAAACTGAAGTACTTCCCGAAGATGGACGAGAGCCCCGGGCCGGTCAGCGAGCGGATAATCTCGATAAATATCGTGTATGACCCAGAATCTGACTTCGATTATTATGAGATGGACTATGCGAAGAAATGCGCGTTGCTCTACGAATATTTCAGTAAGGAGGGGGTCTCAAAATATAAGGAGTCACCGCTTTTAAGAAGAGATATGGTGAACCTTGTCGAAGTCCAGAAGGCTTTTGATATTACCTACTTTCCTACAGAGGCGCTCTTCACTTTCGAGTATGACAGCGACAAAGATTACTATGATGATCTCGTCAGTGATTTTTATGATGATCTTGATGACGTAATGGAAATGTCAGAGGATACTATCTCATCAAACGATATAAACTACGAGGTGATAAAGCTGTCCGCCACTGTCGATGAAGTCGCGCTCAAGGCTCTGTTCAAGGCTCTCAAAGAAGACCTCAAGGAATTCAGGCCATAGGGGCAGGGCGTACTACCCATATCGCTTTTCCTAAAATACAACGTTATCGGTGCGCACCACCCGCCCAATCACGCCCCGATCAGGTGGAGCCGCCCCATGAGGTTGAGCACCTGCGGCATGATGTCGACGCCCCTGATGAAGCCGAGCCCACCGCGCGCACAGCTACGTTCACCGAAAGCGGTAACGTTATCGGTGCGGACGCCTTTCCCGCGTAGCATTATTGGTACCGGGTCGCCGGAGTGCGCCATCAGCTCGCATGGTGTCGTGTGGTCGGCTGTGACGATGAGCAGTGCGTCGTCCGGCAGATCGACGAGGTGTGCGATCGCCTTGTCCGCCTTCTCGATGAACTCCTTCTTACCGGTATAGTCGCCGTCCTCCCCCAGAGAGTCAGTCGCCTTTACGTGTACGAACACGAAATCGTGCCTCCCAAGCTGTGCGGTCGCGGCCTTGAATTTCGCCTCTATGTCAGAGTCCGGCAGCGCGTTTGCCCCGGGTACGTCTATTATCTCCATCCCCAAAAAAGTCCCGATGCCTTTGTAGAGCCCGCCGCCGGCTATGCAACACGCGTCGAACCCCCACTTGTCGATGAATTTCGGCAGCGCGCTATATTGACCGGCGCCGCGTACGAGCAGGAAGTTTGCCGGCAGCTCACCGTTTTGAACCCTCTCCTTGTTCGCGTCCGCGTCCTTCAACACCTTATACGCTTCCCTTAAGAACTTGTTCAGGACATCCGCAGTCTTCTTCGCCTCCGGGGTGTCATCCTTCGGGAGCACCGTCTCTACCGGTCTGCCCGGTTCATGCGGGTCAGCCTCGGTTATCTTGCTTGAAAGACCCGTGCCGCGCATTATGACGCCCGCCCTGTGAGCCGTACCAGGGTGGACGATGAACGTGACGCCGTCTACCTCCATCCCGTCGATAAGTTTCGTGAAAGGTGATACATCGCGGATCCGGCCGGCGCGCCTGTCCTTGATGAGCAGGTCATCATCAACCGTGCCCATGTTCCCGCGCAAAGCCACATCCCCGTCTTTGAGCTCCATACCAAGGCCTGACACCTCTATCGGCCCCCTGCCGCAATAGTATTTTTCCGGGTCATAACCGAAAATGGCGAGATGCGACGTATCGCTGCCGGGTCTTAGCCCGCGCCCTAAGGTGTGCGCCATACCGCACTCGGCCATAGTGGCTATTTTGTCCAGATTCGGGGTGGCCGCCGCCTCGAGTGGGGTTTTGCCGCCGAGCGCGTCCACAGGGCGGTCGCCCAGCCCGTCAAAACGACAAGTATCACTTTTTGTAACATGATAAACCTCCAAAAATAAATAGTTGTTGTAAAAAACGCTACTATGGAGAATATACAAACACACAATAAAAACAGTGGATTCCCGATTACTGCCACGGGAATGACATTAATGAGTAAGTTTGTTGTTTTTTTAAAAGATACCACAATAACAATGTAAGTCAAAGGGAAAAAGGGCATGCCGCCCAATCCATGAGGATAATATTTATATTCATATAGACATATTTGTTGACAGAGCCTTTTTATTATGGTAAAAACAACCGTCTAACACGTCAGGGGAGTATATGCGCCGTATTCTTGATGAAAAATTCTTTTCTGGTGACACTATAAAAATCGCCGAAAAACTGCTTGGTAAGTACCTGGTCCGCATTAAGGGCGGAGAAGAGATCGCTCTTGAGATAAACGAGGTCGAGGCCTATGACGGGGTTCACGACAAGGCCTCACACGCGAGCAAGGGCAGAACCAGCCGGAATGAAGTGATGTTCGCCCGCGGCGGCGCCTGGTACGTCTACTTCGTCTACGGTATCCACTGGATGCTGAATATCGTTGTCGGTGAGGAGGAGCACCCCGCGGCGATCTTGATACGGGGCGCCGGTAAGATAAGCGGCCCCGCGCGCCTGACCAAATACCTTGGGGTGGACGGTACGTTCAACAAGAAGATGGCGGCGTTAGAAACCGGCCTATGGATCGAGGATCGCGGCGAACCGGCAGACAAGAAGAAGATCGTACAAACACCAAGAATCGGTGTCGACTATGCCGGCGAGGAGTGGTCACTGAAGCCGTACCGGTTTATCCTGAAAGATTGACACGCCCTCTTTTCTAACCCATAAGGGGCATGTTGCCCTATACAATTTAAGGAATTTGTACTGTAAAGAAATTCCCCCTTCGCTCCCGTTGGTCGCACCCCCTTTTATCAGGTACTTACAGCGACAGCTTTTTAAAAAATATGAATAATTTGCTATTTGGCTTAAGTCCCATATAGTAGGTTGTCATTCCTGCGAAAGCAGGAATCCAGTTGTTATTATTATCTTGATGGATCCCCGCTTTCGCGGGGATGACGCGCCGCAAAAGCATACAGTTTG
>JAJRZU010000041.1 GCA_024275075.1 Deltaproteobacteria bacterium | reverse complement strand
TCACTTCACTGTTGGTCAGACCGGTATTCAGCTCATGCCACATAGAGTCCCTGGATGAGAGCTTATATACACCCTTGCCCCATGTACCGGCATACAGTTCATTGTTGCTGAGCCCCATAGTGAATATCTTGACCCTGTATGGAACGCCGACCTCCCACCATGTCAGCGCCGCAAAGGCGTGTGTGGAAATAACCAGTGTGATTAAAACAAGAAGTAGACTTAACTTCATGCGACCTGTTCTCATATTTCTCCTTATGCTACTCGTTCATAATTATTTGGCTAATTATTATATTACATTATCAACTCAATATCAACAATAAATAATTCAAAACCGTGTTTTTTAATAAGCTTATCTATCCTAACCTTCTGTTCGCCTGATAGCTTCATAATTTTAGCAGTCTTCGTGACTGCCGCCGTTTTTACTCCTGAAGATATCGTGCTAATAAATCTATCATAATTTTTCTTACTGCCACCTCATCTATGTCCCCCCTTGTCACCTCATTGCCTTTTGCATCAAAAAGCCTCTCCTCAAACAAGGTCACTGGCTGACTTATATTAATCCGGCAATCAAACAGTGTGCTTTTACGACACGTTATCCCCGCGAAAGCGGGGACCCATAAAGCTAATAATAACAGCTGGATTCCTGCTTTCGCAGGAATGACAACCTGCTATATTTTTGACAATAAAGCATACTTGTTTAGTTGCCGTGTTAATAATTAAAGACTCTTGCACAGCCTTGACTGGGGAGGGTTAGTGTGGGGGTGACGTCTCTTGATATTGTTAACGTTTTTACCCACCCATTTGTCCTTGTGCATCTGGATGCCCCATCAAGGTAGGGGAGTTTTTTAAGCCGTACAGGAGTCTTTATATAGATAAAATCACTGCTGTCCGGTTTACGCTTAAAACGCCACATTTTGAGTTCTAACTTATTGATTTAGCGTAACTTTTCGATGGCATTTGAAATCGATAACGCTGCTAAAGCAACCTAACTATATGTTTTAAAAGCGGAATCAATGCAAACCATTATGTTTAACCAGACAGCAGTGAGATAAAATAACATTATTATTGTTTCAATGTTCATCTTAATTGTGGGGAAAGCAAAAATAAATCAGGGAATCGCGATGGGAATAGTCTCGTCATCTTCGCCATCTGTTTTTATAACGACATCAGCTCCGTTACCATCTATATCCCCCGGGTATTCCAGGTGAATACCGGTATCTTCTGAGTCAATCGAAAAAAGCTCTTCTGGTTGGCTTGTATATTCTGTCGGGACTGTACCCTTCTTGAAACACTCGAATACCGCGTCCTTCGTATCCTCACGGGCAAGCAGTCCGGTCTTCGGGTCTATCTTGGCAAACTCAACACCATCTGGTATCGGGAAGTTCTGCACCGGTCTCCCCTTCAGCGCCTCCCTCATGTAATCCACCCAAATCGGCGCCGCCGCGCGCGAGCCGGTCTCCACCCTGCCCAGCGACATCTTCTCATCGATACCGACCCAGACGCCTGTGACTATCTCTGGTGAAAATCCCATGAACCACGCGTCGATACAGTTATTTGTCGTACCGGTCTTACCGGCTAACGGCAGCTTGCCAAACTCCTTCTTGAGGCGCCAACCGGTACCCGCCTGCACAACGCTCGTCAAAAGACTGGTCATGACGTACGCGGTAGCGGGATCCATCACCCGTTGCGGGTCATCTGTGATCTCCTCTTCTGTCCCTTCTAACCCTTCCACCTCTTCTTTCGCGACAGGTTCTTCTCCCTCGAGAGCCAGCTCATCGAGCAAAGCATCCTCCCTGGCTGATACATCATCCTCTAAGGGCTCTTCCTCACGCTCATTCGGCGGGATATACTCCTCTAACACTTCTCCATCGCGGTCTAACACCTTTACAACAAAGACCGGTTCCACCTTGAGCCCACCAGACGCAAATATCCCGTAAACACTCGTCAGCTCTGAAAGGGTCATAGTCGATGAACCCAGCGCCGCCGTCGGGTCAGGGTTGATCTTCGAGTCGATCCTCAGTTTCTTGGCGTATTCCTGGACATAATCCGTACCGATATCGGAGATGACTTTTACTGCAACTGCATTTATCGATTTATTAAGAGCTATCCTAAGCGGTATGGCGCCCTTGAATTTATTACCGTAATTACTCGGCTTGTAACCATCCTCAAAGACCCGCGCAGTATCATAAAGCAGTGTCGCGGGCGTATAATACTTGCCATTCTTCTTCGGCTTCTTATCCAGCGCCGCTGCATAGACAACCGGTTTGAACGCGCTACCCGGCAGCCTGTGCGCCTGCACTGCGCGGTTAAACTCGCTCTTGGCAAAATCGTATCCGCCTACCATCGCGCGGACGAAACCGGTGCGGACATCCATCGACATAATCGCCGCCTGCGCAAGCGGTTCCTGGTACAGCGAGAACTTATACGTCTTCGTACCCTTCTCGAGATCCTCTATCTTGACATCCGTCACCGTTACATCGATCACGTTACCAAGATTGAACACTTCATGCGGCTTTTTGATAACCACTTTGTATGGCGGTATCGCCCCTGGGTTTGGTTCCTGCACGTTCAGCTTCTCCATCTCTATGACACCTAAATGCTTACCAAGCTGGATATGGATACTGTCCGTCTTATCATCCACCATGGTCACAACCGCGAAATCCTTGTATACCTTCCCTAATTCAAGCTCTTCTAACTTTTTATCATCCTTAGTCGCCAAAATAAACTCGTTTATCTCTTCTGGTTCAAGCTCGCGCCGGACGCCGCGGTAACCCTGCCGCTTATCCAGATCAAGCACACCCTTCTTTATCGCCGCCTGCGCCGCCTTCTGGAGCCTTGTGTCAACCGTCGCATATACTGTCATGCCGCCTTCATAGACCGCATCGTCTCCATATTTGCTCTTTAAGTACCGGCGGATATACTCTGTAAAATACGGGGCGACAGTCTTGCTCGAATTAACGTACTCTTTTAAGTTAAGCGTATAATCCAGCGCCTGATTGTACTGATCCTCGTTGATGAAGCGATCCTCCTTCATCCTGCGCAAAACATAGCGCTGCCGCTCCCGCGCTCTTTTCGGGCGGACAAACGGTGAGTTCGCACTCGGCGCTTTCGGTAACCCCGCTAAAAGGGCGCACTCGGCAATGTTCAGATCCCGCACGTCCTTATCGAAATAGTTCCTCGCGGCTACCTTGATGCCGTAAGAATTGTGCCCGAAAAATATCTGGTTCAGATAAAGGTGCAGAATCTCGCGTTTCGTAAACTTATCCTCGATACGCGACGCCAAAATCGCCTCTTTTATCTTACGCTTATACTTCCGCTCTGATGATAGGAGAAATGTCTTCGCCACCTGCTGGGTAATTGTAGACGCGCCCTGCTTGATGTCACCTGCCAAGAAGTTGGCAATCGCCGCGCGCAAGATACCAACAAAATCGATGCCGCTGTGCCTGAAAAAGCTTTTGTCCTCGGCGGCGATAATAGCGTTTATCATACTCTGCGGCACTTCGTCCATATCGGCCATCTCACGGTTCTCGACATAAAACTCACCGATGAGCTTATCGTCCGAGGAGAAGACCTTCGTCTTTAATTTCGGTTTGTAATCTGACAGCCTGTCGAGTTTTGGCAGGTCGCGCGAGAAGAAATAGAACACCCCGGCGACAGTACTGACCCCGAATAGAGCCAGCACTAAACCGGCGATGAACATTTTTTTCAATATCGTTGTTTTTTTCCCCAAGACAACACTTCTTTTTATGGGCATGATGCCCAACCCAATTTATTCCTTCACTTATAATTATAAGGCTTCTTTGCACGTTTTGTCAAGAAATATTAGCGCCGCGAGGCAGTTCAAGGATAACGCAGATTTCTCGGCGGGCACAGCCACCTTACACCTCTAACTGCGTTACACCACCACCATGTAAATAGTTTAAGCGCGTAACAATTCTTTAACATCCTTTTAACATCCATTTAACTTGGATTTTACATTGAAGTAATATAATCACCGCAAAAATACCCTGGTGTCATTTTAGGTCTTTTTTGGTTCGAGGAAAGCCATCAAGGATCATTATGCTTATAACTCTTGCATTTTCAGGTGCTTATGTGCTGACTTGCGGCAGGGTATAAATCAATTGGGGAGGGGTAACAAATGGAAGTAACTTTTAATCAACTGTTTAACAGTAGTAACGTTTTGTTCTTACTATTAGGGGCAATGTACGTATTTTCGATGCACGCCGGTTTAGCGTTCTTAGAGGTTGGGTCGGTACGGAAGAAGAGCCAGGTGAACGCGCTTGTCAAGATCCTGACAGACTGGGGGTTTACGACGCTGGTCTACTTCATCATCGGCTACCCGATAGCATACGGGATATCGTTTTTGGTGCCTGCCAGTGAGTTGCTCGGCGACAACCAGGGCTTTGATCTCGTTCACTTTTTCTTTCTATTGACATTTGCCGCGTGTATACCGGCGATCATCTCTGGTGGAATCGCCGAACGCGCGAAGTATTGGCCGCAGATCATCGCGGGCGCTATATTCGCAGGGATAGTCTACCCTTTCTTCGAGTCGCTCGTGTGGGGGCAGAACCCGCTTTTAGGTCAGGCTGGCAGTTGGTTGACCACCATCACCGGCGGGATACCGTTCCATTACTACGCAGGTTCGGTAGTTGTCCACTCGGTAGGCGGATGGATCGCGCTGCCGGCAGTTATAATATTAGGGCCGCGCCTGAAAAGGTATGTAAACGGCGCGAGCAACGCGATAAAGGTCAGTAACATACCGTTCCTCGCGTTGGGCAGCTGGCTCCTTTGTGTCGGTTGGTTCGGGTTCAATGTCATGAGCGCCCAGGATATCGCCGGCATCTCCGGTCTCGTCGCGCTTAATTCGCTTATGGCGATGGTCGGTGGAATAATTGCGGCATTGATTGTTTCAGGAAATGATGTTACATTTATACATAACGGTGCGCTTGCCGGTCTGATAGCGGTCTGTTCGGGTTCTGACGTCATGCACCCGTTAGGCGCGCTCGTCGTCGGCGGAGTCGCCGCAGTCATCTTCGTTAAGCTCTTTCACATCGAGACAGAGGTACTGAAGATCGACGACGTTTTAGGCGTGTGGCCTCTCCACGGTGTCGCCGGTACCTGGGGCGGTATCGCGTGCGGTATCTTCGGGAGCAAAGCGTTAGGCGGTCTGGGTGGTGTCAGCTTTCTGGCACAGGCGGTCGGTTCTGTCGCCGCGCTTGTGTTAGCTTTCGTCTGCGGCTTTGTAGTCTACAAAGTGCTGGATGTGACAGTAGGCATCAGGCTCTCTGAGCACGATGAGATAATGGGACCGGATCTGTCGATCCACAAGATCGAGGCTTATCCAGAAGAAGCGCTATAAAGAAACGGAGGATAGATGATATGAAAAAGATAGAGGCTATTATACAGCCAGAGAAGTTGGATGCCGTAAAAGAAGAGCTTTTTAAGGCTGATATACATAAGATGACAGTAGGTCCGGTAAAGGGCTGCGGGCAGCAAAAAGGCTATACCGAATCGTATCGGGGAACTATATTCCAGGTCAACCTCCTGCCCAAGATCAAGGTAGAGATCGCCGTTAATGATGAGTTTGCTCAGGCGACGGTAGACGCGATCATCAGGGGCGCCCGCACCGGTGAGATCGGTGACGGGAAGATATTTGTCACTGACCTTAGCGAATGTATCCGGATCCGTACCGGTGAAAAGGGCAAAAAAGCGATCGGCTGACTATATTCTCGCGATACCCAGAAAAACAGCGTGAAGCGAGACGATGAGCGTAATAAATATATTTCTCGCCATGGCGGGAGAGAGCCCGCAGAATTTGTACGTGATGTTCTCGCCCTTGCATGCGCTTACGCAGTCGCCGCAAAGTGTGCACGCCTCGCCCGGTGCGCGCCTTTTGATATCGTCAGGTGAAAGCGAATCGTACCTGCATACTTTGGTGCAGCTGCCGCAATCGTCGCATTTTTCAGATATAGCAATCCGAAACGGGTTGATCTTACCGATGCGGGTGGCGAGCAGGCCGATAGGGCAGTATGCCGTACAATGGGTCATCGCGCCGGTTCTTCGCGACCATGTAAGCATCACGAGCACACCTATAACCCCGAACGCGCCGGCGGCGTAAACTGCGAAGTCGTTCTTTACGCCGAAATAGCGTAACAGCACGGCGGCCAGAATGACACAAGCGAGCGTTATTACACGTAGATACTTCCTGTAGTGCGGTAGCGGATCCACTCTCTTTCTAAGCCGCGAGCAGCCGTCATCCCACGACCCGATATAGCAGAGCCAGCTACACCACGCGGGGCCGGTGAGCAGTAGCGTAACACCAAACAGTATCGGCATGAAGAAGCCCGCGCCGCGGTATATGGGGCCGGCGACTATAAGCGCGGGTACCGGCAGGTGAAGCGCACCGGTCATGAGGAACCGGCTCATACCGGTAAGCCCCAAAATAAGCTGAGTGAAGAAGATGAGCGAGAACCCGCCCCAGAGTATCGGGCGCAGTTTTTTTGTTTGCAGCGGGTCGTTTGTAAGGATATCAGCGAGTATGCCCGCGTATACTGAGAGCCAGAACGCCTCTAACCACCCACCGTTATACATGAACCGCCCGAGCAGGGTCACAGGGAATCCCACTTTATAATGCACTATCGCGAATGTAAGAAAGGTCAGGATGAACGCGGCGGCGCCCGCCATAGATGAACCGGGGTTCGAGCGATACCGCTTCCTCAGCGTCTTTGTAAGGAATACTAGCGCCGAAGCGGCAGTGAAAAGAGCGACGCCGCCTAAGATGAAAGCCATGCGGGGACGCGGCGCCCCCATCCTCGCACGCGCCTGCCATATCCGCAGGGTGGTGAGCCCCCACACCGATGCGCCCGCGATGAGCAGCAGCGTAACGATAGCTGGTACCCACCGGCGCCTGAAAAAGAGCAGGATCGGCGCAGACAGCCACATGATGACCAGCCCGCCGGCGCTCATGCGCATATAATGCGCCGCTACAAGCAGGCACGAAATAATTATTGGTAATGCACGTAACATGATTATCTCCCTGTACTTAGTTAATAAGAGCGATAATAATTTATTCACCTGTGGTTGTCAATGGGGTTAGGGGTTAGGGGGGGGAACCGATTATCTTTTGGACTACGTGAAGGACTTTGTCCGGGCTGAACGGTTTGAATATGTACTCAGCGATACCAAGCTTCTCCGCTTTCATGGTATCGACCCGCTGAGTCTTCGCCGTCACCATGACAACCGGGATATCCCTGGTATTCTCATATTTTTTGAGAGCCTCGAGCATCACGTAGCCATTCATGACAGGCATCATGATATCCAGAAGGATAATATCAGGGAGCTCTTTTTTGGCAACTTCAAGACCCTCTTCACCGTTTTGGGCGTAAACGACCTCATACCCACAGCTTTTAAGCTTGAATTGAATGATCTTGATTATATGAATCTCATCATCTACTACTAAAACCTTTTTACTCACGCCTTTTCCTCTAAGGTAAAAGAGCTTGGTTCATCATTTACCCTTATAGGATATTATAAAATCATACTATACCTGTCAAGAAAAACTTTATAAAAACGATTTATTTTTAAGTATCTACTAATTATTTTACTCGCATTTCCTCGCAGTTTGTGCTATTGTGATTACAAATAAAAAACTGTTATAAAAGCAACGTCAAGTATTTTGTGTCAATTTCAGTGTAATAATCAGCGATATCAAAATGAAGGCGCTCTTTGAAAACCATCGCGATGGTAAATTAAGGTTTGATTTTATGGACAGAATGTGTTATGCTTAAAAATAAGTGTAATTAGGATATGGTGGTAGCATGAAGTATGTGACAAGTGGCAGTAACCTGCTTAAACAATTAGCCTATTTAACTTTCTTGACTTTTTTTGCCGTACTGTTGCAATTCGCGAATTATAGTAGCGGGTATTGTCAGTCAGAGGCGGTTGACCATGGCGATCAATCGACAACCGGTAAGAAGGAAGAGGGCTCCTCAAAAGCCTATTATCATTTCTTGATAGCAAAGTCTTGTGAAGCAAACGGCAAGATAGATGATGCGTTAGATGAGCTTGAAAAAGCTATAGAATATGACACATCATCACCGTACCTTCTTGTCAAAATAGCAGAATTGAACTCCATTAAGCGATTTTATGATAAAGGTATCGAGTACAGTAAAAGGGCGCTTGAAATAGACCCTGACTACACAGAGGCTCACCGGCGGTTAGGGCTGATCTATTCCGCGTTAAACAAGAAGGATGAGGCGATTGCAGAGCTAAAGGCAATTCTTAAAGTACTGCCTAATGACATTAATACGCTACTGCATCTAAGCACGCTTTATTATGATAACGATAAGAATGAAGAAGCGATCATGTTGCTTAAAAGCGTTCTTGAACAAGAGCCTTACCATGTTATGGCAAACTTCTATTTAGCAAAGACATACAGAAAGATCCAGGAGTATGATGAGGCGCTTGAATATTACAAAAGGACAGTGGAGATCAAGCCTTATTTTGAGGCGGCGCTCTCTGAGCTTGGTATATTATATGAATTCAAGGGTATGGATGATGAGGCGATCGCGCTGTATGAGAAGATCATGCATTTCCATTCGTACAACACCAGGATAATGGAGCGGTTGGCGAAGATATACATACGCAGGCAGAATTATGAGAAAGCGCTTGAGTATTATACTACGATGAAGAAATACTTAAGAAGCGACGTCGATCTGAAAGTAAAGATCGCGCTTGTCTACTATAAGATGAATAAGTTACAAAAAGCCAAGGAAGAGTTAAATAAGGTTATTATATTAGACGAAAAGAACTACGAGGCGAGGTACTATTTAGGGGCGATATATGAAGAGAGCAGGGATAACGATAAGGCCATCGAGATTTTTCAGGGTATCTTAGAATCATCGTCATATTTTCTGGACGCCCAGATCAGGCTCGCTGTTATCTATGACAGGCAGGATCAACTTGACAAAGCTATCGGTCTGATAAAAGCTCTGCTTGTGAAGGTACCTGAACAGAAACTGCGGTTATACGGGATACTCGCTTCCATTTACGAGGACGCGAAACGTTACCGCGATGCTATTGAAACGATCAATCTGGCGCTAAGCGATGATTCTAAGAACATATATTACCTGTTCAGGTTAGGTGTCCTTTACGACAAGCTCGGTGATACGGACAGGAGCCTGAAGGAGATGGAGAAGGTCTTGATCTACGATCCGGAGAACGCGAACGCGCTTAACTATATCGGTTATACCTACGCCGACCGCGGCATCAAGCTCCACCTTGCCGAGGAGTACATAAACAGGGCATTGAAGTTAAAGCCCGGTGACGGATACATCACAGACAGCCTCGGCTGGTTATATTACCGGCGGGGTGAGCTGAAAAAGGCGGCGGGTACGCTTGAGGAAGCCACGGGGTTAGCGCCTGAAGACCCGATCATAATCGAGCATCTTGGTGATGTATATTATGAGCTTGAGCTGAAACTTAAGGCTATTAAGAGCTATGAGAGGGCGCTTGAGAACGCCCCTGACAATAAGGACGATATCATCAAGAAAATAAATAGAATAAAAGAGGAACTATAATTTTTTCATTGAGGAAAACCGACTCGCCGCCCATATTTAAGACCATACCGATAGTTTCACTTATATTCCTTTTATTCAGCTGTGCCGCGCAAAAAGAGCTGACGAAGCCCCAGCCAGGCGTGGCCTTCTCTGAAGAGGATTATCTGAACCTGATCGACGCGCGGACGCAAAGCTTCCAGTCATTCCAGGGCAGCGGTAAGCTCAAGATATCAAACTCCACCAAATCTGACAGCGCGACAGGGGTCATCCTGATAAAGAGGCCTGGTAAAGTCCGCTTAGAGAGCTTTTCATTCTTCGGACAGGCTATATTCTTCTTCGCATCACAAAAGGACACGTTCAGCATATTCATACCAAAGGAGAACAAGTTTTTCACCGGTGCGAACTCCCTGGAGAATATCCAGAAAGTGCTGCCGCTTGACGTATCGGTGGACGAATTCTCCTACTACCTGCTTGGCGGCGTCAGGAAGAACGATGACGACAGCGTTGTCATAAAATTTCTCGAGGACAGGAACATATACAAAATATACTATTACGGTGAGGATAAAAAAGTGCTCTGGTTTGACCCTGAATTTCAGGTAATAACTAAATGCGCGGTCTTCAATTCTGACGATGATCTTATTTCCGTGGTCAATTTCTCCAGGTTTAACGAGGTGCAGGGCGCTATGATGCCGATGCTGATAACTATCAAGTTCCTTGAGCTTGACGCCAAGATAGAGGTGGAATATGACCAGGCCACGATAAACGGTGACATAAAGGATGAGATGTTCCGCCTGGATGTCCCCGGGGGCGCCAGGGTGATCGACCTTGACCTGTAAAGGGTATTTTCGTATCTATTATTATGGTAAAAAGTAAAAAGATAACGCGCGTCGCGATCATAAGCAAAAGAAACAGCAAAAAGGCGCTTTCTCACGCAAAAGAGCTACATAAATGGTTGTCCATGCGCAATATCAGCTGCTTCTTTGAGGAAAATCTCGCGAAAGCGCTCAAGGCCAGGCCGCTGTCCGAGGGCAGGGAGAGGTTCGGCGGCGTAGACCTTATCATCACGCTTGGTGGTGATGGTACGCTCCTGTCCACAGTAAAACATGTCGTCGATTTCAGCGTACCGGTCTTTGGTATAAATATCGGCACTCTTGGTTTCCTGACCGAGATCACGCTAAAAGGGATGTACCCTGATTTAGAAAGGGTGCTTCGTGGGGACTACCGGCTCAGCCCGCGCACGACCTTTAGCGCGCGGATTAGGCATGACGGTAAATCCAATGAATACATAGTACTCAACGATGTTGTGATCAACAAAAGGGCGCTCGCGCGGATAATCCGGCTCGAGTTGACGATAAACGATATGCTCGTCACGACGTACCAGTCCGACGGCCTTATCATCTCGACGCCGACAGGCTCTACCGCCTATTCGCTGTCCGCGGGAGGCCCCATCATCTACCCGTCGGTGGATTGCATCGTTATATCCCCGATATGCTCCCACACACTCACTCACAGACCGATAATCGTACCCGGCGGCTCTGTGATAAAGGTCAAACTCACCTCAAAAAGTGACGACGTTCAGCTCACGTTAGATGGGCAGGTGAGCGACAGGCTCGAGTACCAGAACGAAGTGATCATAAAACAATCACATAAGAAGCTCAAACTCATACAGTCATTCGAGAAGGACTACTTTGAGATACTCCGCACAAAGCTGCACTGGGGTAAGAGGGGGGGCAAGTAGTGGCTCCTTACGTTTATTACCAGGTGATACCGGCTTTCATATTCGCTTTCGGTGCGGTGGTCGGCAGCTTCCTGAACGTCTGCATATACCGGATACCAAACGATATGTCGATCGTCTTCCCCCCGTCCTCATGCCCGAAGTGCAAAGCGAAGATCAAACCGTACGACAACATACCGATAATCAGCTACATTTTTTTGGGTGGGAAGTGCCGCTCATGCAAGGAGAAGATCTCGTTGCGCTACCCGATGGTCGAGCTCCTAAGCGCCCTGCTCGCACTCGCTTTGTACATGAAATTCTCGCTCACTCCCGCGCTGCCCTTTTATTACCTGTTCATCTGCGCGCTCATCGTCATAACATTCATTGACATAGACCACTATATTATTCCTGATGTGATATCGATACCGATGCTCGTTATCGGTGTTGCCGCCTCGTTCTTCTCAAGGCGGTTAGGGCTGATCGTCGGGGTCAGGGGCGCGCTCCTCGGCGCCGTTACCGGTTCAGGGTTCCTGCTGCTCGTCGCCGCTCTTTATTATGTAGTCAAAAAGAAAGAGGGGATGGGGATGGGCGACGTAAAACTGCTCGCCATGCTCGGCGCGTTTCTCGGCCTGCGCTCCGTATTCTTCATCATCTTCGTAAGCTCGTTGCTCGGAGCTTTATACGGTATCCCATACGTCATGATCTCCAAAAAAGGAGCGAAACACCCGATACCGTTCGGGCCGTTCTTAGCCGCCGCGGGCGTTATATACCTCTTCTTCGGCGATGCGATCATCTCATTCTACCTTACAAAAGTGATTTATATCAGATAGTTTTTTTGCGTCCAGACAAGAAAATCAACGAACTACCCCCGCAGCAAGTTGCGGGCTGTCAGGTGTAAGTATGAAGCAGGCTGCGGTAATAAAACCGAAGATAAAAACAGGCGCGCCTGAAAAAAATACAAATAAAATCACTCTGCCCCTTCACAAATCGATATTCTGTGCTATACTTAATGCATTAATATTTTTAGATGATTTAGGATAAATGTTCCATCCCCCATCAAGGGATGGGGGGCAAATTGCGGTGCCTCGTAGACGTAGAATGGGCAGGCTTGCAGCATAATCAGGCCAAGCGTTACGCTTGGAATTTTATCATGGGAGAAGGCGCGATGAAGAGTATCTTGAATGATGTAAAGCAGTATTCCTTAGAGAAGCAGCATTTGATTTCCAAAGAGATAGTGAAGCACATCAATAAAGTGATCAGGGAGGAGATAAGCGCGTCGCTGGAATCATTTGCACTTCTGATGGAGGACATCGGTGATGTCAGCGGCAAGAGCATCCTTTTGCTCCAGCCTGACAAGTACATGACGCTTGGCATATTTTTAAGCCTCAACGGCGCGTCGATAGTGCACGGCCTGAACCGGTTCGTCAATTCAGAACAGAGGATCTCGAACTATTATGAGGAGCTTCTGGATTTTGTAATAAAGAACAAGGATAGCGTTATAAGAGGCAAGGAGATGACCAACGATGAGATAACAGAATCGTTCAACGATATAGTCAGTATCGATACCAAGAGCTCGCGCTCTTACCTGAACCGGGACAGGGTGCAGTTCTCCCCGAACGAGGATACTTCGGCGATGCCGTATAAGGACGGTAAGTTTGATATTGTAATATCGAATTATGTTTTTGAGCGGCTCTACTACCCGTTTCAATCGCTCAACGAAATAAGGCGTGTCATGACAAAGAACGCGCTCTTATATATCCTTACCAGCCCTAACGGTAGCGAAGTGACTGACAGCGCGCGGCTGGTGAGTGTCCTGAAGCGCTCTGATGAGGTATATGAGAAGAATTTCAGCTATAGGAGCGCTGATTATTGTAGCAGGATACAAAAACCAGAGTTGCTTTCGCATCTGAATAACTTCCACTTTGCCGTGGATTCGGTCAGGGACTTAAACGTAATCCAAATCGCTCCTTATGACAAGAAGGAGATAAATCCGCGTTTTCTGCTGTGCGGTGAAAAGGAATTGTCTACGCTCACTTACATCGTTACCGCCAGGAAGCGGGAGATGAGGAGTGATAGTTTTGACGCCGAGGATTATAAGACATACTCCAAGGCGCTGGACCTGCAATTTAAAGGGAGTTATAATGCCGCCAGGGCGCGCTATGAGAGCCTGATGCGAAAGCGCCCCTCGGATGACAGAGTTATCCACTCATTGTTTAACACGCTTTATTTCCTGAAGGATTATGAAAATGCCCACAGCATGTTCAGGCAGATAAAGAAATCGAAGGTAAAGCTGTCTGTAAGCGATTATTATCATGTCGCGGATTCCCTTTATCATCTGGAGAAGTATAAGGAGGCGAAGAAGTTTTTTATGACCGCCGAGAAGGCAGACCCGAAACAGCACCTTATCATCAATGCTATCGGGCTCTGCGAGTATATGCAGGGTGATGTCGTGCAGGGGTTGAAGGAGATGAAGAGGGCGGTGAGGGTCTACCCGTATTTCTCTTAAGGGTTGAACAACATCGGGCTCGCCCTGGAGAAGATCAATAGAGATAAAGCGATCGAGCATTTCAAGATGGTGCTGACGATAGACCCGACCTATAACCAGGCTCTTCTGAACTTAGGCCGCCTGCTCTATGAGAAGGAGTGGTTTGAGGAGGCGCGCAAGTACCTGAAAGAATACTGCATATTAGACGGCAGTGTACGCTCCGCCCTGAAGATGCACATCGACTGCCTGATACAATTAGGGCTGAAGCGTACCGCGAAGAAGGAGCTTGAGGATATGATGCTACGGGACCCGGACGACCAGTTTGTCTCTAATATGCTCGATGATTACATAAGCGAAACGGCGTTGTCGTAGCGCAGCGCAGGGTAACGCCAAACGTTTTGTGTCAATCACAACACAAAATCAGCGGGGCGACCTTGATTGTGCCACCCCTGAAAACCAACCTGATGGCAAACATCATTTGACATTTCGCGTGTTTTTGGTTACAATACCCCTTCACTGTTAGGGAGGGTCGCATGGCTAAAAAGACTGTAGTGGATATCATGAAGAAGAAAGCCGCGGGTGAGAAGATCATCATGCTGACGGCGTACGAGTTCATCTTCGCGTCACTGTTATCGTCGTGCGGCGTTGATATGATACTGGTCGGTGACTCGCTCGCATCAATCTTCGCCGGTCACGAGAACACCTTGCCGGCCACCGTCGATGAGATGATATACCACACAAAGGCGGTTGTCAAGGGCGCCGGTGACTCCATGGTCATCACCGATATGCCGTTCATGTCATATCATATAGATCTGAGCGACGCGAAGCGCAACGCCGGCAGGGTCATAAAGGAGACGGGCGCTCAGGCGGTCAAGTTAGAGGGGGGCGGAGAGCTTGTCCTTGATGTAATAGCGGGGCTGACCCAGATCGGTATACCTGTCGTGGCGCATCTCGGGCTCACGCCGCAGACGATCCACCAGATGGGCGGTTATAAGGGGCAGGGCAGGGGGGACGCGGCGCAAAAACTGCTCGATGACGCGAAACGGGTTCAGGATGCCGGTGCGTTTTCGCTCCTGCTCGAATGCGTTCCCGTCGAGCTCGCGAAGGAAGTTACGAAG
>JAJRZU010000040.1 GCA_024275075.1 Deltaproteobacteria bacterium | reverse complement strand
GGGCGTCACCGCCGGCAGGAAGCAGTACGGGTTGATGAGCGCCATATCGTCCGTGGCGCCAGACGCGGCTTTCAGCATCACGGCGTCGTGCGCGATCCGCTCCCCGTCACGAAGGGCGGCGCCGGACAGGACGGGCTTGTATACACCGGTATCGTAACCCTCCCCCCTGAGAGCCTCCGCCATGCCGCACGCGCAGAGCGTCTTACCAACCCCGGTATCTACCGCCGTAACAAAAATACCTTTATTCATTTTCACCTGCAAATTTTCCCCTGTAAATAAAAACTCTTTCTCCTTTATGTATGGCGCCTTAAAACTTTTGCCCTATCAAGGCAGGGGCGAGTTTATGGGTCGCGCACAGCTATTTGCTTCGAATCAAGCTCCTGGTACAGAAGGTGCAGCTCGTACATCTTATAATATGTCCCTCTTTTGCGGATGAGCTGCTCATGGGTACCGGTATCCTCGAGCTCACCGTCCTTTATCACGATGATCCTGTCAAAGTTCATCACCGTCGCTATCCTGTGCGATACCATTATTATCGTGCAGCCCTTCATCACGCTTTTCAGCCTGCCGATGATATTCTCCTCGGTATGCGCGTCTACGTTCGATGTGGCGTCATCTAAGATGAGTATCTTGGGTTCTTTGATGATCGCCCGTGAGATCGTCGCCCGCTGCTTCTGGCCGCCGGAGAGGTTGACGCCGCGCTCCCCTAAGTATGTATCGAAATTCTTCGGGAACTCCTCGACGTTCTCTAACAGGTCAGAAACTTCGGCGTACTTCCTCAGCTCCTCTACCTCCACCGCCTCCATCCCGAATGCGATATTCTCCCCGATGGTATCTGAGAACAGGAAAGTATCCTGCGGGACAAACCCGATTGAGCGGCGCAAAAGATGCAAGTCTATCTTGTTTATATCGATGTCGTCAACGAAAATCCTGCCGTCAGCGACTTTATACAACCTCGCGAGCAGGTTAAGAAGGGTGGTCTTGCCAGAGCCGGTGGGGCCGACGATGGCGACCTTCTCACCCTTTTTTATGTGCAGCGAGATATCCTTCAGCACCGGCGGCGCCGCTTCATCGTAAGAGAATGTCAGCCGGTCGATCTTAATATCGCCATCGATCGGGTGCGTGCTATCATCGCCGGTAGCCGCGCCGGTATCAGAGTGTGCGTCAAACACCTTGTTCAGCCGCTCCATCGACACGCGGCTGCGCTGGTACAAAGTGATGACCCAGCCAAGCGCTATCATCGGCCAGAAGAGCATCGCAAGGTACGCGTTGAACGCGACAAACTCACCGATAGTCAACCTCCCTGTGATGACCGCCCGCCCGCCGACCCAGAGTACGATCAGGGTACCGACACCGGCGAGGGCCTCTACCAGCGGGAGAATCGTCCCCCAGAGCTTGACCACCTTCATGTTCTTCTTCATGTAGCCGTCGCAGAGTTCGTTGAAATCCTTTATCTCGTCGCCGCCCCTGACGTACGTTTTTATCACGCGGATACCGGAGACACTCTCATGTACCCTGGTGTTTATATTAGCGAATTCCTGCTGTACCTTCATGTAGGCCTTGTGCAGAACGCTGCTGTATCTCTTTACAAATATCGCGATGAGCGGGAAGGGGAGCAAGGCCGTCAGCGTCAGCCTCAGATCGATCATTACGAGCAGAGGAGCGGTAAACGTCAACAGGATAATGGTATTAAGGATATTAAGCACACCGATGCCCAGCATCATCCTGACTGATTTCAGGTCGTTCGTAGCGAGCGATATCAGATCGCCCGTCCGGCGCTTATCATAAAACGACATCGGCAGGATAAGCAGATGCCCGAAGAAATCGTTCAGGATATCATACTGGATCATGTGCGAGGTTTTCAGCATACTCTGGCGCGACAAGTACCGGAATATCCCTTGTATCGCGGTAGCGCCGACGATCATGGCAGGGTAGAGCACAAGCTTCTCATAGGTTATCTCCGCCTTGAGATCGTCTATCGCGTTTTTAAGGAGCCACGGTACACAAAGCGCGAACGCGTTCGTCAGTATCAGCGAGACAAACCCCGTGATATAACGCAGGATGTACGGCTTTATATATCTTTTTAACCTGACCAAATCATTTTCTCAATAATTTTCTAAGGAGAAACTACCGTTTTTGAAGCGGGCATAAGAGCCGTTATCAGAGAAAGCGCCCGGGTTGACGCATATCTTTTTGCCGCGCTCTTCGAGTACCGGTGAGTGGGTATGCGCGAAGATGACCGCAAATGCGCCGTCATTATTATTATCATTAATATACCCGTCTAATACTTTCTCTTCTAATGATGCCCTGTCGCCGCTGTGGTTCCTGCTCTTAGAGCTTAGCGCCTTCGCGATCGACAAAAGTCTCTCTGGTGGCAGAGCGTTCATTAACCAGTACATGAAGGGGCTCCTTATCACCCTCCTCCACAAAATGTATAACGTATCCTTGCGGTTGATCGTGTCGCCGTGACTGAGGCTGAATATTTTACCGTCCACATCAAGCTTCGCGCCGCTCGGGTACACCTTCGCCCGCAGCCTGCCCGTAAAGATATCACCCATGAAAAAGTCGTGGTTACCCTCAAAATAGACTATCTGGACACCAGCGTCCGCCAGCTCTTTGAGCTTATCGATGACAGGCTTGTACAGCTCATACATAAAGGGTGACGTGCGCGCCCCCCCGAACCAGAAGTCAAAGAGATCGCCCAAGATGTACAGCGTCTTCGTGGAGCCTTTGATCTGGTCGAGGAATCCGATGAATTTGACCGTGACAGCATCATCCATACTCTTAATATGCGTGTCAGCCACAAAGATATCTGATCTGTCCATCACTATCTGCCTGCCGGTGGAGTGACGACAATCGCTCCGTCGGGTATTTTAAAATCAAAGAAATCGTCAGGTGTACCAACATCGAACCTGATGTCCTTGAACGCGACGCTGTTCTTGTTGCCGTACGCGTCTACCGTAACCGTCCTGACAATATTGTAACTCTCCTTGCCGACAAACATCCGCATACTCTTGAACCCGATGCCAGACTCCTTCGGGGTCATGTCAAGCACAAGATTACCTTCGATCTCCTCACCGGTGAAACTGATATCGAAATCGTTCATCAACTTACCGATACCGTTTAAGAAAGAGTTCGCCGTCCTGCTCATGTCGATACCAGAATAATCGAACACCTGCACCTGGTTCATATCCGGTTGGTATATCCACATCTTCGTGCCGTTCGATATGACTTTCTGCTGCATCGGTTGCAGGTACTCCCAGTACATCCTGCCGTTCTTCTTGAAGTAGACCCTGCCAGTCGCCTTTTGCACACGCTTGATCGCACCAAGCTCGCTCTCCTGGTAGAAGGCCGCCGTATAATCAGACGCGTTGTCATAGATATTCTGCACATTCTTCACTATCTCATCCGCAGTTATGCCATACGCGTTTTGCGAAATGAACATATTCGCTGATACAAGAGCCGCAAAAAAGAGAATGAGCGCGGTGTTTTTGAATCGATTATTATTGTACACTATTTTACCCCTGCTGTTTTTTTCGCGATTGTAACAGATTTATATAACTTTGACAAGGAAAGCCTTGACACAATCAAACGGTATATATATTATAACCTGCATGGAAGATAAGGAGCTGAAAAAAGAGATACGCAGGCTGTTAAAAGAGCGCAACGCTATCCTGTTAGCGCACAATTATCAGCGTGACGAGATCCAGGAGATAGCGGATATCACCGGTGATTCTCTGGGGCTGAGCATCCAGGCGGGCAAGACGGAAAAAGAGGTTATCGTCTTTTGCGGCGTGCACTTTATGGCAGAGAGCGCATACATCATCTCGCCGCACAAGAAGGTGATCCTCCCAAGGATGGACGCAGGGTGCCCGATGGCGGACATGATCGACGCGAAGAAGCTTTTAGCGCTAAAGGAGCGGCACCCAGACGGTGTGGTCGTCACCTACGTCAACTCATCGGCCGAGGTGAAGGCGCTGTCAGATATCTGCTGCACATCGGCAAACGCCGTTAAAGTGGTGCAGTCGCTGACCAACGCGAAGAAGATAATTATGATACCTGACAAGAACCTCGCGCAGTACACGGCTCAGTTCGTCGATAAAGAGGTGGTATATTATGACGGGTTCTGCCCCACGCATCACAACCTGTTAGAGCGGGACGTTATCAAGATAAAGCGGCAACACCCTGACGCGCTCTTTATCGCGCACCCTGAGTGCCGGCCAGAGGTGCTTGAGCTGGCTGACCATATCTGCTCGACTTCGGGGATGTACTCCTACGCGAAGGAGTCTGATAAAAAGGAGTTCATTATCGGTACGGAGATGGGGCTGTTATACAGATTGCGAAAAGAGAATCCGGGCAAGAAGTTCTACCTCGCGAGCAAGAAGCTTGTCTGCCCAAACATGAAATTAACGCGGCTTGAGGATATTTATGAGAGTTTGTCGAATATGAGCAATATCATCACTGTCCCTAAGGATATAAGGAGCTCCGCCAAAGCGGCATTGGATAAGATGCTCGCTGTCCCAAGAGATTGAAGTCCTGATATTATACACGATACCACCCTATGGAAAATAAACTTAACGACATTAAAAAACTGGTGCAAATGGCCGCCGCTACTGCCGGCAATATATCCATCGTCGGTGCGAAGGGCTCCTTCAAAGCGTATGTGATCGCAAACCTGATACGTTCGACGAAGAGGCAGCTACTCGTCATAGCGCCGAAACAGGCGGAGGCGGAGACGCTCTACAGTGACATCGAGTTCTTTTTGAGCTCCGCTGTGTCAGCGGCATCTTCTGATATCGATGGCATCACCACAAACGGGTTAAGCGACACGCTTATTTTTCCGTGTCTTGATACGCTTCCGTACGACAAGGTGGTTCCTCAGATAGAGATAACCACGGAGCGTGTTCAGACGCTGTCGAAGCTGCTCTCGTCGGATATCCGGTGCGTGGTCACCTCGACGAAGGCGATATTGCGCAAGGTCATACCGAAAGATGTTCTGGCGAACGAGCAGGAGCTGATCCTCAGCGGAGAGGAGATCGATCGCGACTCTTTTTTGCAGCGGCTCGTCTCCTGGGGTTACACCCGTGTCGCTATCGTTGAGGATCCTGGTGATTTCGCCGTCAGAGGCGACATAATCGACATATACATCCCCTCGCATGGTGTCCCCGCGCGAATCGAGTTTTTCGGTGATCTTGTCGAGAGCATAAGGCTGTTTGACCCGCTCACGCAGCGTTCGCAGGCGAAGCTTACCGAGCTCATCTGTTTCCCTGTAGTCGATGTGATCTATAGTGAGGAGACAAAGCGCCGCGCGATAAGTGTTATCACCGATCTGTGCGATGATCTTGACATAAAATTCTCGACGAGGAAGGAGTTTACCCAGAAGATATCGTCAGAGGTCTACTTCTCTAACCTGTTTGAGTTCCTGCCCGCTTTCTATGAGAAGATAGACAGCGTATTCGATTACCTTGACGACGATCTTATCGTAGTGAACCTGAACCCGCCGGATATCGAATCTGTCAGACAGGGCTATTACGCCGAGATCCGCGCGAGGTATGAGAAACAGATAGAGCAAGACAAAAGTGGTGAAAAGAGCGTCTGTCTGCCGCCAGAGATGATATATTTACAAAGTAGCGAGCTCGATGAGATTTTGTCCAGATACACAAATATCGATTTCAGGGAGTTAGAGCTGTCGGTGAAGCCGTCGGACACTCTTTTTGAGTTCAGGGTAAGCGAGAATAGCGGCCTGCGCACAAGGCTCCTTGAACACAGCGGTAGCGGCGGCGCCAGAGACATATTCTCTGAGCACATCCTCACAGACGACCCAAAGGATGAGATAGAGCACAAATTAAAAAGCAGCGGCGGCGCTTTGCAGCCGTTGATCGAGCTCCTTTCTGACGGGCTGGAGAGGAAGCATAAGGTCATCATCACCGCCCGCACAGCGGGTCAGGTAGAGCGGCTGAGTGAGCTGATCGAGGGTTATGATGTACCGTTCAGGGCGTATGACGGCGAAGCGCGGCTCCCCCTCCCCGAAGGCGTCGTGCTCATAATGAAAGGCGGCCTCTCAAGCGGCTTCATCAGCGGGCGCGAGGGTATTGTGCTCATCACCGAGGAGGAGATTTTCGGTAAGAGGGTGCGCCGCAGCGTAAAGAGGCGCGTAAAGTTAGACCGGCTTCTGTCGTCGCTCTCTGATCTGAAGGCGAACGACTTCATCGTACACATAGAGCATGGCATCGGTATCTACCGCGAGCTGAAGAAGATACCGGTAAAGGGTATCCCCAGGGATTTTTTGATGATAGAGTTTGCCGGCAGCGACATATTATACCTGCCGGTAGACAGGCTGAACCTCATCTCAAAATATTCTGCACTCGATGACGCGCGCCCGAAGCTTGATAAATTAGGCGGCGTCTTGTGGGGCAAGCTGAAGGAGAAGGCGCAGAGATCTATCGAGATAATGGCGCATGAGCTTCTGGATATTCAGGCGAAGCGCAAGCTGAACAAGGGGTACAGGTTCTCCCGTGGCGGTCATTATTTCAGCGAGTTTGAGGCGTCATTCGAGTATGAGGAGACGAAAGACCAGCTAAACGCGATAAATGACGTTATCGACGATATGGAGCAGGAGAAGCCGATGGACCGGTTAGTCTGCGGCGATGTCGGTTTCGGTAAGACGGAGGTAGCGGTGCGGGCGGCGTTCAAGGCGGTGATGGACGGGAAGCAGGCGGCGGTGTTAGTACCTACCACGATCCTCGCCCAGCAGCATTATAAGACATTCACCGACAGGTTCAAGGGGTACCCGTTCACCATCGAGGTCTTGAGCCGGTTCAGAACGCCGGCGGAGCAAAGGAGTATCAAGCAGGGTCTGAAGGATGGTAAAATAAACATCGTCATCGGTACGCACATCCTGTTATCCAAGACTATCGATTTTTTGGACCTCGGGCTGGTGGTGATCGACGAGGAGCAGCGTTTCGGTGTCAGGCACAAGGAGCGGCTCAAGCAGCTGAAAGCGACGGTCGATGTGCTCACGCTGACCGCGACACCGATACCGCGAACGCTTCACAGCGCGATTTCTGGTATCAGGGATATCAGCATCATCAATACGCCGCCGCTTGACAGGCTCTCGATAAGGACTATTGTAACGAAATTTGACGATGAAATGATCAAAGAGGGCATCACGCGTGAGCTCAGGCGTGACGGGCAGATATTCTTCGTGCACAACAGGGTGCAGACGATATTCGACATGTCAGAGCACATAAGGAAACTGATACCCACTGCGAAGATCGCGGTCGCGCACGGGCAGATGCATGAGAAGGAGCTCGAGAACATCATGACCGGGTTCATCGACAAAGAGTACGATATACTTGTCAGCACCGCTATCATCGAGTCCGGCCTTGACATATCCGCGGCGAACACGATATTCATCAACCGCGCGGACGCTTTCGGGCTTGCCCAGCTCTACCAGCTACGCGGCAGGGTCGGCAGGGGTAAGGTGCGGGCTTATTCATACCTGATGATACCGTCTGAGGATAAGATAACGAAGGACGCGATAAAGCGACTGAACGCCCTGATGGAGCTCTCTGAGCTCGGGTCGGGCTACAAAATCGCGATGTATGACCTCGAGATACGCGGCGCGGGCAACCTTCTGGGCAGGGACCAGTCTGGTAACATCACCGCTATCGGGTTCGACCTTTACACGCAGCTGCTCGAGCAGGCGCTCAACGAGATGAAGGGAATCGTAACCGAGGTGCGGATCGAGCCTGACATCAACATCAACATCCCCGCGATGATACCTGACGCGTATATCAGCGAGGTGAACCAGCGGCTTGTGATATATCAGCGCGTCTCTTTGGTAAAATCCGTCGGCGATTTCGATGACCTTCACGATGAGCTGATCGACAGGTACGGTAAGTTCCCCGTTGAGGTGAAGAACCTGTTCGAGCTGATGAAGCTTCGGCATTTGATGAAGAAGATGCTGATCGCGTCGCTGGACTATACCGGCAGCGAGCTGATACTCAACTTCGACCCGCGTACGAGGTTCGACCTGACGAAACTGCTTGCGCTGGTGCGGCGGGAACCAGGGAAGTACCGCTTCACCGGTGAGTGGAGATTCGTCATCGATGTAAAGCATAAAGATAAGATAGTCGCGGTGAAGGAACTTCGGATGATGCTTGAGAGCTGCTGAACGAACTACCCCCTACCTTGATGGGATGGGGGGAAACATTAATAATATCAAGGTACATCACCCCCACTCCTCGGCGCCCCCTATTTTTAGAGGTGATTTCACGTATTCACGTTGACTTATTTTCAATAAAGGTGTAATAATAACCGCCTGACTTTGGATAAACGGACACTAATATGATAGATAACGATTACATCAAATATATTCGCAACTTCTCAATTATTGCGCACATCGACCACGGAAAGTCCACCCTCGCGGACAGGTTGCTTGAGACAACGGGTACGGTATCCGCGCGCGACCTTGCCGAGCAGTTTTTAGACAAGATGGACATAGAGCGGGAGCGCGGCATAACGATAAAGGCGCAGGCGGTGAAGCTGAAGTACAAGGCGGATGACGGGCATGAGTATTCGCTTAATTTAGTCGATACTCCAGGTCACGTCGATTTCACCTATGAGGTATCAAGGAGCCTGCACTCGTGCGAGGGCGCGGTACTCGTTGTGGACGCGTCGCAGGGCGTCGAGGCGCAGACCCTCGCGAATGTCTATCTGGCGCTGGACAGCGATCTGGAGATAGTACCGGTGCTGAACAAGATCGACCTGCCGTCCGCGGAACCTGACAGGGTGAAGGAAGAGATAGAGGATGTAATCGGTCTTGATACGCAAAACGCTATTCTGGCGAGCGCGAAGGATGGTCGCGGTATAGATGAGGTGTTAAAGGAGATAATCAGGACAGTGCCGCCGCCTGAAGGGGACCCGAACAAACCGCTCAAAGCGCTCATATTTGACAGTTGGTTCGACCCATATCAGGGCGCGATCGTACTTGTCCGCATATTTGACGGTATTGTGACCAAGGGCGTAAAGATCCGCCTGATGTCGAACGATCATGTCTTTGAGGTGCAAAAGGTCGGTGTGCTTGCCCCGAACCCGGTGGAGACGAAGGAGCTTAAGGCCGGGGAGATCGGTTTCCTGATCGCGGGTATCAGGGAGATAAAGCTCACGAGAATAGGTGATACGATCACTGACGACGCGCGCCCGACCGGTGAGCCTTTCCCAGGATTCAAGGAAGCGAAGTCGATGGTGTTCAACGGGCTATACCCGACTGACTCCGCGGATTATGAGAACCTGAAGGACGCGCTCGAGAAGCTTCGCTTAAACGACTCCTCGTTCACGTACGAGCCAGAGGTATCCGTCGCTCTCGGGTTCGGTTTCCGGTGCGGGTTCTTAGGGATGCTTCACATGGAGATAATACAAGAGCGGCTCGAACGGGAGTATAACCTTGGCCTGATATCGACCGCGCCGACGGTCGTCTACAAGGTGACCATGACAGACGGGAAGGTTGTGCATATCGACAATCCGGCCGTTTACCCGGAGTCACAGTTTATCGCGAAGGCCGAGGAACCGTTTATCCTGGCGACCATACACACCCCGAACTACTTCATCGGTAATATCCTGAGGCTGTGCGAGGAGCGGCGCGGCATCCAAAAAGAGATCAAGTACGTAACCACCACCAGGGTCATCATCACCTATGAGCTACCGCTTAACGAGGTGGTGCTGGACTTTTACGACAGGCTGAAATCGGTCAGCAAGGGGTACGCGTCTATGGATTATGAGTACCTTGACTTCAAGCCGTCGAAATTAGAGAAGCTTGACGTCAAGATAAACGGTGAGACTGTCGATGCGCTTTCATTGATCGTACATAGTCAAAACGCGTATTATAAGGGGCGGGAACTCGCCTCGAAGATGAAAACCGTCATTCAGCGCCAGATGTTCGAAGTGGCGATACAGGCGGCTATCGGTAACAAAGTGATAGCGCGTACTACTGTGAAGGCGCTTAGGAAAAACGTTACCGCTAAGTGTTACGGCGGAGATATTACAAGGAAACGCAAGCTCCTTGAGAAGCAGAAGGAAGGTAAAAAAAGGATGAAGAAGTTCGGTAACATAGAACTCCCGCAGGAGGCGTTTTTAGCCGTTTTAAAAATATCTGATTGATGATATGATGAGCTGGTAAAAAAAACGAACCACAGAGCACACGGAGTACAACACAGCGTTCACTGATAAAACTTTTTAAAACAGAAATCTCCGGGCTCTTTGTGGTAATAATGTAGTTATTTTTTAGGAG
>JAJRZU010000002.1 GCA_024275075.1 Deltaproteobacteria bacterium | reverse complement strand
GATGTCCCACAAGGGGAGGGGGGGATTTTCGGTGAAGCGTTCGGCTTCTTTCCTATTCGGTGAAGCGTTTGGCTTCTTTCCTATTCGGTGAAGCGTTTGGCTTCTTTCCTATTCGGTGAAGCGTTTGGCTTCTTTCCTATTGGGTGAAGCGTTTGGCTTCTTTCCTATTCGGTGAAGCGTTTGGCTTCTTTCCTATTCGGTGAAGCGTTCGGCTTCTTTCCTATTGGGTGAAGCGTTTGGCTTCTTTCCTATTCGGTGAAGCGTTCGGCTTCTTTCCTATTGGGTGAAGCGTTCGGCTTCTTTCCTATTGGGTGAAGCGTTCGGCTTCTTTCCTATTCGGTGAAGCGTTTGGCTTCTTCGGGTACTGTCGCTATTGCAAGCTTTGTCAGGCCGGCGGACTTGGCGGAGTCCAACACCTTCACTACCGTACCGTGATTTACGTCGACATCAGCCTGTATGATGACAACGGCATCGCTGTTATTTTCCGCTACTTTCGCGAGTTCGGCCCCGAGCGATTCCAACGTGACCTTATTCTGGTTAAAGAATATCTCCTTATCTTTTGTCACAGCGATCCTGATCTCCCTGGCGGCCTTTTTTATCTCTGCCGTCTTTGATTTCGGCAGGTTCACCTTAATGCCGGGTGCGATGACGAATGTAGTGGTTATCATGAAGAAGAGTAGAAGGTTAAAAACGATATCAACCAGCGGGGTCACATCGACCCTTACATCTTCCTGCCATTTATTCTTGAAGTTCATGTTTGCTCCTTGTTTAGGGGATATGGGTTATGGGGTTAGAAGGTTAGACAACAACCCCTACTCCCTATTCCCTATTCATCATTAAATACAGTTTGGCTAAGAGTCATCGTTCTTGGGTCTTTCTTTTGCAAAAGATCGATCATCTTAAATGAGCTTAATTCCATATCAAGTACGAGTATATCCGCTTTCCCCTGGAAATACTTGTACATAGCCAGCGCTGGAATACCTATCATCAAGCCTGTAGCGGTGGTGATGAGCGCTTCAGAGATCCCGCCCGCCATGGACTGCGGATCACCGACGCCTTGCAGGTTGATCACGTTAAATGTCCGAATCATACCAGTTACGGTGCCTAAGAGCCCTAATAGCGGCGAGATAGCGGCGACAACGCCCAGCAGGTTCAGGTAGCGTTGCAGCGAGCCGACCTCCCTTTTACCGGCGTCCTCGATCACCTCTTTGATGACCTCTCTTCGCCGGCCGTAGTTGTTGATCCCCGCGAGCAGGATATTTGATATCGACGATTTGTTCATCTTACAAAAAGTGATCGCTTCAGATATCATCTCTTTCCTGATGAGGTCCTCCACTTTTATCACAAAAGTCTTCGAGATGATCTTCTTGCGGCGGAGACTCCACCCCCGCTCGAGTACGATCGCAAGAGCGACTATAGAGCATATCAGAAGCGGATACATGATCGCGCCGCCTTTAGCTATCCATTCAATCATTCCTTCCTCCTTTTGAAATATTAAGAATTTTTGTTTTAGTTTTTGTTATCGTCGGGTTACGGCTGGCGCCTAACCTAACCATTTATTGGCAGGTACAGCCCGCACCCTGCCTAATCCCTAACCCCTTTTCTTGTAATGCCTTTGCAGGGTTCTTTCCACCGCTACGGTGTTTTCAGGGACGTCCTTGGTGATGACCGAACCGGCGCCGACAAGCGCGCCCTTGTTCACCGTAACAGGCGCTACGATCGCCGTGTTGCTCCCGATGGAAGCTCCGTCCAGGATTTCCGTTTTATATTTGTTCACACCGTCATAGTTGCATGTAATAGTGCCTGCGCCGATGTTCACGCCCTCACCGACAGCCGCGTCACCGACGTACGACAGGTGGTTCACCTTCGAGCCCTTACCGATGGTCGATTTTTTGAGCTCGACAAAGTTACCGATCTTCGAGCCCTCCTTCAAAAGAGTTTCCGGGCGTATCCTCGCAAATGGTCCCGCCCTCACGTCATCCTCTAACACGCTGTGATCGATCATGGTGTACGGCAATATGTCGCATCTCGCACCGATCACGCTGTCGCTGATGATGCAGCCGTTACCGATCGTCACGCCCGCTTCGATGGTGGTAGCACCGGTGATCATAGCGCCCGGGTGGATGACGGTGTCCGCGGATATCTTTACGCCCTCCTCGATGTACGTCGCGGCTGGATCGATCATCGTTACGCCGCTTAGCATGAAGCCGCGGTTTATCTCCCGCCGCCTGATGCCGTTCGCCAGCGCGAGTTCGTGGCGCGTGTTTATGCCCATCACCTCAGAGAGCGTATCCGCCTGATGGAGGACGACCTTTCCCCCCTCGCTGACCGCTATGCCGGTGATGTCCGTGAGGTAATACTCTTTCTGGACGTTATCATTGCTGATCTTCTTCAGGGCGGTGCGCAAAAAGCCCATGTTGACGATGTAAGTACCGGTATTGATCTCCTTTACCCGCCTTGTATCGGTGTCGGCGTCCTTCTCCTCCACGATGCGCAGAAAATCACCCGCGGCATCCCTGACTATCCTGCCATAGTTGGTCGGGTCGTCCGCCTTTGCAGTCAGGATGCTGACCACCGCGCCCTCTTTTGTGTGCCGCTCATGCAGGCCGGCGATCGTTTCATTGCGCAGGAATGGCGAGTCGCTGCAGATGATCAAGACGTCCATATCATCATCGCCTAAGATATCCAGAGCGCATGACGCCGCATGACCGGTACCAAGCTGCTCCTTCTGGCTGGCAAAGAGGATACGCTCACCGCCAAAGCGCCGCTTCACCTCATCCTCCTGGTGCCCGACCACCACAACGATCTTACCGCACGACAGCTCCCTTGCCAGTTTTACAGGGTAGTGCAAAAGCGGTTTGAAGCAGACCTCATGTAATACCTTCGCTTTGTCTGATTTCATCCGCGTACCTTTACCGGCGGCTAATATAATGCAATTAATATCCATTTTGCGCTTACATCCTTACAAGCTTTCTTCGCTGATAATAAATCAAATACCGCTAATTTGCAAGCGGTTTTAACCGTGGAGTGTTTTTGATGTTAGGGGAAACGACGGAGAACACTTCGTGCTCGCCCATCCTCAGAGACTACATGAGTAATGCAGCCGTGTAGATAATGCTGTTAAGGCGTTTTCACGCTTTTAAGCCGCGCAGAGGTCTTCTTTTATGAAAACAGCCGCAACGCAACGATTGTAATTCTCGTTTGAGCCGCCGCCCTTGTTTATTGTATGGATAGTTTGCCAAGAGACAAAGCCGCAGAAGCCCGCACCTTCGGGCTTGGGTGGTCTAAAAGTTTGATGAGGTCGTTTTCAACCCTTGGGTCTTCAAAAGAGCCAAGAGCTTCGATCGCCTTTGCCAGTACCTGTTCATCCTTAAAACTCAATAACTTGGTAAATATGGAGATCAGCCTTATGTCCTGATACTTGGCAAGCGTATCGATAGCGAGGACTTTGATGGTGATGCTCGGGCTCTTGATCATATCGACGATCTTCTGGATGACCCGCTGGCTCTTCTGCTCGCCCAATGAGCGCAAAGCGGCCGCCTGCACACCCTCTTCCTCGCTGCCAAGCGCGTCGACAAGGAAATCGATCGCACGTTCATCAGGTATCTTGGCTAACGCGCAAACCGCCTGCGCCTTCTGCTTCTTGTCTCCGGTAGTGTACATCTCGATGATCTGCTCTAAATTCTTCTTGGCGTCTAATATATCCAGAGACTTTGCCGCCGCGTTGCGAACACGCGCATCGGGGTCTTTGAGTCTTTTGATCAAAGCTTCTTTTCTTATTGAAGACATCTACTACTCCTCCAATGAAAAAATTAACATGTACCGCCGACTATCAGCTCAGGTATCCTGAGCGTCGGTTGCGCGTCGGCTACCGGTGCGCCCTGTCCGTCCTTGCCGCATGTACCGATCGAGTAGCCGAGGTCATTGCCGACCATATCGATATTGCTCAGCGCCGCCGGTCCGTTACCGGTCAATGTCACGCCGCGCACCGGTTCGGCTATCCCGCCATCGCGTATCATGTGCGCTTCAAGCACCTCAAACACAAAATCGCCATTTGTCGTATTCACCTGCCCGCCGCCCATCTTCATGACATACAGCCCGTCGCGAACAGAGCTTATTATATCTTCGGGCGCAGTATCGCCGGGCATGATCAGGGTATTCGTCATCCTTACTATCGGGCGCATCCGGTACGATTCGCGGCGCCCGTTACCCGTTGAGGCGGCATGATCCTTCATCGCAGTGAGCCGGTCATACATATACCCTTTTAGCACACCGTTTTCAATAAGAACGGTCTTTTGTGACAATATCCCCTCATCATCGAATGAAAACGAACCCCTCTTGCCGGGTATAGTCGCGTCATCGACTACGGTCACAAGCTCTGACGCGATCTTCTGCCCGACCTTGCCCTTGTATACCGACAGCCCCATCTCCACGAGGTCTGCCTCGAGCCCGTGCCCGACAGCCTCATGCACCATCGTGCCGCCCGCCTCCGCGGAGAGTATCACCGGCATGGCGCCGGCCTTCACCGGTTTCGCACGCAGCATTTTGACACCGCGCGCCACCGCCTTAAGGCTCGCCTCCTCGACGCTTACGGCATCGAAAAATTCAAAGCCGCAAAAGCCGCCGACAGCCTCATAACCGGTCTGCAAAACGTCGCCATCCTTTAGTACAACCTGTATCAGAAAGACTACCTGGCTTTTTTTGTTCGCGACAAACTCCCCGTTAGAATTCGCTATCAAGATGTTCTTCGTTTCATCTTTATACATGACCTTTGCCTTAACGATATGGCTGTCCGCCTTCCATACAACGCCATTAGCCAAAGTGACCAGTGCGATCTTGTCCGAGATAGCCGTGCCGTCGAGGCTCTTGACCACAGGATTCAAAAAGCGGGGGGAAACTTCATTTAATATTACATCCTTATCATAAGAGCCGCTTCTTACCGCTTCGCTCAGCCCGCCGGCAAGCTTTATCAGCGAGTCCTGGGATATCTCGTTAGTGTAGCCGTATACGGTCTTGTTGTCATGGATTATCCTGATCGCCGCGCCGCTGTCAACGCCGCTTACCGCCTTCTCAAGCTCCTTGTTCTCGCAGGTAAGGGTCGTAGCGGTGGAGTCTTCGATATACACTTCCCCGAACTGACCGCCGTTCTTCAGCGCGGCGCTTATCACCTTGTCATAATCTATATTAAAATCCATAAAGTCCATACACAAATAAATTATTTCTTACAGGTTAATTATACCACTAATTCAAAATAGTCAACTGGTTTTTTTATTTGAACGATATTAATCTCCTTGCGCAGATCGTCTATCAGCGCGTCAAGCACCGGTAAATTACACTCTGGCGCCATCACCTCTATCTCACCACAGCCCGCGTTTAACGTCCTTAGCATCGCGATGCCATCATACGATTCGACGATAAATTTTACAAACGCGAGCTGTCTGATATCCAGGCGGTAGAACCGTTTTACTATCGATATATTATCATGTTCCATTTTCTACACCGGTTCCACATGCTTGTTTGAGAGCCTGTAAACGTAAGCGAGTATCTCGGCGACGGCCTTAAAAAGCTCCATAGGTACAAACTCGTCTATCTCTACATTCTTGTACAGCGTTTGCGCGAGCGCCTTATCCTCCACTATCGGGACGTTATGCTCCTTCGCTATCTCTTTTATCTTCTCGGCTATCAGGCGGGCGCCCTTTGCCACCACCATCGGCGCATCCATCTTCTTCATATCATACCGAAGCGCGACCGCGAGATGTATCGGGTTGGTGACGACGACCTCCGCGCGCTCCACCTCTTTCATCATCCTGCGCCGCGCGAGCTCCCGCTGTACGCTCCTTATCCGCCCCTTTATCAGCGGGTCGCCTTCCTGTTGCTTGAGCTCTTCCTTGACCTCCTGCTTGGTCATCTTTATGTCCTCTTCATAGCGCCACTTCTGAAACGCGTAATCTAAAAGAGCGATCACCGTATATATCAATATGACATTGAACATCACTTTGAATATCATGTAAGCGATGAACAGAAGTATCTCCCTGACACTCTGGTCGATAAGCATCGGGAACCGGTCTATCCGGTTAATGACTGTTTTGAACGCGGTATAACCGATGATGAATATCTTTAAGACACCCTTTACAAGATCACCGACCTTATGTTTCGAGAACATGTTCTTGAACCCTTTAACAGGGTCTATCCGGTCAAAGTTCGGTGTCATCGGTTTCGCCGAGACCATGAACCCGACCTGGGCGACGTTCGCGAGTATCGCGGCGACGATTATTACAATGAAAACAGGTGCGACGATCGCCAGAGCCTTTACCAGATAAAACGCGATCAGATTAGTGATATTCAATACGCTTACATCTATCGATGCGCAGTTGATGAGGGCATAGCGCATCATCTCCCAGTAATGACCAAGCATCACAAGCGCGAAGAAGTTTATCGATATCAGACCCGCCGTGAATATCAAAAGTGTGTTCAGCTCAACGCTTCGCGCTACCTGACCCTCCTCGCGAGCTTCCTGCCTGCGCTTGGAGGTCGCGCGTTCGGTGCGTTCCGCTCCTTCACTCTCTGGCATACCACATCACCACCCTTTACTATTTGGCGTTAGTCCCCTAATATTCCAATAAGTTTATACCACCGCGATTGAGTTTGTAAAGCGTTATTTTGTTATACGGGTTATATATATATCTTGAGCGCGCGAAAGTGATTACCTCCTTCACGTCATACTCCTTTACCCCCTCCAGCGATGAAGTGACATAGATGTTCTCTGGCTCCACCAAAGAGCCGTCTAAGTCATCTATCATCTCCTTCGCCGTCTTAAAGCGCCTGACGGGGTAGGCCGGGTTATAGTACGTGAAGAAACGCTCCACCTCACCGCAGTATAATACGGATTCATCCTCAGGGCTGTTCCCGGTCAGGTACTTCATTACGCTGTAAGGCGGCGGCGGATCCTTCTTGTGCCGATACAGAAGAGCGGAAGTGTCGAAAAATAGCAGCGCTGTCACTATGGCGATCGCCGCGGCGCGGTAGCGGTTCCCCCCTCTGACAGGGGAAGCATCTACGGCGGCGCCCTTTATAAACTCCGATAACGGGTGCGAAAGGAATATTATCATCACCGGTACAAATGGGAGTACGTGCCTCACCTTGTGCAGGTTCTGTGCGGTGAATACCCAGAGGAGATATGGCAGCGTGTAAAGCAGAAACAGTTTCGGTTTGTACAGTTTATTCTTTATCAACACGATACCGGCGGCGAGATAAGCGATTGTCACCGCGAGACGGACCACGCTCGTATCAAAATAATAGGTGCCCAGGCCTTTTGCGAACAGCTGCCAGGCAAAGTCACTAAGCCTGCCGGTGACCGAAGGCTCTGTGATGATCGTGCCGCCCCAGTCACTGAAGTGACCGGTAACGAATTTGACGCCCTCGTAATAGTAACCTTTTATACCGACAATGAAGATGAGCGGCAAAAACCAGAGCGCGACCCCGAGCGCCAGACCGGTGATGGCGGCGAGGAAGCTGTTGTCGTCCAGGCTCAAGTCATCGTAATCCTTAAACTTAAATAGCGCGAAGAACCTGCTGTAATACAGCCATAAGAAAAGGAACGGCGCGTACGATGCCCTGATGCCGAGCGTCAGCCCCAAAAGGACGCTCGCGACGAACATGTACCTTACCCGCCTGCCGGGATATTTGTCAGACCTGATGATGTAATATGTGAACATCAAAAGGAAGAACAAGGCGCTGATATCAGAATTTACGCTGACGCTGAGTATCGAGACAGCCGGGCTCGCGATGAAAAGCAGCGCCGCGATGATGGCGGTCAGCCCGTCGAACAGCTCGACGGCGATGAGATATGCCGCCACGGAGCAAAGTGACCCGAAGATGGTGTTGAGCATGATGAGTGACAGCGTTTCGTCTTTGAACAGCAGAAAAAGCGCACGGGCGAAAAAGATGTATACCGGGTACCCTGGGAAGTGCGGCTTGTAAGCGGGGAGATCGTACTCTTTTAACGCGAACGCAAAATCCAAAGCGTCGTAGTCCTCAAGATAATCCACCTTGGAGATGAGCTTGATGAATAGTGACAGAAAGAACAAAGAGATGATAATCAGCGTTTTCCTGTCGATTTTGTGCTCAATATCCATACTGTTACACTATGCTCTTAACTTCGAGCAGTGATTTTTCCAGGCCGTGCGAGTAAACGTCGTCGGTGCCTGCTCTGCCCATAACGCAATCAGCCGCAGTGAGCCCCATCACCATCGCCGTATCCATGAAGATGTACCTGAAAAGCCCCTGCCTGCCGCAGGTCATAACGTTTTTGAACCCTCTTACTATATTAAGATGCTCTTGTATCCGCTCCTTATAGTCGATCGAATAGACCGGGTACGCGTGGTCGGCGTACGTCGAGAAATAACCGGTAGTACTGCCCGCGAGGTCGATACCCAGCCTCTTCAGCGCGCTGAGCCCTTTCTTGAACAGCTCGTCATCGCTACATGTGTAGGCCGCGTCACCAACGTCGCACGGTATCTCGAGCATCACCGACGTCTTTGAGTCCGGCGCGTTGAACGGGCTGCGCTTCTTCGGCTCCTGGATCCTTGTCATGAAATATTTCGCCTCGGAAACGTACATCCATGTGTTCTGGCTGATCTCCTCCTTGTCTACGAGGATGTTCAGGAACCTGAGCGACCTGTATGAAAGACCGTTTGGGGCGCCCGCCCGCCCGCCGGTATGGAGCAACGCGCTCAGCTCGCTTAGCGGTATTGTCGATATCAGATGATCGCACGGTAGCTCTGTCAGCCCTTCGCCCGTCTTTATTGTCACCGACCTGACCGCCCCCGCCGACGATGGCCGGGTGCCTATCGACACCGGTTGCGAGTCAAGGTAGACCTTCGCGCCCTTTTTCGTGATCTCCTCATTTATCTTGTTAAATATCTGCCCGATACCCTTTTTCGGGTAGTAGAACCTTTTTGTAAACGTCCGTTTCTTATCCTTTTTCAGGCGCAAAAGGTGCATAATAACGTCGCTTAGCTTCATGGCCGCGATCCTTTGCACCGCCCAGTCCGACGATATTTCAGACGGGGACATCCCCCAGAGCTTCGCTGTGTATGGACCGAAGAAGAGGTCGTACAAGGTGTCGCCGTACCGGTTCTTTATCCAGCCCTCGAAGGTGTGATCGTCCCTACCGTTACTTCTAAGAGCGATCTTCATGTAATCGAAAGCCGCTTTCGCGAACAGGGTGAAATCAAGGTTCTTATAAAGGTTCTTCACGGCGAGCGGGTACTCGAATTCCCTGCCCTGGAGCAGGATAACGCTTTTGCGCTCGGTGAGCAGCATATCGTCTCTCATAAGGGATGTGACCATATTAAGCAGGCGCTCGCTCTTGCTGATGAACCGGTGCCCGCCCAGGTCGAACCGGTACGCGCCCTTAGATATGCTCTTACACAGCCCGCCGACAGCGGAATCCTTCTCGACAATGGTCACGTTGTAACCGTTGCTCACAAGCTCCCACGCGGCGGTCATTCCGCAGGGACCCGCCCCCAATATCACAATGTTCTTAACGTCAGTAACTTGCGTCACCCCTCCCTTAGACTTTATAAATATTTGTTATGGGTCTATGTTCAGCGTGCAAGCGGTTTTTCGGGCGCATCATCCTTTTTGCGTCTTATAAGGTCATTTTGCCGCACATCAAAACCGAAAGTTATGTAAATTATATCAAGTGGTTGAGCAATGTCAACATCCACGCCGTTATTATTTTTCATTGAATGCAGGGTAAACTGTTTCGGTGGCATCTCTGTCGTGAAGACTTCGAGCCGGTCGCCGACAACCAGCTTGTTGCGCGCCTGGACGATTGCGCCGCCGTCATCTTGCACCTCTTTTACCACACCGACGAAGTCGTAGCTACGGATGTACGCGCTTGAAGCGTAGTTTTGCGATTCTTTGCCCAGTGATCCGAGGAAGAAACCGGTGGTATAGCCGCGGTGGCTCACTTTCATCAGCTCATCTTGCCATGCGGGGTCGAATGTGTAGCCCGCGGGGTCGTCGCAGTATGCGTCGATCGCCTTTCTGTAGATGGATACGGTGGACGCGACATAGTTGATGCCCTTCATCCTGCCCTCTATCTTCAGCGAATCGACACCGGACTCCACAAGCTCGGGTATGTGCTCGATCATGCAAAGATCCTTGGAATTAAAGACATACGTTCCTTTATCGTCCTCAATTACTTGGAAATATTCGCCAGGGCGCTTCTCCTCGACCAGATAGTAATTCCACCGGCACGGGTGCGCGCAGAATCCGCGGTTCGAATCGCGCTCCGCCATGAAGCTGCTCAGAAGGCACCTGCCGGAGTAGGATATGCACATAGCGCCATGGACAAAGGCTTCCACCTGTATACCAGTGGCGCTCCGTTTGATTTCGGCTATCTCTTGTAGTGACAGCTCGCGGGCGATGATGACCCTCTTCACGCCGTGGCGTCCCCAGAACCGCGCGCTCACAAGGTTGGTGGTGTTCGCCTGCGTGCTCAGGTGTATGGGTATCTCTGGTACGATCTCCCGCGCAAGGTCAAGCGCCCCGGGATCGGTGAGGATGAGTCCGTCAACATGCGCGCCCTTGATATCCTTGAGGAATTGCGTGATGCTCTGGATGTCTTCGTTTCTCAAAAACGCGTTCGCTACGACGTAAACCTTGACGCCGCGCTCTTTCGCGTAGCTGGCCGCCTCTTTTATCCCGTCCACGGTGAAATTGTCTGCCTTCGCGCGCAGGCTGAAGGCAACGCCACCGATATAGACGGCGTCCGCGCCATAATGGATCGCTATTTTCAGTTTCTCGAAATTGCCCGCTGGGGCTAATAATTCAGGTTTTTTCATTTATGTTTTTTTGTCCCCAAAACGCTTTGGCAAACTATAAACCGTAGATGCTGTTAAACTAAACGCAATGAAATAAACGTAGAGATATAGCCATGTTACTCTGACCCTGCGCCTACTCCAGCTTACCCTTTGGGTACGAGCCTAATATCTTCAGCTCGACGGTGTGTTTCCTGAGCTCTTTGAGGGCGTTTTTTATCACATCGTCGGAATAATGACCATCGATATCGATAAAGAAGAGGTACTCACACGCCTTCTTCTTAGAGGGTCTGGACTCGATCTTTGTCAGGTTCACGCCCCTGAAACAGTACAGCGTCTCATACAAAGCGCCGACACGGTCTTTGAGCGAGAACATCACCGATGTCTTGTCGTCACCGGTTCTGTCCGCGAAATCCTTTGCGATTACCAAGAACCGCGTCACATTATTGAGATTATCCTCTATCCGCTCCTCAGCCACTTTCAGGTCATACAGCCGCGCCGCGAACTCGCTCGCGATCGCGGCGGACTCGCTGTCGTCGCAGACCATCTGTGCGGCGTGCGCGGTAGAGTCGACATCGAATATTGGTACCTCGGGCAGGTTCTTCATCAACCAGTTCTTGCACTGCGCGATGGCGTGCGGGTGCGAGTATATCTTCTTGATATCGCTTATGTCGCCGGAGAGGTTAAGCAGATCCTGCGACACTTCGAGCATTACCTCGGAATATATCTTCAGGTTCGAGCTGACGAGCATGTCCAGCGTATGGGTGACTACCCCCTCTGTCGTATTCTCGATCGGGATTACCCCAAGATCTGCCTTGCCGCGCTCCACCTCATCAAACACATCGGTGATGTTCCGTTTCGGCACCATGTGGGCGGAGAGCCCGAAATGCTTTATGCTCGCTAAATGCGTGAAAGTCGCCTTAGGCCCCAAAAACGCTATCTTCAGCGGCTGCTCCAGCGAGAGCGACGCGCTCATCACTTCCCGTATTATCGTCCTTAAAGCGTCATTCGGGAAGGGTCCTGTGTTACCCTTCGTCAGCCTGTCGATCACCTGCTTCTCCCTGGCCGGCACATAGAACTTCCCGTTTTGCCTCTCCTTTACGCGCCCGACCTCCAAAACGACCTTCGCCCGCCGGTTCAGCAGACACAGCAGCTCATCGTCGATCCTGTCTATCTCATTGCGCAGCTTCTCCAGTTGCGGCTTGATATCGCCAGAACTCTTTTTACCCATCATCTCTCCTATTTTAATAAAAACAAGTGGTTATCATTCCACCCAAGTATTTTTTTATTTGTTCCCGCTTTCATTATTTCCCGTACCTTTTGTCTTCAATATACAGCCACAGTGGTAGGATGGGTTATCTCCAACGGAGTAACCCATCGTCTTTATACGTATATTGATGGGTTATGTTGCGCAGTAACCCATCTTACAACTTCAATATACAGCCACTGGCCGGGTTAAAGAGCAACGCGACGAACCATACAACTTTAATATCAATATTGATTTTATAAGTCAAGTTATTTCGTTTTGCGGGTTTAGTACCTATTCACAGCCCCCTAAAATGTCATTGCGAGCGAAGCGTGGCAATCCCGCATCTAATTATTTGACAATAATATTGTGTTACGTTTCACTCGCATGAAGCCGCCCGTTCTACGTAACCTACCAGTGAAAAACCATCAATGATGGCTGGAATGGACTTGCATATATTGCTGATAAGGCTTATACTGACGGCGTTATGAAGAGTTCATTGAAGAGGCGTTTCCTGAATACGATAACGAAGCACAAGATGCTGAACAAAGGCGATTGTGTGCTTATCTCTCTGTCTGGTGGTATAGATTCCACGGTGATGACGTATCTTTTTGATGAGATACGCGCCGAATATGGACTGACGCTTTACGCGTTTCACTTAAACCATCTGTTGAGGCCGAAGGAGGCGGAAGCGGAGGCGGAGTTTGTAGCCAGGCTGTGCGATGAGTTGAAGATAGAAGCGTTCATCAAGGAGTGCGACGTCTGGGGCTATAGCGCGAGGTGCGGGCTCTCACTACAGGCCGCCGCCCGAAATATCCGGTACGAGCTGATGAATGAGATCAAAAGTGAGCACGGCATCACGAAGATCGCGACCGCCCACAACGCCGGTGACCGTGTGGAGACGGTGCTGATGCGGCTGATCCGCGGGACAGCCGGCGCGCACATATCAGGTATCGCACCGGTACGTGATATGTGCATAATCCGCCCGATGCTCGATATTTTCCGCACCGATATCGTGGAGTACGCGCGGGGAAGGGGTATCGCCTTCATGACGGACAGCTCGAACGCAAAGACTGTCTATATGAGGAATCAAGTGCGGCTCGAGCTTCTCCCGCATATCAGGGATAACTATAACAGTAACATCGATATGAGTATCCTGAACTTCGCGAGGGCGGCGAGAGCGGAGGAGGAGTACATCGCGCGAAAGGCCGATTAGCTATTCGGTGAGGTAACGGACTCGCGCACGAAGCAGAGTATCTCTTTTTGTGCGCCGAAGCTGAAGGGGGCGGATAGGGCGCTCGCAAACCGCGTCATCGTAAAAGCGTATTACGAACTCGCCCGATGCGGTGAGACTCTGACATTCGATCACGTCAGTAAAATAAATTACCTGTTAGGCGCAAAAGCACCGAACCTTCGCTATGACCTGCCGGGCGCCGTGACCGCGATAAAGAGCTATGATACGCTTACATTGACTGTAATATCCGATAGATACGATGATTATGAGTACACGCACAAATTAGGTGACAGTACCGCTGTCAGCGAGACCGGCGCCATCGTCAGCTCAGAGATAGTGCGGGGGGATATCCTATCCATGGTGAAGGGGAAGGGCACCGGTGAAGAGTATATCGACGCGCGAAAGATTACGTTCCCGGTGACGATACGGAATTTCAGGGCAGGGGACGTCATCGCGCAGCTTAACATGACCGGCACAAAGAAGCTCAAGGATATATTTATCGATAAGAAGCTGCCCACTGGTAAACGTCGCACGGCGGCGGTACTGCTCGCCACCGATACAATATTCCTCGTGCATGGGGTATGCGTCTCTAACGATTATAAGGTAACTAAAAACACAAAAGAAGCGGTAAAGTTCACATATACCACTTTCTGATTGATATGGTATATATGTTATTAAAAACGCTTCTCAAAAAAACTTTCATTATACATACGTGCCATATCAATCAGAACGTGGTGCAATGGGGGGATTTATGCGTGCGGTGATACAAAGGGTGAGGAGCGCGTCAGTTTATGTTGACGGCGTAGAGCTAAGCGGTATAGATGCGGGTCTTTTGATATTTTTGGGGATTCGTGGCGGCGACACCGCTTTAGACATCGAGTATATAATAAACAAGAGTGTCGGACTTCGGATATTTGAGGATGACGCCGGTAAGATGAACCTTAGTGTCGCTGACGTTGCCGGAGAGATCCTCGTCGTATCGCAGTTCACATTATACGGTGACTGCCGGAAGGGTCGGCGTCCCTCATTTACGAGCGCCGGCAGCCCAAAGGCCGCGCAGAAAGTGTATGATGAGTTTGTGGACGCGGTGACGGCGCGCTACCCGAAGGTGAAGTTCGGGCGGTTTCAGGCGATGATGGACGTGCATATCGTAAACGACGGGCCGGTCACGATGCTCCTTGACAGCTCCCGCGCGTTTTAATTTTTCAGCATTATTTGCTTAAGTTGAAGAATTCCGGGTAGTAGCAGTTCTGCGGCGCGCAGTCGTTACCAAATCGCTTTTTGTATGCCGCTTTTATTTTCTGGTAATACTCCTCATCCGTGAGCTCCTCTTCGAGCAGGCTCAATGCGTATTTCAGAAGTCTTACGTTTTGCACCTTCATCTTCGTCGGTGCGCCGCGCCCGACAATCTTGAGCGCCCTGACCCTGAAATCGCCCAGCTTTTTCAGCGCGCACAGGCCGCAGCTATGGCGCCTCTCTATTATCGACCATTGCCGCTGGCTCTCGATCGGCAGGGACGGGTCAGCGCTCCCACCGCATCCAGAGATATCATACTCGATTTCACAAGGCCACCTCTTTGTGGGGCTTAGGTGCTGGAACGTGCAGTAGCCCTCGATGTTCGGGCACTTACCGATCAAGGTGAAGATGTCATATTCCATCTTCGGGCACTTTTCGGCGATAGTCTTCATCTCAAAAAATGTCAGGTGCCGCGGGAAGACGATACGCCTGACACCGATATCCCAGTAAAATTCAGCTGTCTTGTGGTTATACGACTTGCCGAGCGTGCTGATATGTACGGGTATGTCAATAGTGGACTCCGCGATGAGCAGGATCAGCCCGATATCAGCGGCGATGATGCCGTCGATACCGATACGTTTCAGCTCGGGCAGGAAGCTCTTGATCATATCGTACTGCGCTTTGGAGTAGAGCCCCCCGTTCATCGTGAAATAGAAACGCTTACCGTGCGCATGGATCTCATCAACGATAGCCTTGAGGTCATCGAACGTTTTTATCTGCGCGGACTCGAAGTAGCGCTGGTTCATCGACGCGTATATTGTGAATTTGTCAAGCCACTGCTTTGGGTTGAAGCCGCCGTAAAGCTCATCGACACCCTCATCTATAAGGAGGCTCACTTCCTGGATCTTGTCCACTGGTGTAATGATATTCATATTTTGCATTATAATGTAAGCAGGAATGTAAGTCAATGAGAACCTAAAAGTCAGCAGAAATTTATAGTTCGGGTAACGTCAATAGTTTTGTGTCAGTATAAGAACAAAACCCTGATAGCAATCAAAGCCCCTCGCGAAAAACCATCTTGATGGTTGAATCTGCCTCCCTTAACGTGTTACTTTAAGTATCTTGGGGAAAAATACTGAAAACAAAGAATATTTTATAATTAGCGTTGTTTTTATATACAAGATATAGTGTGTTCGCGATACGTATACAATATGCAGTATAGTTTTCATATAATTATATATAAATTTAATTAAATATTAAATAAACTCTTGACAAACTTTATAATATTTGCAATACATTTTAAAGAAAGGGAGTGCGAATTGCAAAACAGAGTCAAGGAGCTAAGGGAAGAGTTATT
>JAJRZU010000039.1 GCA_024275075.1 Deltaproteobacteria bacterium | reverse complement strand
GCGGGGATAACGAAATATAAGAACCGGAAGGTCGCGGCGATGAAGAAGATAGACGCCTCGAGCCAAAACCTTCAAAGGACGAAAGATGTCCTGTTTGAAATTAAAAAGCAGCTCAACTCGGTAGAGAGGCAGGCGAAGCGCGCGGAGGCGTTCAAAAAATTACGTAAGGAATTCAAAGAAGTAGAACTTCGCCTGATCAAGTTTGAGCATATCGACGCGAACAGGGGATTAAAGAGTATCGAGCAGGAATTGAAAGCTATTGACTTGAATTCACTTGAGAAGTCAAAGAGGTTAAGCGTAAAAGAGAATGAATTGGAGACGTTGAAGATCAGCAACATCGACGTTGAGAAAAAGCTTAGCTCCACCCAGGAGGAGTACCTGAATAAGATGAATGATATCAAGAAGAAGGAAAATGAGATAGAGTTCAAGGAGAGGCAGAAAGAGGAGCTTTACCGGCACAAAAAGAGCAGCGCTATAGAGATAGATGAGCTACGCGCCAGGGTGAAGCAGCTGAAGCGCGAGGTCGAGGAGTCGCACTCGAAGATGAAAAAAGCCGAGGGCGATTTCATGAATGAGGAGAGGCGGATCCTTACGCTTCAAAAAGAGTATGAAAGCCTGGACGAGGCTTTTAGAGATAAAGAGAAGCAGATCGACAAGGATAAGAGTAAGCTGGTCGATATCCTCACGAACACCGCCCGAACCAGAAACGATATATCCAATTATAACCAGCACATAGAGTCTTTTGACAAGACACTTGCCAAGCTGAAAAAGGAAGAGGGGTTCCTGAAGGAGCGTATATCGAAGATCACGAAGGATATTAAAGAGATAGGTGCGGCGCATTCTCAGGTGGAGAGGCAGATGGAAGCGCTGAAAAAGGAGAGCTATCAGAACGAGTTCAAGCTCGACGGGCTCAGGGAGGATTACAGCACACGGGAAGAGGCGTTGAACCTCAGGGAGAACGAACTGAAAGAGATAACCGCCCGATTCAACTCATTAAATGAGCTGAAAAACAGTTACGAGGGCTTCAACGAAGGCGTCAAGGCCGTAATGGCGGCGAAGGATGAGATCGGTATCAGCGCCGATATATTAGGGGTCGTTACAGACTTCATCGACGTGAAACCCGGGTTCGAGACCGCGGTCGGCTCCATTTTGGGGGAGAAGCTCGAGTACATCATCGTCAGAGGGAAAGAGGCGGTGATAACGGCTGTGGAGCACCTGAAGAAGAACGGTATGGGTAAGGCGGGGTTCATCATGCTAAGTGACGAGCGCGCGGAAAACGCTTCCGCTTCTGACGAATCGCACATATTATACGGCGTCACGGTGGATGACGCTGTGAAAGGCGCCATACACCACCTTTTTGGTGATACACACGTCACCGGTGACTTTACCGGCGCGATGGACGCATATCACGCTGACAGAGGCAGGGTATTTGTGACCAAGGACGGGGATATCGTCACCAACATCATCTATGGCGGCGGCAAGGGCGTAAAGGGCGAGGGCATCTTGAAGCGGGAGCGTGAGATAAAGGAGCTTTCGCGCTCAAAGTCTAAGCTGACGAAGGAGATAGCCGCGCAGCAAAAGGAGATCGACGACTTTGAGCGGAAGATCGCTGACGCGGAAAAGGAGCAGGAAACGATAAGGGAATCGTTACATTCCGCGAAGATAGAGTCTGTCGAGCGGCTCAGCAGCCTGAACAGGGCGATGGAAGAGAAAGAGCGGCTCTTGGACCGTGACAAGGTAATACAATATGAACTTGGTGACCTGAAGCAGCAGGCACAGGAGGTCCAAAACAGCCTCTTATTATCTAAAGTGAAGCTTGAGAAGTGCTTATCTGACAAGAAAGAGGCGGACGCGGATATCGCCGGTCACACAAAAGAGTGCGACCGGTTAAGAAAGGAGCTTTCGCAAAAGAACGAGGCGCTGACAGCGGCGAAAGTGAATGCCGCGCGGCTGAAAGCGGAGAAGGATAACATCGCGCGGTCGATCGAGCATATCGGGCAATCGCTGGAGACCGGTAACGCGAGGATCGCCAAGCTTAAGGCTGACATCGAGATAATCGACAAGGAAGAGGCGGAGATCAGGCAAAAGGTCAAGGATTTTGAGGTCGAGCTCAAAGAGAGTATCGCTGCGAGCGAGAAGGAAAAATTAAGCGTCGAGAAGCTGAAAGAAGCGTTTGAGAAGAACATTGAGGCCATCAGGAAATGTGAACTCGAACTCATGGGCACGCGGCATGACCTGAATGACGTCAATTCGAAGAAAAACGAGTGCACTTTACGAAAAGATGAGACGATCTTGATCATGAAGCACATCACTGACCGGTTGATGGAGAAGTACCGGATATCTATCAAGGATCTGGACGCGGTCACGATCGGTGACGATTTTGACAGGGCGGCGAATGAGCGGCGAGTAGAGACGCTCAGACGCAAGATAAACGATATGGGCGAGGTGAACCTTTTGGCGATCGAGGAGTTTGAGGAGCTTAATGAGCGCTACACATTCATCATGGAGCAGCAGGACGACCTTCTTAAATCGATTAAAACGCTGAACAAAGCGATCACGCGGATAAATAAAACGACAAGGAAACGTTTTAAAGAGACGTTTGATCTGGTGAACGAGAAATTCAAGATCCTGTTCCCGAGGCTCTTTAATGGCGGGTATGCCGAGCTGCGGCTACAGGATGAGGAGAACCTTTTAGAGACCGGTGTCGAGATAGTCGCACAGCCGCCGGGTAAAAAACTGAAGAGCAACATGCTCTTGTCCGGCGGCGAAAAGGCGTTGACGGCGGTGAGCCTCATCTTCGCGATATTTATGATTAAACCGTCACCATTTTGCCTGCTCGACGAGGTGGACGCGCCGTTTGACGACGCGAACATCGGGCGGTTCGCCGACCTGGTCAAGGAGATGTCGCAAACGTCCCAATTCATTGTAATAACTCATAACAGGCGAACGATGGAGATGGCCGACTCTCTTTATGGCGTCACTATGGAGAACCCGGGCATATCAAAGATCGTCTCTGTAAAAATGGGGGCATAATGCCCAATAAAATATGCTATGCAATGAACCGACAGTGTCATTAGAAGAAGCTTTTATAAAAATAATGGGGCCCTGTGCGCTCTGTGGTAAAAAAAGAAGTGGAATTAAAAGAGGAGGGATAAAAAATTGGGAGGGTGTTCATTCATCAAAGGTTATTTCCTGAAAAGCGCTGCGGCGGCGCTGATTTTCCTGTCGCTTATCCTTATGACAAATAACGGGTTTTGCTTCCCAAACGAGCCGAAGGGGTTCTTCAGCCTGAACTGGGGCGCACCGCTTTCTGACCTGAAAACGCAGTTCCGAAAGGTGAAGTTGCTAAAGGACGGCGACATAAAATGGTATCTGGTAAACAGCGGCTATGCCCAGTTCAGCGGCGAGATGACATACCTGACGTACCAGTTTTATGAGGATAAACTCTGCTTTGTCAACATATACTTTGATGAAAAGAGTCAGGATACTTTATTAAACGCCCTGAAGGTCACTTATGGTGAACCGGCGAAAAAGTACGCTAACGGTTCCGCGGAGTGGGCTGGTAAGGTGACGGGCATTCACATTGAGGTCGAAAAGAACATGATATCGTTCTGGAGCAAGGAGATCATGACAAAGCGGCAGTTAAAAGAGATGAAAAAAGAGCTTCGCTAAGCTTTTGTAAGCCGCAGCCGGCAAGCTGCACCACTTATGATTCGCTTAACATGATTAATCCTGAATTCCACATGAACTGCCCCGCAGCAGACTACCGGGAATTAACCCGCAAAAAAACAGGCGGCCTGTTAAAAACTCTTGGAATATACAAAATTAAAGTCCTGGTCGTACTGAACCTCCCGGGAGATAGCGCCATCTTCGCCATAGACATACTTTGAAACGCCGTTATATTTCCTGCCATCAAAGTGCCTGACCTCGGATATTTTACCCTGCTTGTTATATATGCATTTTGCGTACCTTTTCATGGTGGCGCCGTCATAAAAATCGTACCTGACTATCTGGCCATCTTTGTTACAAAAAACTTTAAAGTGCTTACCCTTACGCTTACCTTCGTCCGTGTGCTCACCAATGAGCTTGATTGAGCCGTCTTTCATGATCTCAACCCTGTCGGCATACTTATAATTATCCGTAGAAGAACTGCACCCCAATAATGAAATAATCGCGGCTATAACCAATAATATTTGTCTCATAAAAATCCCCCCCTGTAAATATTGATTTATATATATGCATGCGTCAATAATACAACATCGTTTTACTGTCAATACTGCTGGAATAGACTCTATCAACTTGTAAATATTACACATTTTAACTTTTTTGTCAATTGTTTTTTGCCCGTCCAGATGGTTTGCATGGAGCGTCTTATATTGGATTGGGCGCCTATGCCATTTTGATGCCGCGTATTTTTGCGCTGAAATTGACACAAAACTCTTGCCTTTACCTGACATGACGGGCATGTTCCCCAATACAATTTAAGGGGCTTGGCCCCTTCGCCTCCGTTGTCGGCACCCCCTTTTATCAGGTACTTACAGCGACAGCTTTTTAAAAAATATGAATAATTTGCTATTTGGCTTAAGTCCCATATAGTAAGTCCCATATAGTAGGTTGTCATTCCTGCGAAAGCAGGAATCCAGTTGTTATTATTATCTTTATGGACCCCCGCTTTCGCGGGGATGACGCGCCGCAAAAGCATACAGTTTGATTCCGCAAAAAAATGGAAACTTCAGCTTGTATAATCGCATTTTTTCTGATATCTTACTTATTTATAATGGTACAATATTCAGCACAGGAAAAAGAGGTCATTAAGAAATTTACGACCATCCAGAAGCGGTTGAAGCGGCATTGGTGCAACATATCAAAGCTGACCAGCGCGCCGCAGACGGTTATCGTTGTGCCATCATTGACCCTTGACAGCAAAGAACTCAATAAGATCAAGGGGATAGTGCATTACGAGGAGCGGTTCTTATTCATGCTGATGCTGCTTCGGCAGCCGAACTGCGAGGTGATCTTTGTGACATCGCAACCGATACATCCTTACATCATCGATTATTATTTGCAGAACCTGCCGGGCATCCCGTACAGCCACGCGAAGAAGAGGTTGAAGCTTTTCACCACTTATGACGCTTCTCACATACCGCTTACGCAAAAGCTACTTGAGCGGCCGCGGCTGATCAAAAGGATAAGGAGCGAAGTGAAGGATTACAAGAGCGCGCACATCTCGACGTTCGTCACGACGCCCTTGGAGCGCGAGTTGTCTGTAAAGCTTAACATCGCGCTTTATGGCACCGACCCGGAGTTGAACTATCTTGGTACGAAGTCCGGTAGCCGGAAGATCTTCAAGAAAGCGGGCGTGAAGTATCCTGACGGCGTTGAGGATATTCACAAGAAGGATGAGCTGGTGCGGGCGATATTGAAGACATTCAAGGAGAACCCTCACGCGAGGAAGCTTTTGGTCAAGCTTAACAACAGTTTCAGCGGCGAGGGGAACGCCTTTGTCAGCCGGCCAAAGGACTGCGGGCTCTCACTAAAATCGGTAGAGCGGTGCCTGCAAAAGATCCGGTTCCTGGCAAAGGATGAGACTCTGGACAGCTACCTGAGATCTATGCGGGAGATGGGCGGTATCGTTGAGGAGTACGTCGAGTCCAGGAAGGTGCTCTCACCAAGCGTACAGCTTCGGGTGACGCCTTTCGGGCAGGTGGAGTTGCTCTCCACTCACGACCAGATATTAGGCGGTAAGGGCAGCCAGGAGTATCTCGGGTGCACATTCCCGGCCAAGGCGCGCTACAGGGACAGGATCCAGTCTGACGCCTATAAAATCGGCGAACTCCTCGCCAAAAAAGGCGTTGTTGGCAGATTCAGCGTGGATTTCATCGTTCTGACAGAGAAGAGCGGCATTGAACATATATTCGCCATCGAGATAAATTTACGCAAAGGTGGGACTACACACCCATTTCTGATGTTAGATTTCCTGACAAATGGCTCTTATGACCCAAAATCAGGCGATTATGTCACCAAAAGTGGGCACAGCAAGTTCTACATCTCCTCTGACAATATCCAGAATGAGGATTATAAGGGGATATTGCCCGATGACTTGTTTGAGATATCGGCGTTTGAGAATATATACTACTCTAACATAAGCGAGACCGGTGTCGTTTTTCACCTGATCGGCGCTCTCTCAGAGTTTGGGAAGGTCGGGATCACCTGTATCGGCAATTCCATGGATCAGGCGGAGCAGCTTTTTGATAAGACAGTGACTATATTAGACAAAGAAGCGCTGAAGAACAAGAAGGATAAAGAGAAGAATCTGATGCCGTTTCTGAAAAAAACAGTGAATATAAGAAAAATGAAAAATTAACATGGGGGAATCATGAAAAAAGACAGGATATCTCTATTTACAGTATTATTACCACTGCTTTTACTGCTATCATTGCTAAGCTTCGGGTGTAGCAAGAGCGGCGGCAGTGGCGGCGGCGGCGGCGAACCCGATACTTATTACAGTGACGCTGATGGCGACGGGTACGGCAACCCGAACGAAACTGTAACCGGATCGACACAGACAAGCGGCTATGTATTGGATAACACTGACTGTAACGACACCGATTCCTTTATACACCCTGAAGCGACAGAACGTTGCGGTAACGCAGTAGATGAAGACTGTGACGGTGTGGCGCTGGAATGTTACACTTTTTACAGGGATGCTGACGATGACGGGTACGGCAAATCTGACGACTCCGTAGAGCTCGGGACGCAACCCCCGGGTTATGTTACCGAAGACAATGACTGCGATGACACTAACGTCGCGATAAACCCGAACGCGGTTGAAGTATGCGACGGTATAGATAACAACTGCAATGGCGGTTTCGATGAGGGGTGCACGACTTACTATGCCGACACCGATGGCGACGGGTTCGGTACCCCGTCTGACTCCATCACGGATACCGCGCAGCCTGCCGGTTATGTCAACAATAACACAGACTGCGATGACACGGATTCCGCGCTCAACCCTGATGCGACTGAAGTATGCGATTCCATTGACAATAATTGCAGTGGCGCTGTAGATGAGGGGTGCGCGACTTACTATGCTGACGCCGATGGCGACGGGTATGGTGACCCGAGCGTCACGGTATTTGATCTTACTATGCCCGATGGATACGTGACTAACAGCGATGACTGTAACGATGCCGATGCCGCGATCAACCCGGACGCGACCGATACATGTGAGGACGGCATAGACCAGGACTGTGACGGTAGTGACACTACCTGCGTCACATACTATTTAGACGCTGACGCCGACGGATATGGTGACCCGAACAACACTGTTGTCGTAATAGTTCAGCCCGACGGTTATGTCCTGACCGGAGACGACTGCGACGACTCAGACGCCGCGATCAACCCTGGCGCCAAAGAAGTGTGCGATGACGGTATCGACCACGACTGTGACGGTGAAATAGACGAAGGGTGCTATAAGGTGCCTGAAGATTACGCGACGATACAAGAAGCGATTGACGCGTCGGTAGACGGGGGCACGATATCCGTCAATGACGGTACATATACGGAGAATATCACGTTCTCTGGCAAGGCTCTTTCTATCATATCGGTCAACGGCTCCGCGGTCACCACAATCGATGGCGCGCTCGCCGGCACCACCGTTACGATTGACGCCGGTCCTGCGTCAGATTGCATTCTAAGCGGGTTCACAATAATCAATGGTAGCGGTGTGGACGGTGGGGGGATCTACAGCCAATACGGAAATGTTACGATCTCTGACTGTATCATCACCAATAATACAGCCTATTCACTTGGTGGCGGAATATTCAGCGACTCTGGCGCATTGACTGTCACAAATTGCGATATCAGCAATAACACAGCGCTTTATGGCGGCGGGCTATATGTCCGATCCAGCACCGCGGCGACTCTATCAAGATGTACTATTACAAACAATACTTCCACTGATTTAGGTGGCGCGATCAGATGCTATACTTCTACGATGACTATCACAAACGCCACTATCGCCAATAATACCTCAAATACTTATGGTGGCGCGGTGGCGGCCGATACCTCGGCGCTATCCATTATGAACTGTACTATCAGCAGTAACTTTGCCGCTACTGACGGCGGCGGGGTCTACAACTACACAACTTCATCAACGATAGTCAATTCTATACTCTGGGGGAACACCGCTGGCGAGAACAGCAGCGAAATATCGTTAACCTATGACAGCTCCGCCGATGTCACATTCTCAGATATCAAGGGCGGCTACAGTGGTGACGGTAACATAGATGTCAGCCCGTCATTCGTTGTATCGCCATGGACACCGGATTATCATCTTGCGGCAGGCTCGCCATGTATCGACGCCGGTACGGATACCGGTGCGCCGGCTGACGATATTGACGGTGATACAAGGCCACAGGGCGCCGGTATCGATATCGGTTCAGACGAGTACAAGTAACTGAAACATGACGATGGGTTACCAGATAATACCCCAGAAATGATGGCCTTATTGAAAGCTATGCCAAATCAGGTGGGCTTAAGTCCCTTAATCGCTCGATTGTAGCGCTGGCGGCATTTACCAGAGATTATTTTTACCTGTTAAAAGCAAAATACCCGTAGTTTCCCACGGGCACTTTGCTTTATCCCCTACAGACTTGATTACGCAGACAGCCACGAGACCGGTTGCGATCACACAGACAGCCCGCAGAATCAATCAATGATGCTTAAGAGCAATAAATATGCCACCAACGCCGTCCAGCTGAGATTCTTGATAAGTTATTGAAATGAATCAGGTATTTTAGCCGTTGTTTTTTTGCGTGTCATCAGGATTACATAAATTGTGTTTTATAAAACTGTTGGTGAGGAATATTCCACACTTATATGTACACAACATTGTGCGAAAAAAGGTTGTCTACAAGTTCATACATATTACCGACCTTACCGACGGCCAGATCGTCCTTCAGCCCGTAATAATCAAGGCATGTCCCGCAGGAGAATATCTCGACGCCCTTTTCTTGCAACTTTTGCAGCGCCGGTAACACGTCCGATCTCTTCACTGTAAGAGTAACCCCGCCATTGACAAAGAATATCCGCTTTGGTGGCGCGTCATAATCCGCGAGGGTATTGCAAAAACCGTTGACAAGCACTCTGCCGAGTTCGTCGTCACCAGTACCTATGGTCGCTGACTTGACGAATAGTATCGTATCTGCGCCGGTGGATACCGGTTTCGTCACTGCATCTGTATTGTAACCTTTTGTGATGGTGATAGCGTGGTCACTCCCGACCTGCGTCTTTTGCGCGGCGCAGCTCAGGCTCCTTGCGAGTCTCATAACGTTCTGCGCGGCGGCGGCGTTATCGACGATGACGGTGAGGGTGTCCCCGGGCGGCATTGCGCTAAGCTCATTTTTTGTCCTGACGACAGGTTCCGGGCAGTCAAGCCCCTTACAATCCAATGTTCGCATAATAAGCCCTTTGCACTATCTGGAAAATTCGTATATACCCTTCAACGCTCTGAAATCTTCATTATAGTCAAGCCCGTAACCGATTACGAACCCCTCTTTTATTGTGAAACCAAGATAGTCAGGGAACAAGATGTCCTTCTTGTCGCTCTCCCTTTTCAGGAGCGCGCAGACCTTGACGTCTTTTGCTCCCTCCCTGATCAGCCTGTCAACTACGCACCTTATCGTAGCGCCGGTATCGATTATGTCTTCTATTATGATGACATTTTTGCCCTTTACGTCATGTAACGGGCCGTAGTGGTACTTTACCCTGTTCGCCGGGGCAGCGCCTTCATAGCTTGAAACGCTGATAAAATCTACATGCAAAGGTATTGACATCTCTCTGACAATATCAGCTAAAAAGATGAAAGAGCCTTTTAGGGTAGCGACCAGGACAAGCTCCTTACCGTCATAATCGTTTGAGATAGCTTCTGCAAGCTCCGTTACCTTGTCAATGATCTTTTCATAAGAAACGACTGTTTTATAATCAGGCATTCGCGAACTTCTCTTTGATTATTTCAAAGTAGCGCTCAAATGTTTCCTTGTTCTTGTTGGTGGTGGCAGCAAATGTCACTTTTACGTTACCTTTCTCCTTCGCCTGTTCAACGCGAATCCAGAACCTCTTGTGTGAGGAGAAGAAAGCGATGATAGAGCCGATTATCATCATGCCGCAACCGATATAAACCGTCCACACACCCGGATCCTTCGTGACCTGAAGACCGGTATACTCAAGCTGCTTCACCTTCCTGACAATGACCTTATATTCGCCTTCCCGCTTCTCCTCGGTCTGCGGGTAGAGCGGGTAGCCCCAGAATCTATTTTTCGTCCCGTCGGGTTTAGATATTGCCAGACCGGCTTTCGGCCCGTATTCATAGTATTCCTCAAACGATACAAGCTCTATGTCATCCTTGGCGCCCGGGATAGCGGTCTTCCTGCCGGACGCTAATATCGCGTTTTTCGCAAGCTCCTTACCGGTGGCCCTGTCAAAGATGTCAACTATTGCGTAAAAAGCGTCCTTATAAACCGGGTTATAGGCTTCCGCGGCGCCATAGTTAGATTGGTAGAACGTGAACCCGTTGTAGTTTAGCGGGTGGTTGACCTTAATATAATGCCTGAGCACCTCTTTCCCGCCATCGATGACAACAATGTTACTTGTAAATTCTTTCGGTTGCCGCGTACCCTCATAGTAAGTGGTCTCGTATCCGTCAAGCCGCAAAGAAAATCCAAGCTCCATAAAGTCGCCTTCCCGCAGCCGGAACTGGGAAGCCTTCGTGAACTCGAGTATCGGCAAGTAGCCCTTATGCCCCCAAAAGACACCGACAAGCGCGCCGATGATGATGATCAGCAGGCTCAGATGAGTGACATATACACCAAAGCGTGAATACAACCCCTTTTGTACAAACAGGTGGTGGACGCCCTCGATCTTCGTGTGGGTTGGGGTCGCAATGTTTTGTGTCAGGAAGGAGCGGTATTTTTCTACCGTTTCGTTAATACCGGTATCTACGGTGAGAGTCTCCTTTAACTCCAAAAACTTCACCTGGTTGTTATCAAGATCCAGCTTCGGTTTGACGACAAAGCGCCAGACGACGGGGAACTTGTCTATGGAGCAGCAGGTTATGGTGACGCAAAGCAGCCCTAAAAGCGCTATGAACCAGTATGAGTGGTACATATCATCAAGCTGGGTCGCTTTAAAAAAGCCGTATAATTTATACCAGCCGGGCGCCTTGACTTTAAGGTTTGCCCAGTATACGGCATCTTTGCCCTGTGGAATTATTGTGCCCAGAATCGATGTGAGCGCTAAAAGGATCAAAATTATCACGTTGACCTTCAACGAACATAACCAGTCCCAGACGATATCAAATAAACTTTTTTTCTTTTTTGCGTTCATAAATCTTCCTGTTTTTGTAATGTCTCGTTAATGAGATACTAAATCCCCCTTGACCGTGCATCTGGATGCCCCGTCAAGGGGGGCGCTCAGAAATCAAGGTTCAGTCAATCATATTGCCTTGAATGTTTCACTCGATTCTGATAGGGTGACAAACCGAACACTTTTTCGGGAAGGGTTTCCCTGTACGCTGCAATTTATCATGACATTCATTGCACATCTCATGATAAACATTTTTCATAATAGTCGTCTGGATCAGGTCTACTCTTCTATTGTCAATCATCTTTTTCTCAGAGAAATCATGGCATTCGATGCACGGCTTCGGCTCCTCGTCAACCTTGGCGTCAAACTTATGATGACAGTCCGTGCACTTTAACTCATATTCTTGAACATGCTTCAAGTGCTCTAAGACAACTGTCGCCTTTTTCTTCTGAATGATGTCGATTCCCACTTTATCCAGGGTATCCTGCGCAGATGCGAACCCATGAATAAAGATGATAAAAAACGCGATCATTGAAATACAGAACTTTTTTATACCCATAACAGCCCCTAAGCTAACGGAGTTTACAATAAAAGCAAAAATAAGTCAAAACAAAAATATTCTTCTGATAAATTAAAAGGGGCGCATTACCGCCCCTTTAGTTGAAATCAATATAAATAAAACTGTTAAGCTAAAAGAGGTGCGATAACGAGCGACACAACGGACATCAGCTTGATAAGTATGTTCATCGCCGGCCCTGACGTGTCTTTGAAAGGGTCGCCCACAGTATCGCCTACTACTGCCGCTTTGTGGTTGTCAGAGCCCTTGCCGCCAAGGTTACCCGCCTCGATGTATTTTTTGGCGTTGTCCCACGCCCCGCCGGCATTCGCCATCATAAGAGCCATCATTACGCCAGTGACAGTAGCTCCCGCCAATAGACCGCCGAGAGCTTCTTTCCCAAGAGTGAATCCGATGACCGGTGGCATTATTACCGCTACCAGGCCTGGCAGGATCATCTCTTTAAGCGCGGATGTCGTGCTTATCTTTACGCAATGGGCATAGTCGGGTTTCACTTTACCTTCCATCAGACCCGGGGTATCTCTAAACTGCCTGCGAACCTCTTCTACTATACTGTAAGCGGCTCTCCCGACGGATGACATGGTGAGCGCCGCGATCAGAAACGGTATGGCGCCACCGATAAGCAGGCCGATTACCACAAAAGAGTCCGTGAGGTTGATAACCTTGAGTCCCGCCGCCTGTGTGTATGCCGAGAAGAGCGCCAACGCGGTCAATGCGGCGGAACCGATTGCGAAACCTTTACCCATCGCCGCTGTAGTATTACCAAGCGCGTCAAGGCTGTCTGTTATCTTTCGCGTATCAGGTCCCAGCCCGCTCATCTCGGATATACCGCCCGCATTATCGGCGATCGGGCCGTATGCGTCGACGGACATGATGATACCGGTAGTGGCAAGCATCCCGACAGCGGAGATACCGATGCCGTAAAGACCAGTGAATTTATGCGATAAGTATATGACCATGCATATTACTATGATAGGGAGCACCAGGCTCTCCATGCCTATAGCGAGGCCGGAGATGATGCATGTTGAAGGGCCGGTTTTTGTAGACTCCGCGATCTTCATGACCGGGCTCCCTGATGTATAATATTCCGTCAAAAGCCCGATGACAATGCCGCCTATGCAGCCGAACAGCACAGCCCAGAAGGCGCCAAGCCCATTTATCGTCATACCGTTTACTGTCTCGGTGATGTCCGCGAGCCCAGTCATCGTACAAACGAAATATACGCCGACTATCATCAATATGGCGGAGATGAATGTCGAGTACCGAAGCGCGGCCGCAGGGTCTAAGTTGCTAAGCGGCTTGATCGCCAGTATTCCGACTACAGACGCGAACAGACCGACAGTTACGACCAACAGCGGGTATGACATCCACAAGAGACGTCCTGACGCGCCCATCGTCGCCCCGATAGCGATTGTAGCGATGATGGAGCCGACATAAGATTCGAATATATCCGCGCCCATACCGGCAACGTCACCTACATTGTCACCGACGTTATCCGCGATAGTCGCCGGGTTGCGCGGGTCATCTTCGGGGATACCCGCCTCCACCTTACCGACGAGGTCGCCGCCGACATCCGCAGCTTTCGTGAATATCCCGCCACCGACCCGCGCGAAGAGAGCAATCGAGCTTGCGCCCATTGCATACCCGTTGATGTATGATGTAGTACCGGCTTCTTTTCCGAACAAGTAGAATAGCACGCCGACACCAAGCACACCTAAAGACGCGACCGCCATCCCCATGACAGCGCCGCCGTTGAAGGCTACATCGAGCGCTTTCGCCTGACCAAGCGTGTTCGCCGCCTGGGTAGTCCTTACATTCGCTTTCGTAGCGGCAACCATACCAAAGATGCCCGCTAAGATGGATGATACCGCGCCGCCCAGGAACGCGTATGCGGTCTGGGGCTCTAAAAATATGAAGAGCAGTACGAACACCACTAATACAAAGATACTAAGTATCTTATACTCCGTCTTTAAAAAAGTCATCGCACCTTCATAGATCGCATCTGATATCTCCTTCATCTTCTGAGAGCCTGTCGGCTGTTTTAATACGTACGCAAACAGCACGAAAGCGAAGATAATACCAAAGACACCCGCTACCATCGGTGCAAAATCCGCAAACTGAGACATTCATTCCTCCTTTTAAATATATTTTTCTAATAACATTTTATCTAATAAATACTAATGGAACCGGTTCATCGCCGCAACATTTCCTTCGGTGATGATAGTCTCTAAAATCTCAACGCCCCGCTCTATCACCCTGCCTAACTCCTCATCATCACATGAGAAATTCGCAAGCACATATTTCTCGGCAGGCATCTGCCCCGGCGGGCGCCCGATACCAAAACGCAACCTGGTAAAATCACCGGCGCCAAGAGATTGCATAATAGACCTGATACCGTTATGCCCGCCGTGACCGCCGCTTTGTTTTACCTTTAGCTGTCCGAACTCAATGTCCAGATCGTCATGCACAACAACAAGGTCTTTTGGTTCCAGCTTATAATAAGCGAGTAGCCTTTGAACAGCGAAGCCGCTTTTGTTCATAAAGGTCAAGGGCTTTACGAGCATCAGCCCGCAACCTTTTAAAGACCCATTACCGATAATGCAAAGCTCTCTTTTTTTTGATATGTTAATATTGTGCTTACAAGCGAAATCATCTATTATAAGAAAACCGGCGTTATGCCTGTTTAACTCATATTTAGCGCCTGGATTGCCAAGCCCGACAATAAGTTTATTAACCATTTATTTACACAGCTTTACAGGCGCGCCTGTTTCCCATGGTTGCGCGCCTGCTTCCCATGGTTGCGCGCCTGCTTCCCATGGTTTTAATTCCCCGCCGCTTTGCCGCGGGGTAGTCCATGGAGAGTAGTTCGTTTTCTTTATGACTGTTCTTCCGTCGTCTCTTCAGCTTCTGAGACTTCCGCCTCTTCTTCTTCAGCCTCTGTAGTAGCTTCTACAATCGGTGAAGCTATAACCGCGATAGTCAGGTCGCCGTTAGTCATTATTTCAACACCTTCTGGTACCTGAATATCCCGTACATGCACGGAATCACCGATATCCAAAGCGCTGATATCTATATCCAGATGCTCAGGTATCAGGTTAGGGAGGCATTTTACTTCCACCTCTCTACGTATGATATCCAATATGCCGCCCAGCTGAATGCCCTTAGGCTTGCCAATAAGCTTGATCTTAATGGAGACCTTGATAGGCTTGCTCATGTCAAGCACCAGAAAATCAGCATGGATATAATCCCTCTTGATCGGGTGCTTAGTAATATCCTTTAGTATCGCGATCTTTGAGTTTAAATCAGATTTTTTGTCTGTCTTCATGGTTAAAAGGATGTGCTCCTTCGCGTCAGTGCTTAAGGCCGCCCGAAGTTCCTTAGCCGAGACATACACTGGTGTCGATTCCTTAAGCGCGCCATAGCATACCGCCGGTACAAAGCCGTCCTTCCTGAGGTTCCGGGCTATGCTCTTTTTCCCCATATCAGTCCTGATTTTTACATTTAAGTCTGTCTGTAACATCTCTCCTCCAAAATAGATTACCTTGTTTTATGGGCATGATGCCCAATCCAATTAAGGATTTTGTACTGTAAAGAAATTTCCCCTTCGCCTCTGAGCATATAGCTACTGTCGGCGCCCCCTTTTTTCAGGTACTTACGACGTAGGCTTTTTAGAAAACATATAAATGCTATGCCAGCAACTGTTCCTCTATACAAACAGCGAGCTAACTGAATCATCGCCATATATTCTTCTTATCGCTTCACCAAGAAGATTGGAAATAGTAAGTACTTTTATTTTTGAACAGTTGCCTGCATTCTCGTTAAGCGGTATCGTATCGGTTACGATAAGCTCCTTTATATCAGAATTATTGAGCCTTTCAATTGCCGGGCCTGACAGAACCGCGTGAGTACAGTACGCGTATATGCTGGCAGCGCCGTTCTCCTTGAGAGCTTTTGCGCCCTGGGTCAAAGTACCCGCGGTATCTACAATATCATCTAACATTATACATTCTTTACCTTCCACGTCCCCGATGATGTTCATCACCTCCGCGACGTTTGGACCGGTTCTCCTTTTGTCGATGATACACAGGCTCGCCTTGATCCTCTTGGCAAACGCCCTCGCCCGCTCCACACCACCGGCATCCGGCGAAACGACGGCGATCTCTTTGGTAAACTTTTTCTGTTCAATATATTCCAACAGCACCGGTGTCGCGTACAGGTGATCGAACGGGATATTGAAGAAGCCCTGTATCTGACCGGCGTGCAGGTCCATCGACAAAACGCGTGTCGCGCCCGCGGTGCAGATCAGGTCTGCTATCAATTTCGCCGTTATCGGTGATCGGGGGGCTACCTTCCTGTCCTGCCTCGCGTACCCATAATACGGCAGTACCGCGATTATCCTTGACGAAGACGCTCTTTTCAGCGCATCTATCATGATAAGAAGCTCCATCAGATTCTCGTTGCTCGGGTAGCATGTCGATTGTATCACGAAAACATCCATCCCCCTAACACTCTCACTGATCTCCACACAGATCTCACCGTCACTGAAGTAACGCACCTCACACTTACCCAGCTGGATATCTAAATATCCGCAGATATTAAGAGCGAGCTCACCGTTGGAGTTGCCGCAAAACAACCGTAATTTGCTTAACATCGTCAGGACTACCTTCTCTATAAATGGCTGGGGCGGGAGGATTCGAACCTCCGGATGCAGGAACCAAAATCCTGTGTCTTACCGCTTGACGACGCCCCAAGCTTCAACAACTACCAATAAATTAATAAAAAGTCGTTTTTATATAAGGTATTTTATTTATTAAGTCAAGTTTTAATTATAAGTTTTTAAGAAAAATGGTATTATTAACTACTTTATGGGCATGTTGCCCAATACAATATAAGGGAGCTTCCCCCTTCGCCTCCGCTCACGGCGCCCCATTTTTTCAGGTACTTACAGCGATGGCTTTTTAGAAAATAGGGGGGGGGCTATTTGGCTTAAGTCCCTTTATTCAAGTTATATATTATTATACCGATGCCGCGCAGGCCGCCGAAGAACCCGATTATCCATTCATACCAATTTTATTATATTGACTTAAAACTTTTTTATGATAACTTCTTATTTACCCAAAGAGACGCTTAATATCCATTGGTAAAACAAATTCTGGAGCGATTATGCCAATCCGCCTGCTGGCAATAGATGATGAAGAATTAATAATAAACCTGCTGAAGGATTTCTTTGCCGGTAGTCGTGAGTATGAGGTGGATACCGCGATAAATGGTGAGATCGGCCTGTATAAGATCAGGAATAAAACGTATGATATCGTCATCACCGACCTGAATATGCCCGGCGGAATCGACGGTATTGAGGTTGTAAGGGCTGTGAAAGACTTTAACCCTGAGATAGAAGTTATTATCATGACAGCTTACGGTACTATTGAGACCGCGGTCGAAGTCATGAAGCTCGGGGCCTTTGATTTTATCTTAAAGCCGCTTGATTTCAGCCAGATCATGCTTGTTATCCAAAAATGTTATCAGCAGCTGTCATATAAAAGAGATAACAAGGAACTTCGGGAACTTAATATTAAGCTAAGAGAATTAAGTGATGAAAAAGAGAAGTTTCTTATGATAACAAGCCATGAGCTGCGCACACCGACAAACGCTATCGTGGGGTTAGCAAGTTACTTATATGAGAAAATATCGCAAAGCAGTGACTTTGAATATAAAAAAGAGTTTCAGACCCTTTTGTCCGCATGCGATAAATTAGTGGATATTGTCGAGAACATGTATGACCTTTCCTTAGCGAAAAAGAGCAGGTTCAGGCTTAAAAAACGCCCGTTTAATATAGATGATTTAGAACGGGATCTTACAATGAGTTCAAAGCTCTTTTTATTAAACAGAACGCTTGACTTTAGATACGATAATGAATTAAAAGGGGAAGTGTTCCGCGGGGATTTTAACAGGATCAGGCAGGCGGCGGAAGCATTATTGCAAAACGCCGTTAAATTCACACAAGATGGCGGCTCTATCAAGATATCAATAAATAAAGAAAGAATTGATACAGAAGACTACCTGACGATAGATGTCAGCGATACCGGTATCGGGATTGCGAAAGAGAGGCTTGGCAAGATATTCGATTACTTCTACGAGATCCAGGACTCGTCACTGCACCACTCCTCGAAGACGGAGTTTATGGGGGGCGGTATCGGTATCGGGCTCTCATTAGTGCATGAGATCGTCAAGCAGCATGGGGGAAAGATACAGGTGCGAAGCGAAATCAATTCGGGCTCTTCGTTCAAAATACTCCTGCCGTACATAGAGCGGCGTTGCAAGGAAGAGACATAAGTCCACATGAAAAATGATGCTGAAAATGATATTCTGTTTATGTGCAAAGCCCTGAAGTTCGCCAGGGAGGCTTTCAGGCGGATGGAAGTACCAATAGGCGCTGTTATCGTGAAGGATGACAATATAATCTCCCACGGGTATAACCTCAAGGAGAGAAAGCGGATCGCGACAAAACACGCTGAAATAATCGCGATCGAGCGCGCGTGTAAAGCCCTTGGTAACTGGCGCCTCACCGGCACCACTTTATACGTCAACGTCGAGCCGTGTATCATGTGCGTCGGCGCTATTTTGCAGGCTCGAATACAAAGGGTCGTTTTCGGTTGTAACGACGACAAGTTCGGCGCCCTGGGCTCTCTTTACGATATGCACGACGACAAAAGATTGAACCATAATTTCACCCTAAAAGCCGGCGTCATGAGGCAGGAGTCCATCAAACTGCTCCAGGATTTTTTTGCCGCCATCAGGAAAGGGAGACTCGACTGTAACCGGCCATAACAACAATCTTAGGGGTTAGGGGTTAGGGACTAAGGAGTGGAGGTAACATGTACACATTAATTGTAAAACACATTGAGAACGAGGATGCCGGTACGATTATCGATTACCTTGACGCGCGTGGGGCGGCATACAAAAAGGTGCGCCTTTATGCCGGAGAGAGCCTGCCCGTGCGGCTTGACGACATCTCTTCTGTCATCGTGCTCGGTGGCCCGATGAACGTATACGAACAGGAGAAGTACCCGCACTTGAAGGATGAGGACGTTTTCATAAAGAGTGTGCTTGCTCACAAGATACCGTTTTTCGGGATATGTCTCGGCGCTCAACTACTCGCGAAAGCGTGCGGCGCAAAGATATACAAGGCGGCGAACTCTGAGATCGGTGTCCATGACGTCCAGCTGTCTGATGTCGCTGATGTTAAGGAGCTCGCGATATTCGCCGCTGCCCCGCACCGGTTCCAGGTCGTGCAGTGGCATGGCGATACATTCGACCTGCCCGGGGGCGCGCGGCTGCTGGTGACTTCTGACCTTTGCCGGCACCAGGCGTTCGTAATAAATGAAAACGCGTACGGCCTCCAGTTCCACGTCGAAGTGAATGAGGAGCTTGTGCGCGACTGGTTCAAAGATAACCTTAAAGGAGACGATATCGTAAACGCGTTCATTGCGATGAAAAAAGAGTACGACCTGATTGCGCGCGGCATCTATGACAGGTTCTTCATGGGCATGTTGCCCAATACGATTTAATGGGGATCCCCCCTTCGCCTCCGAACATCTATATGCTGTCGGCGCCCTTTTTTCAATAACTTACAAGCGTTACTTTTTTTGAAACAGGGATATGCTTAATTTGACTCTTAAGGCTGAACATCAGCCCTTGAGTTTGGAGAAGTCGGCGATGTTTCTGAATATCGATTGTACGCTTTGCAGCAGCCCTAACCGGTTGTTTTTGACAGCTTCATCGTCGGTCATCACAAGTACGTCATCAAAGAAGTCATCCACGGGGCCTTTCAGTTTCGTTATCACCTCGAGCGCTTTTAAGTATTCGCCCTTTGACGAGTGCGAAACCGCGCGCGCGCGCACTTCGTTGAACTTATCAAAAAGCGCGTGCTCGCTCTTATCATTGAATAGTGACGGGGTAACTGTCAATTCACCGGTCACGCCTTTGACTATGTTCGCGACACGCTTGAACGATATCGCGAGCGCCTCGAAATCGTCCCGGTTCTTAAACTCGCTGAGCGCCTGTATCTTGTCAAGAGAGTCGGTTACATTATCAAGGCCGGAAGCCAGAACGGCGTCGATAACGTCGTATGAATATCTGTCCGGCGAGTACGCGTTCTTGAACCTGCTCTCGAAGAAGTCCATGACATCATCTACAGTTTCATCCTTTGACCGCTTCGCCTTGCCGCTGACGTTTTCGTACGCGGCGGTGACAAGCGCACTTAGCGAAACAGCGTACTTTTTGTCAAGAAGGATGTTCATTATCCCAAGGGTCTGGCGCCTAAGCGCGAACGGATCCGCGGAACCGGTCGGAACCAGCCCGACGCTAAAGCAGCCAACTATTGTGTCGATCTTGTCGGCGATGCTGACTATGGCGCCGATATCCGAGCGCGGCAGTGAGCTGTCGGCGCCGGTCGGCAGGTAGTGCTCATAGACGGCCTGCGCAATCTCGCGGCTCTCCCCCCTAAGCTTTGCGTACTCGCGCCCCATGACTCCCTGCAATTTCGGGAACTCCCCGACCATCTCGGTCACAAGATCAGCTTTACAAAGCAACGCCGCTCTTTCGGCATCTTTGGCGGTGTCAGGCGAAACAGCGTCGGCGATAAACTTCGCGTTTAGTACGATCCTCAGAACCTTTTCGTACATGCTGCCAAGTTTGTTATGGAAGGTGACACCCTTTAACTGCTCATTATATGATTCAAGATTCCGCTTCTTATCTTCGTTGTAGAAGAACTCGGCGTCTGAGAGCCGTGCCCTTAATACCCGCTCGTTACCTTTTATGACTACATCGACGTCCCTGGGTATTGTATTGGCGATATTGATGAAAGTGTTGGTAAGGTTACCACTGCCGCCCTCCTTCATGGAAAAATACTTCTGGTGCTCCCTCATCGAGTTTATGAGTACCTCGTCAGGAAGTTCGAGGAATTTTTGGTCAAAGCTACCATATACCGTCACAGGGTGTTCCACAAGGTTCGCGACATGATCCAGCAGCTCATCATCCTGAATCAGCTCAAGGCCGGTAAGCTTCTGTATCTTCGCAATATCACTCTGTATCAGCCGTTTGCGCTCGGCAGAATCGATCATCACATGCCGGTGCTTCATCTCACTTTTGAAGTGCTTAAAGTTTTTAACGGTGAATTTCGATGGACTAAGGAACCGGTGCCCGACTGTGAGCCGCCCGCTCTTTATTTTACCGACCGTGAAATTGATCACATCGTCACCAAACAGCGCCACTATCCAGTGGATCGGCCTTATGAACCGTATCTTCTGGTCAGACCACCGCATGGATTTCTTAAACGGGATACTTAATATCATCTGCGGGAGTATTTCGCCAAGCAACTCTAAGGTGCCGACACCCGTTTGCTTTTTCTTTACACCGATGTACTCGCCCTTGGATTCGGTTATTATGCAAAGCTCTGACACATCAACGCCCTGCCCCCGCGCGAAACCGATCGCGGCTCTTGTCGGGGCGCCGTCCTTGTCGTACGCAACGCTCTTTGCCGGCCCCTTTTTTTCAATCACTATATCCGGCTGCGATTCTGGCATCGACGGCGCGAACAGGATCAGCATTCTTGGTGTACCGTACGTCTCGAGGCCCGCGTAGCTTACGCGGTGCTTCTCAAACGCGGCCATAGCGACCCGCTTGAGATCCTTGAGGGCATGATCCAACGCCGCCGCGGGTATCTCCTCGGTACCGATCTCTAACAAAAACTCTTTATTTGCCGATTCTTTTTTTACCATAAATCAACTGTCCTTCCGGCTTTTTTCCTCGTTCTCCATGTACAGTATAGCGCAAAGCCTCGCCAATTTGCGCACGCGGCCAATGTAATTTGTGCGCTCGGCAACCGAGATCGCTCCCCTTGCTTCTAATAAGTTAAATGTGTGCGAGCACTTGAGACAGTAGTCATAGGCAGGGTAGACGAGTTTGTGCTCCACCTGCTTTTTGCACTCCCCCTCATACGTGCTGAACAGACCCTTAAGCACGTCTACATCAGCGGTCTCGAAATTGAACTTTGAGTTCTCGACCTCGGTGATAAAGTGCACATCGCCATACTTTACGTCGTCAGACCACTTCAGGTCATATACGTTGTCGATACCCTGAAGGTACATGGCGATCCGCTCTAACCCGTACGTTATCTCACCGGAAACCGGGTGCAGGTCAAATCCGCCCGCCTGCTGAAAATACGTGAACTGCGTTATCTCCATCCCGTCGAGCCACACCTCCCAGCCAAGCCCCCATGCGCCCAATGTCGGTGACTCCCAGTCATCTTCAACGAACCTTATATCGTGCTCTAACGGGTTGATACCGATAGCGCTCAGGCTCTGAAGGTATGCGTCCTGGATATCCACCGGTGACGGCTTGAGAATGACCTGCAACTGGTAGTAATGCTGGAGCCGGTTCGGGTTCTCACCGTACCTGCCGTCGGTAGGGCGCCTTGACGGCTGCACATAAGCGGCGCGCCACGGCTTTTCACCAAGGACTTTAAGGAATGTGGCTGGGCTGAAGGTACCGGCGCCGACCTCGACGTCGTAAGGCTGCGTGATCACACAACCCTTGTCAGACCAGAATTTCAGCAATGTCAGTATTAGATCCTGAAAGGTCAAAACGTTCCCCCCTGTAGCTTAATGAAGTGAGAAGTTATCATCATTATAGCGTGGATGTCAAGAATTTTAGTACAAAAGAACAAATTATTATGTGAGGAGAGTAATTATTATAATGACTCCTGCGCGGCCTCGTTTTAGAGCAAAATTATAATGAACTACACCGCAGCAGAGCTACGAGGAATTCTTTTGATTTTTAAGTTTTCTTGTTAATCAATCATTTATAAGCTGTGCAGGGTTCTTAATTTACAAAAAAGGGGTAGTTTGCACCTACCCCTTTTAAATTGATTTAAGAGCTGCCGCTATATTATTTCACCTCTATTTCTACAGGCTTTGGTTTGACTGCCTCTTTCTTGTTAAGAGCGATTTTCAAGACACCCTTTTTAAACGTGGCCTTGATCTTGTTCTGATCGACAGTCTTTGGCAGTGAGAATGTCCTTGAGAAGGAGCCGTAATATCTTTCCACTCTATGGTAGTTATCCTTTTTCTCCTCATTCTCAAATCTCTTCTCACCCTTTATCGACAAGGTGTCATCCTCGATGTTGACCTTGACGTCTTTCTGCTCCATACCCGGAAGTTCAATGCTCAGCTCGATCTTGTCCTTATCCTCATATATGTCTACCAGAGGCTCGAAGCCGCGCCCGAAGAATCTTTCCCCTGAGCCGGGCGTACCAAGGGTGTCCTCTAAAAGTTTGTTCATGCTGTCCTGGATAGAGAGCAACTCCCTTACCGGTGACCATTTGATTAGTGCCATAACAATTACCTCCTTTCATATTGATGTTTTTCCCTTCTGCCATAAAAATAAACATGATTTTCTCATTGTCAAGGAGGTAAAAATAATTTTTTGAGCACAAAAAAAGGGCGGATATAATATCCGCCCTTTTTACTATTCCATGCAGCCTTGCGGCTTACCCGTTTATTCAATATACTCATCAGACCCGATATCGGGGAAGTTACCGTTAGGTCTGGCGTCTCCATCTATATCAGTGTCCGGCGCTCCGGCGGGGTTAGCATAACCGACACATGGCGAAGAAGCGGTCAGGTGATAATCACCGCCACCGACGAAGAGCGGGTCAGAGTCAATATTACCGGCGCCGGTATAATCGCCTTGAACAAGGGAGTTAGTGACAGTAATAGAGCTTGTGCCTGACAGGAATATCTCATTATCCACGGAAGTCCCTGTGTCGCCCCAGAGTATGGAGTTAAGGATAGTCGGGGATGACGCGGAAGCGCATGAGATGGCGCCGCCATAAGCAGCCGTATTCCCGCTGATCGTACAATTTGTAATTTTAATTGAACCATTGTTGGCTAATTTTGTCCTGAATCCACCGCCATGGTAAGTAGCCGTATTCCCGATGATATTACAGTTTGTGAAGGTGGCTCCGGAGTCTTCGCTGAATATTCCGCCACCGTAATTTGCCGTATTCCCGCTGATTATGCAACTGGAGATAGTCGGTGAGGCAAGGTTAATGTAAATGCCGCCGCCATTTTCGCTGTTACCGTTTGTGATGGTAAATCCATCGAGCTGTGCGCTTGCGGTCTCCCCCTGCGAGAAAGTCACGACAGAACCGTTGCCGCCGCCATTGATTATTGTCAGAGCCGGCCCGTTTATTGATTGAACGGTTATCGATTTCCCTGATAAATCGATAGTCTCATTGTACGTACCGCTATCGACATAAACGACATCGCTGCTTGACGCGGCGTTTATGGCCGACTGGATCGTCGAGTAGTCAGCAGGCACCTGGAGGCAACCCTCATCTATCTGCCCGTTACAGTTCTGG
>JAJRZU010000038.1 GCA_024275075.1 Deltaproteobacteria bacterium | reverse complement strand
TGTCTACATTAGGTGAAGCTTTAAGCTTCCAAGCTACCGCTTGACCTGATACAGGCCTCCGTTGTCGGCCTGGTGAGGGAGCGTAACAGCATTCTCACCTCAGCCACGCCAGCGGCGTGTCTATATTAGGTGAAGCTTTAAGCTTCCAAGCTACCGCTTGACCTGATACAGGCCTCCGTTGTCGGCCTGGTGAGGGAGCGTAACGCTCCACCAGATAGTGTGTCAGCTTTGTTATGTAAGAAAACAAAGCATATTATTAAATAATTAGAGTGACCTAATAACATGGGAGGTAAGGATGACAAAGGCAGACTTGATTGAGAATGTAAGTGAACGAGTCGGCTTCTATAAGAAGGAAGCTTCTGAGATCGTTGAATTAGTATTTGAAGTGTTAAAGGAAAACCTTAGTACCGGTGAGAATGTCAAGATATCTGGTTTTGGCAATTTCATGGTAAGGCGTAAGAAAACGAGAAAGGGGAGGAATCCGCAAACCGGTGATGAGATCCAGATATCAGAACGGAACGTGGTAACCTTTAAGACTTCCCAAGTCCTTAAAAACGCTTTAAATAACAGGTAACTCAAGGTGATATATCGTGAAATTCTCTGACCCTCAAAAGATGTATTTCAAGATCGGTGAGGTGAGTGAGATATCTGGCGTAAAACCACATGTCTTGAGATACTGGGAATCTGAATTTAAAGTAGCAAAACCTATGCGCAGCCGTGCTCAGCAAAGGGTCTACAAGAAGAGTGATGTGCACAAGATCCTGCTCATAAAGAAACTTCTTTATGAGGACAAGTACTCTATTGCAGGCGCAAAAAAGAAGTTGCGCGAATTAATCAGACAACAAAAGAATGAAACTGCCGTGGAGCTGACCGGGGTAAAACCGGCCACTAACCAGATCGAGCTTTGTTTTGATGAACAAAGGATGAAGAAAAAGTTAAAAGAAATCAAGAATATGCTTATCGATGTTAAAAAATTACTCGAATAATACGGGATGTGGCGCAGTCTGGTAGCGCACATGACTGGGGGTCATGTGGTCGGAGGTTCAAATCCTCTCATCCCGACCAATATTAATCATAAAAACTCAAGACAATCATACGGTGACTGATACGATGTCAATTACTATCCAATAACTTATTCTCTCTGATGAAAGTTCTTTGTGGGGCGCCGACATTTACTTCGCCGTCGAAAAGGAGATGCCTGACGTAAACCTGAAGAAGATATCAGGCGCCTTTCTCACAAAGGTCTTCGAAGGGCCGTATCGTGATTTTAAGAACTGGTTAAGCGAGATGAGGGAGTATGTTTCATCGAAGGGTAAAGATATCAAAAAAGAGTATTTTTATTATACAACATGCCCGAAATGTGCTAAAGTATATGGCAAGAACCATGTAGTTATCTTAGCGAAGGTACTGTAAGAAAACCTGAGAGCTTGCTGCGGGTTAGTTCATTATATCAAAACGCTTTATTACAGGATACTCTTTTTGAAGGTATTGATTTCTAACGATGACGGTATATATTCTGAAGGGATAATCGCCCTTTACGATGAAATAAAGAAGATCGCCGACGCTGTTGTCGTCGCGCCGGATAGAGAACGAAGCGCCGCGGCTCACTCACTTACCCTGCAATATCCGCTCAGGGTCGAAAAAATCCGCAAATCGTTTTATGCCGTTGACGGTACCCCTACCGATTCTGTTATCCTGGGAGTAAAACGCATATTTAAAAAAAAACCGCCTGACATTATCGTCTCAGGGATAAACAAAGGGCCGAACCTTGGTGATGACATCACCTATTCCGGGACTGTCGCCGCCGCGTTAGAAGGCGCCATCATCGGTATACCCTCGTTCGCCATATCCCTGGCGGCAAACGATAACTTTGACTTTAGACCTGCCGCAGTATTCGCGGCAAAGCTTGTCGGGCTTGTCGCGAAATACGGTCTCCCTCAGGGCACTCTGCTTAATGTGAACGTACCGGGCAAGCCGCTTGACGAGATACATGGTACGATGATCACACGGCAGGGGAAGCGGGTCTATGGTAACGCAATTGTTGAGAAAATCGATCCGCGCGGCAAAAAATATTACTGGATGGGCGGGAACGATATAAGTTTCCTGAACGAGCCCGGCACCGATTTTAACGCCATAGAAAACGGGTACATATCGATCACACCTATCAAGCTTGACTTCACAGACTATGACGCGCTTAAAGGGCTTAAAGATTGGGAAATATAAATAAATATGACGTGATTATCGTCGGTACCGGGCCGGCGGGTATCTTCACCGCGTTAGAGATAGTGAAAAGGACTTCGCTCAGCGTTCTGATGCTTGAAAAGGGCCATGATATCAGGAAGCGGAAGTGCCCGATAAATGAGAGTGAAAAATCCTGCCACAAATGCAGGGTCTGCTCGATATTATGCGGGTGGGGGGGAGCCGGCGCTTTCAGTGACGGTAAGCTCACACTCACTCACGAGGTCGGCGGGAACCTGACCGATTATTTAGGCCTTGAGAAGACAAAGTCGTTGATAGATTACGTTGACGGCATATACCTGAAGTATGGCGCCCCGAAAAAGGTGTACGGCAGACCCTCCACGAAGTACGACGATCTGAAGGAGAAAGCTTTCAAATATGATTTGAAGCTGATTCGCACGCCGATAAGGCATTTGGGTACCGACAAGACCCAGGAGATGCTCGCGAAGATAAAGAACGATCTGACAAAGGCGGGAGTCGCGATTCGTTGCAACGAACCAGTCGGGAAGTTGCTGGTAAAAAGCAAGCGGGTCTGCGGAGTGATGACCTGTAATAACGGTGAGTTCTATGCCGATAATATTGTTGTGGCGCCGGGTCGGGAAGGGGCGGAGTGGCTGAAAGGGGAGGGCAGAAGGCTCAAGCTTGCGACCGCGAACAACCCTGTAGATATCGGTGTCCGCGTCGAGCTCCCCGCGGAGGTATTCAAAGAGATAACCGATATCGCGTATGAGGCGAAATTCAAATATTATTCCAAGCAGTTCGACGACCTTGTGAGGACGTTTTGCATGAACCCTTACGGCGAGGTGGTGAGTGAATATAACCAGGATATTGTCACCGTAAACGGGCACAGCTACCGGGACAAAAAAACTGACAGGACGAATTTCTCGATACTGGTGAGCACTGAGTTCACGCAGCCGTTCAACGAACCGATCTCATACGGTCGGTACATCGCGAGCCTCGCAAACCTTATCGGCGGCGGTGTAATCGTACAGCGGCTCGGTGATTTGCAAAAAGGACGCCGCTCGACACAGAAGCGGATCCAGAGGGGACTTGTGCAACCGACGCTGAAGAGCGCGACTCCCGGCGATCTGAGTTTTGTGCTGCCGTACAGGTATTTGTGTAATATTGTCGAGATGTTAAACGCTCTTGAGAATATGGCGCCTGGTACCGCCTCGCGGCACACGCTGCTATATGGCGTTGAGGTCAAGTTCTATTCGTTAAGAAGGAAGTTGACGAACGATTTTAGAAGCGAGATAGAAGGGCTGTATATAATCGGCGATGGCGCCGGTGTCAGCAGGGGGCTGATCCAGGCATCGGTGAGCGGTGTCGTTGCGGCGGACAGCATCATCAATAACAGGTAAGAGCTATGATGAAAGATAACTATGCGATATCGCGCGGCAGGATGGTCAGTACACAGATCATCAATCGGGGTATCAGCGATGAAAGGGTGCTTGAGGCGATGAGAAAGGTGCCCCGCCACCGATTCGTCGAGGAGGCGATTCTCCACCAGGCTTACAATGATCATCCGTTACCGATCGGTGAGAAGCAGACGATATCACAGCCGTTTATTGTGGCTTTTATGACGCAGAGCCTTGAGCTTACCGGTGAAGAGAAAGTGCTCGAGATCGGTACGGGCTCGGGCTACCAGGCGGCTATCCTGGCGGAACTCGCTTACAGCGTATATTCCATTGAGCGAAAAAGCGTATTGGCGAAAATGGCTAAGGATGTTTTGCAGTCATTGAATTATTACAACGTATACATCAAGATAGGTGACGGTACCCATGGCTGGCGCTCTGAGGCGCCATTTGACTGTATAATCGTCACTGCGGCGTCACCGGATGTGCCGCTGGCGCTGAAGGAACAATTGAAGGATGGCGGCAGGTTGGTCATACCCGTTGGCGACCAATGCAACCAGAAACTGATGAAGATAACCAAAAAGGGCAGAAACTATAAGGTAGAGGAACTTCTTATGTGCAGATTTGTACCATTGATAGGGAAGTATGGGTTTCAAGATGAGCGATAGCGTAAAAGACGGCGCGGTAATGACGAGTGAATCGGCAAAAAAATCGCATATAATCAGACGGTTATATGATTGGGTGCTAAACTGGGCAAACTCCCCGCACGGGACAACCGCCCTTTTTATGCTGGCGTTTATCGAATCATCGGTATTCATTGTGCCGCCTGATGTGCTCCTGATAGCGCTTAGCGTATCAAAGCAGAAGAAAGCGTTTAAGTACGCGCTTGTCTGCTCTGCCGGTTCCGTGTTGGGCGGGGCGCTCGGCTACTTTATCGGTTATGCGTTCTTTAACATTATCGGGGTGAAGATACTTGAATTCTATCACGCTGTTGACAAATTTCAGCAGGTGCAGCTCATATTTAATGATTATGGGGCGTGGGGAGTAGCTGTAGCCGGATTTACACCCATCCCGTACAAGGTCTTCACTATTGCCGCCGGTGTCTTTAAGCTGAATTTTGCCGCGTTTATCATAGCGTCCTTGTTGAGCCGTTCAGCGAGATTCTTTTTAGTCGCCGGCCTCATCTACAAGTTCGGCGCACCGATCAAGGTTTTTATCGATAAGTATTTCAATATATTATGTGTAGTATTTATCATTCTTTTAATATTGGGGTTTTATGCAATCAAAGTCGGTTTCTAATAAATAACTTTCTAAGAAATAACTTGATAAATCCATTGAATTCTAATAATATGTAGTTTTATTTCAGTTTTGGGGATTCTATGTCAGAAAAAAAGCCGATAGCAAAAGATGATAAGCAGAAGAAATCTAATAAAAACCCTGTCATAGATAAACCCATCTCAAAGAGTAAAGTAGCTAAGGATACCAATACCAAGTCAGCCGCTACAAAAAAAGCGGTCCCAAAGACAAAAACCAGAAAAACCGCCCCAAAAAAAGTCGATAGACTTACCAAAGAGGATACATCGTTAGACGCTGTGAAGGTCTACCTGAAGGAGATAAGGAAAGCGCCGCTTCTTACCGCGAAGGAGGAGCTGGAGCTTTCTGACAGGGTTCGCGCGGGTGACGGCCTGGCGCGCAAGAGGATGATAGAGTCGAATTTAAGGTTAGTTGTCAGGATCGCGAGCAAGTATATAAACAAGGGGCTGCCGTTTTTAGACCTCGTTGCCGAAGGGAATATCGGTCTTATAAAGGCGGTCGAGAAATTCCAGTCATCCAAACAGTGCCGCTTTTCCACTTACGCTATCTGGTGGATAATGCAGGCAGTCTAACGGTCGCTTGTGAATCAGGCAAGGACTGTCAGGCTACCGTCACACATATCTGATGATCTGAACAAACTCGCGAGGATAACAAAGGAGCTCCCGAAGAAGTTGAAACGTGACCCGCTTACTAAGGAGATAGCGGATTCCATGGGCGTATCCATCAATTATATCAGGCGGCTTATGACGCTTCATAAGAGCAGTTTCTCAATTGACAAGCCTCTTGGTAATAATCTTGATTACCACCTGAAAGATATCCTGGAGGACAAATCGACCCCTTCGCCGCAGGAGATCGTCGAGGATATCAAAAGTTATGAATATATAAACTCGTGGCTGGATCAGTTAAAGAGCAACGAGAAAGAGATAATCAAGTTGCGTTTCGGGCTAAACGACAATGATCCGCAGACGTTAGAGCAGATCGGCAGGGTGTTTGGCATTACAAGAGAACGCGTAAGGCAGATAGAGGTCAGGGCGCTTGAGAAGCTGAAAAAGATCATAAAAAAGAACAACAACATATAGCAAGCTGCCGCTTGACCTAATATAGACCTCCGTTGTCGGCCTGGGAGCGTAACGCTCCACTTGAAGCAGGGTGGGCTGTGCCCACCAAAAAAATGCAATGAACCACCGAGTTCACAGAGAAAAAATAAATGGAGAGACTCTGTGAGCTCTGTAGTTAACTAATTATTAAACGAAGAGAGGATAAAAATTATGGAAGAGATCAGAAAATTAATAAGGGATATACCCGATTTCCCCAAGGAGGGGATAATATTCAAGGATATAACCCCGCTACTGCTTGACCCAAAAGCGTATCAGACAACGATAGACGTCATAGCTGACAGGTACATGGATAAGCATATAGACGTAGTTATCGGTGTCGAAGCCCGCGGTTTCGTTATGGCCTCTACTATCGCGTATAAGCTGAACGCCGGTTTCATTATGGTGCGAAAGCCCGGTAAATTGCCGTATAAGACCCACAAAGCCACGTACCAGCTGGAGTATGGCGCCGATTCGCTTGAGATACACCAGGACGCTATAAAACCCGGGCAGAGGGTTTTGATAGTCGATGATGTCCTTGCCACCGGCGGCACCGCTTCCGCCGTTACCGGTCTGGTAGAGCTGATGGGCGGCGATCTCGTGGAATGCGCCTTTCTAATAGAGCTTGATTTTCTAAACGGTAAGGAGAAGTTGAAGGATTGCCCGATTTTTTCCCTGATACATTATTAAGACATGGATATAATTAAGAATATGAATAACATCCCGTTTAGCTTTGCCCTTAAACTGTGCGAGAAGGTCAACGCGAACGCAATAATAGTCTTTGCTGACCTTATGGATAACCTGAAGGAGCTTAAAGATCTACAAGTAACTTCTAAGTTGATAGTCGTGACTCAGGATAAGGATATACCCCGGTCATATATAAATGGCATGAAGAAGATACAGCTCCCAAGAGTTGAGCTCTCAAGGATGGGTACTGTCAAGGTATCGATAATGATGGCGATATCCGCCGGTTACATCTCACATAGCGATAAAGTCGTGACTCTTGGCGGGCTGAAAGATATCGGTTATCTTGACAGCCTTATCGTAATAGACTTAAGCCGCGAATCCGAGATAATCGTATCAAGGGAAAGCTATGATATTACTGACGAAGTGAAACCAGAAGTCTTCGCCACGGCGCTCACTCTTAGCCTGGAACTCGCAAAACAGGGGCGGGAGAGTAAACCTGTCGGTACTATCTTTGTCATCGGTGACCACGAAAATGTCCTGAAACTCTCACGGCAGCTTATTATGAACCCGTTCCATGGTCACCCTGAGGAGGGGCGGCAGATACTGAGTCCGAACCTACGCGAGACGATAAAGGAGTTCTCATCGATCGACGGGGCGTTTATAATAAGGGGTGACGGGGTGATACTCAGCGCCGGACGGCACTTGAACACATCGTTGAATGGTGAAGAGCTGATGTCCGGTCTCGGGTGCCGCCATGTAGCCGCTGCCGGTATAACGTCACTCACCAGCGCGATAGCCATCGTAATATCACAGTCCACCGGTTCCGTGCGGATATTTAAGGGCGGCAACATCATCATGCAGATAGAGAAGACTGTCGTATAGCGCTACAGATCGTCCATGGAGAATACCTGCGCGCTGTAGATGAATATCGTCGCGCCATCCTTCCACTCATCTTTACCAAGACCGGCTTTGCGGCATGTCTGCTCTAAAAACGTTATCCTGTCCCAGCCATATTCGGTGGCGACCTGCGGCAGCAATACGCCCCTGAAAAATCCCTTTGTTATGTAGATCCCGTGTTTACCGACCTGTATCTCATTGATATCACTGATCTCACGAAGCGGCGAGAGGACAGATATCTCAAGCTCAAGCTGGTCAAGCTCACTCACCGATACCGGTGGGAACCGCGGATCCTTGGTCGCCGCGCTCACCGCCATCTCGATTATCGTCTCATACAGCGGCGATTGTGACACAAAATTACCGATGCAGCCCCGCAGCGCACCATTCATCTTTATCGTCACAAATGCGCCGTTCTTCACCAGAAGTTTCGGTTCAGTGATGTCATCGACCTCTAACCGCTTCTTGTTGCGCACATACTCGTTTATCGTATCACGCGCTATAGAAAGGAGCTTTCTCTTGTCATCGCGGCTCAATTCATCGTCACCGGGCTCTGCCTTTGATGCACCGGTATCCGCCCCCTCATCGTCACCGGGTTTCTTCCGCTTCGCGGCGTCAGTATCGTAGAACGCGATAGCGGCATAACCGACGACCTTGGTCTTGTCACCGGCGGGTACGTCACCGGAATTCGCGTAGTGTAGAAACTGCGCTTTGTCCGCGCCTAACTTGTTCATTATATTCAGTAATATTTTCACAGGGTTAATGCCGCACAGCTCACTCTCCCCGCTCTCGTTTTTTTGCAAAAGCTCACTTGTTGACATCCTGATAATCGATTCGATAGCGGAGTTATCCATTCGCATCGCGGTTTTATAATCATGATAGTGAGAAAAGTCCGAGCTCGCTACGATCAGCACATTTTTCTCCTTCGTTATCCTGACTATCTCATCGACAAACTTTTTGTCAGCATCAGGATCAGGGAAACCTAAAACCGCGGTGACGATCTTTACATCCTTGAATATGGTCTGGATGAACGGCAGCTGCACCTCTAACGAGTGCTCATATAGGTGAGCCTCCTCTACGTACCCGATACCGCTCGCCGCTCCGATGAGCCTGCCGGCGATCTCCTCGTCTATCTCAAGATCGCCAAGCGGCGTTTGGTACACACCGCCGGGGAATACCGATATCCCGTTGAATGCCGCTCTGTGGCTCGGCCCCAAAAGGATCACCGTCTCTATCTCATCCGGGTTCGTGATCGCTTTATATGAATACGCCGCGACGCCGCCGGAGTATATGTAACCGGCGTGTGGTACTACCAGACCCATGAGTTTGCCCTTCGACTCTGGTACTTTCGCTTTGGCAAAATAATCGGTCAGCATACGTTTGATTGTGCCCGGATCACCGGGGTAGAACGCGCCCGCCACTGCCGGCATTCTGACTAAGTTCATCTTCTTCGCCTCCTCCTTCGCTTTAGGTGCCGCCTTTGCTGCCGGTTTCGCTACTTCCGCCACCGGTTTTGTCTCAATATCGCCCTTACATGATATGATCGCGGCAGTGAAGATCAGCGTCAAGAGCAGAAAAGCGGCGGCAAGCATACTGTTTGTTTTATATTTGGTTAACATGATTATATAAAAGTATATTTTACAAAAAATAATATGTCAATCAATTATTACACTCTTAAGAGGGGTGCCCGAAGCATCTATATGCAAGGGCGGGGTGTAAGAAACATACATTTACTGTAAAATCAACGAATTACACGCCCCGTCCGCTTCGCGTCCACACTGTAGGACGAGTCCTCTCGAGAGGGGAATTGTTTATGGGTCGCGCAGAGGTCTGGATAAAAAATTCTATTGATGTAATCTGCAATATAGTTTATGTTATCACGCAGGGGAAAAAGGAAAAGGATTGATATGAAGATAATTTACAGGTACATAACGAGCGAGTTTTTGAAGATACTGTTGTATTCGCTCGTCACATTTATCGCGATCTACCTTATCGTCGATTTCTTCGAGCGGTTTGATATGTTCATCAAGCATAAGGCGGGCGCGGCGACAGTCATCAAATATTTCCTTTTTAAAATACCGTTTATCATATATCAGACAATACCGGTGGCAGTACTCCTGTCGACGCTCTTGACGATGGGCATTCTATCGAAGAACAACGAGATAACCGCCATGAAATCATCTGGTATCAGCATTTACAAAGTGTCGATGCCGCTCATAATGATCACGCTCGCCATAACGCTCTTCACGTTTGTACTCGGCGAGTACATAACGCCTTACACCAATATGGGTACGGCCAGGATCAAGAGCCGCCTGAAAAAGAAGAAGCCGCGATCGTTCATGAAGCAGAGCAAGATATGGTACACAGGCCGCAACATCATATATAACATCGACCATTTTGACGGTAAGACGAATGAGCTAAAGGGTATCTCCATTTTCAGGCTCGACGATGATTTTACACTGGTGCAGCGCATTGACGCGAAGTCCGCGTATTACAGGGATGGCGCCTGGGTGCTGCGAGACGTTACCACGCGCGAGTTCTCGTATATCGATGGTGACATGGGGGTTAAGTCGCTGACGAAGACGCCCGAACTCAAGATCGATCTGCCCGAGACCCCGGATACATTCAAGGCTGTGCGCAAGAAGGCACAGGAGATGAATTTCAGTGAGCTTAGGCGCTTTATCGCCAAACTGCGCGCGAAGGGTTACAGCGCCACCGAATATGAGGTAGACCTTCAGGCAAAGCTGTCGATACCGTTTATCAGCATAGTCATGACAATAATCGGTATTCCGTTCGCGCTAAGAAGGGGCAGGGCGGGGTCGATAGCCTTAGGTGTCGGGCTAAGCATCGTCATCGGATTTTGCTACTGGATCATGCTGGCGTTCGCGCTCTCATTAGGTCATGCTGGCGTGCTGCCGCCACCGGTAGCGGCGTGGGTGTCTTTATTCATATTCATGCTTATCGGCGCCTATATGTTCTCATCGATCCGGCAGTGAGTTACCACTCTTTTGTTACACCCTCTTTATATGGTTTTACCGTCAAATTTGTAATCCGAATGCATCTTGATACTTGTAATGCTAATGAAGGTAATTGGAAATGCTGATAATCAGTTTAGCTGTCTGGCCGAAAAAATATCAAAATAAAAAAATAATGTTGACAAATTAATGCTTCGTCGCTACTATATATAACAGGATGGTTATTTAGAATGGACGGCTTAGCACAGATATTTAAAATTTTTTCTGATAAAAACAGGCTCCGTATTATCGCGCTGTTATCAAACAAGAAGATGTGCGTTTGTGAGCTCGCTTTTGTTCTGGGCGTTACCCAGCCGAGTATTTCGCGCCACCTTAAGAAGATGAAGAAAGCAGGTATAATCGGGGATGAGCAAGACGGGCTATGGACGAACTATTTTCTAAACTGTAATGACGACTTAAGAACGAAAACTATTCTCAAGCAAGTTAAGAACTGGCTCTCCGATGACAGTACTGCTCAGAGTGATTTAGAAAAGTTAGCGCTGGCTGATCGTGCGACTATTTGCTGTAAGTAGATATTATGAATAGTTTTTTTTGCCAAAACTACATAACCGCACGGTTAACTAATGAACATGATGTTCCATACAATAGGGAGTAAGCTAATTAGACTTGCGATGGAATGGTGACTCTTACATAAAAATATTCGTAGAAAAAGATTAAAGGAGAAAAGACAATGAACAAAAAAAACGAGAAGGAAAAAAAAGAAAAGAAGGGCTTCATATCCAAAATAGTTGATAAACTCGACAAAAAACTCGAAGACAAGGCAAAGAAAACGACGAGTTGCGACTGTAGCGATAGCGATAAAAAAGGCGGTTCTTCATGCTGTTAGAATTTGTAGACTGGTTGACGTACGGCGTAATCGGCTTAAGCCCTGACAGCCGATTTGGTGGAGCGGTAAACTTCTTCATTTACGATTCAATGAAGATTATGCTACTGCTCTTTTTTCTGATCCTTATTATCGGTGTCGTCAGGACGTACCTGCCGCAGAAAAAAATCCGGCAATGGATGGGCAAAACAGGCGGCGCGGGTAACTTTTTCGCATCTTTATTCGGTGCGGTCACGCCGTTTTGCTCGTGCTCGTCGATCCCGCTCTTCTTAGGGTTCCTCGAGGCCGGCATCCCGCTTGGCGTCACCTTTTCATTCCTGATCACATCCCCGCTGATAAACGAGTATCTCGTAGTAATCATGCTCGGTATGTTTGGCTGGAAGATAACGGTCGCTTATATTATTAGCGGGCTTTTAATCGGGACTGTTGCGGGGATTATCTTAGGGCGCATGAATCTTGAGCGGCACCTTGTCAGCGATTTTATCGAAAAAAGTAACGGTGAAAACGGCGACGTGGAGTACCCTGATTTCTTAAGCCGGGTAAAGTTTGGTTACGACGAAGCTGTCTCTATCGTGAAAAAAATATGGATCTGGGTACTTGTCGGGGTCGGGATCGGCGCGCTCATCCATAACTACGTGCCGCAGGAAGCGATTCAGTCTATAATCTCTAAAACAGGGATATTCTCGGTGCCGATCGCCACAATATTAGGCGTACCGATGTACGGGAGCTGCGCGGCTATCGTACCGATCGCGGTGGTCTTGTTCCAGAAAGGGATACCGCTTGGCACCGCGCTGTCGTTCATGATGGCGATCGCGGCGCTTTCCCTGCCAGAAGCGATAATGCTTCGGCGCGCGATGAAGCTTAAATTGATCGCGATATTTTTCGGGGTCACAACGGCGGCGATTATCCTGATCGGCTACCTGTTTAATTTTTTAGAGATTTTTTTGGCGGGCTGAAAAAAGCCTTGACTCTGTAGTATAGTACGTGGTGTATAATTAGCATGAAGGTAAAGGAGAAGGGACTATGAAACCACTTACTATAGGAAAGGTCGCAAAAGCTGCGGGTGTCGGGGTCGAGACTGTGCGTTTTTACGAAAGAGAAGGGCTGATCGATAATCCGCCGCGTAAAGAATCGGGGTACCGGCAGTATCCAGAGGAGACGGTCGCCAGGATCAGGTTCATAAGGCGCGCGAAAGAGCTGGGGTTTAC
>JAJRZU010000037.1 GCA_024275075.1 Deltaproteobacteria bacterium | reverse complement strand
GCTTACGCCTGATCCTAATAATGAAATGTTTGGTAGAAGTGGATTTTATATTCATGGTGATAATAATGCGGGAGATCAATCAGCTTCGAAAGGTTGTATTGTTTTGAATAGAAATGTAAGAGATCAAATCCAAGCAAGTGCTGACAGAGAGTTGAGGGTAATCAAATGAAAAAAACTTATATAATAATGAGCTTTACAGTATTAATATTTTTGTCTTTTATTAGCGTGTCTAATACTGATGTTTCAAAGAAAGCTCAAAAAGTTACTATACTGAAGGATAAAACTAGTGATGGCGTGCCGATTGAAGTGGAGATATTTACAATGAAATACACAAAAGATATGCCGTATAATTATGGTTCAAGTTGGGGGGCAGATGAATACGTTCCTCCAAAGAGAATAATAACAGATCTCAACATAAAATATGGAGGGAAAGAGGTGTTTGTCCCTCTATCTGTATATAGCGATTTAACAAGTTCACGTAAATATTCAATTCAAACTATAAAGAATGGTTTTTATCTTATTATTGTTGGGGGCGATGCAGGAGTTTCATATAAGGCAGAAATAATAGCAGGGGTTAGGAATGTTAAGAAAAGAACGGTTAGACATGGGGAATTCCCGGATGAATCATGGGAGGAAACCGTCTATTCAATAGTTCCTGATGATGGTAGATGATACGTCTGATTAAGCGAAGCGTCACCGAGATCAGCGACACTACCGGAACACCTACACCGGTCGTGAGTATGACGCTGAAACAGGCTTGTACTACTACCGCGCACGTTACTACAGCTCGATGTTAGGTAGGTTCATAAACAAGGACCCAATCGGTATAGCAGGCGGGATGAACCAGCAGGTAGGATGGGGTACTGCTGAAAGCATACCCCATCAATAAATGAATGAAAACGATGGGTTACTCCGCTGGAGGTAACCCAACCTCTGCTTAGCATAAAGAGGGTATCTTGTCCATATATATGTTAATTTCAGATTGATTAAAGACCTCTGCGCGGCTTAAATGTGATGATTTGAGTTAGGATATTGCATTATCTTTTCACAATAGTCAAGAAATAACCGCAGGTATCGCGCATAGCAAACACAGAGTGTTGGTAAGGTTAGCCATTGTAGCGAATAGCCATAATCGTTATGTCATCGGATTGCTCCACCCCTGACGAGAAATCCTTTACTGCGTCCATTACCGCGCTGACGATCTCTTTGGGTGTACCTGTAGAATTGTCCTCAAGGGTCTTTAGCAAGCGCTCTTCGGAAAACAGTTCCCTTTTCCTGTTCATTGCCTCAGTGACACCATCGGTGTAAACAACGATGGTATCTCCGGGGTTAAGGCGGGTAGTCTCTGTTATATACGGTGTGTCCATATCCACCCCGAGCACAAGACCAGGTGGCAACTTATGCCACTCGACCTTCCCGTTTTCTCTTATTATGAGCGGCGGGTTGTGTCCGGCATTGGAGTAGGCAAGCTCGCCTGTGGCAAGGTCAAGCTTCCCAAAATAAAGTGTTACGAACATAAGGGACGGGTTATTTGAAGCGAGTTCAGCATTAGCCCTGCTTAGAAGCTCAGAGGGAGCCCGACAGGATTCGGCAAATCCCTTTAGAAGGGTCTTTGTAACAGCCATTAAGAGTGCCGCGGGGACGCCCTTGTCCGAAACGTCGCCGACGGTGAAGAAAAGTTCATTCTCGCCCAGGAGATAAAAGTCATACAGATCCCCCCCCACTTCCCTTGCGGGCACCAGGGTCGCGTATATTTCTACCTCCGAACGCTGCGGGACGGTCGTAAATATGTGCGGCACCATGCTCATCTGAATGTCGCTGGCCACCCGAAGCTCGCTCTCTATCTTCTCTTTTGCGCTCGTCGTTTCCTTCAGCTTCTCTATATAGAGCCCGAGGGAACGCTCCATGTGGATAAACGAGTCCGCGAGCCTTCCCACCTCGTCCTTGTATTTCAACGGGAATGCTGAAATGGCCGACTTCATGTGCTCTTGGGGGTTAAAATCGTTATCTGACAGCTCCTTCGCATAGTCTGTGAGGCATTTGATCGGGTTCGAGATAGTGTTTACAAGGAAATAGGTGATAATAACGCCTGCAATCAGAATCATTGAAATAATCAACATCTGCCTTAAGATGAGCTTCCTGGCGGGCGCGCTCAATTCATCCTTGTACACCGATGAGGCTATGTACCAGTCAAGAGGTTTGTAATACGCGACATAAGACTCCTTCAGCCTGCCCGTCGCCGTCTGATTGGTCAGGTAGTACTCAAAAGGCTTGTCAGGCGCTCTGGACGCCTCGATCAGCTCGTCTATGATCAGCCGCCCTGTTTGCGGGTTCTTCAGACCTGAGATGTCTTCTGTATCCATCCGCGGGTGGATTATCATCTCCTTATTACCGGTGAAAATGAAAATGTAACCGGTATCCGCTATCTTGACCTTCAAGAGGCTGGCCGTCAATTGATCTATAATCGATGTCATTATTTTTTTGGCTTCCGCCTCTATGTCGTCTATATACATCCCGCTCCCAACCTTCCATTCCCAGGGAGAGAAATATTTATAATATCCAAGCTTTTCAACCGGTTCGGCATCATTGAGCCGCTTCCACCAGTATGAATAAAAGCCGCCGCCCTGCATGGCGAGTTTTTGCGTGTCGCGGCTTACGAAATTCCCCCGCGCGTCGGTTAAGTTAGACAAATCTTTGCCCATAAATTTCGGGTCAGGGTGGGAGATGGCTACCAGGTCTTTGTTGAAGATGGTGAAGTAATAATTGTTACCGTAGCGGAATTTTTTAGTCTCATCAAGCACCAGCATCTTCGCGTCGGTCTCGGGTAGCAGCTTCTTTTTTGACATATCGTAGTAGTACTTAATATTCTCGATAACAATATTTGTAGTGTCTTTGAGAAACTGTTTGCGTGTATCAAGCGCACGTTCCTTATAAAACACAAGATCCATATATCCATTATCTATGTCAAGCAGGGTAAGGCGCATCACATTCCTCACCGACTGTTCCTCCGCATGTGTCAAGGCTATTTCAAATTCACTTTGCGTGACCAGCATTATTAAGACAGTAGTCGCCATGAGAATGCCGATTATTAAGAACAGCATCTTAATTCTGATAGAACGGAACACTTTACCTCCTTGTTTAATCGAAAGAATTCCTCGATGCTTTGCATCGGGGTAAGTCTTTTCCCGCCCACTTGCTGCGGGGTAGTTCATTGAAATAAGTCAAGCAATAACTTGCAACGCTTTCATTTCATGTGAAATCACCGGAAAATGAACACATTTATCAGGTACAGCACTATCGGGATCGTCAATATGCCTCCGATCGAACCAAAGAAAAGCATGGCGGCGGCCTTTTCAGGGCAGCTGTCAAACTTGACGTTCAGCAGATACGCCATAATCGGGCCGGGCATTGCCGCATTGAGCACGATTATCGCCTCTGTAGTCCTTAGTCCGAGATATCCCAAAAGGTCATAACCCCTTTCCATGCTCATCCACCCGAATTTCCTGAAAAGGTAGACTATGGTAAAAGCGAATACCGGCCCCATAAGAATCCTTAGTGACCCGCCGAAGACCCCGTCCTTCAGGTCAGCGAGGCTCGTTTTGTTCAATGAATAGCCGAAACTGATGATCAGCAAAGGGATCGCGCCCGTCCCCACCAGATCCACGCCCTTTTCTATCAACCATAAAAACTCCCGCAGATCCCCAGAGACATTAAGCGGCGCCGTGGCCACTAAAATACCCAGCAAAGCCGCGTACAAAGAAGGTATCTTCAGGATCTGCTTAAACTCGGCCTTGCCCCGCACAAGAAAAATCCCAAAGGAATATAAAAGGATAATGTTGACCATGTGGAACAGTATCGCCTTTGACAACCCCTCATTCCCGTAAAGCAAAAGAGCGATGGGTAGGGAGATTGTGCCTGTGCTCATGAAGATGATAGGTAGGTAGTAACCGTTTTTCTTCACCCGCACCTTCTTTTTAAGGGCATAAGCAAATGGAATCATCACCACAATCAGTAGCGTCGCCGCACCGGCGATGACACCAAACTCCCTTAGGTCGAAAACACGCTTATGAAGCGACGAGAATATCAGGCATGGCGAAAATACATAGTATATCAGGTTAGAAATCGTTTTCTGGTGCATGTTCCTGTCTACCCTGCCCAGCAGGAAGCCTAAAAAGACAATCGTAAAAGAAGGTATGATCGCGCGGATTACTACGAACGTTTTCTCAGAAAACAATGAGTGGAGCAACCCCTTTGACTCACCTTTCGCCATGGTAACGGAAGTCTCATCTTCGCTCGCGTTATTTATCAATTGAACAGGGAAGGTAATGCCGAGTTTCTGGGCGGTCTTGAAATTTGTGGTAAGCGTCAGGTTATCCACAGTCTTAGATGGGATATCCGCGGGTTTTTGCCCTTTGAGTATAAGGATGGCGCTTTGCGCCGCCAGTTCGCCAAGCCTGTAATAGTCGGCTCCAAGCGATAGCAGCGCTCCATTGTCATTCACCAGTTCAGGTACGGCTACAATGGTGGGGATCTTGTATTTATTAAGCACGGGTATCAGCTTGTCCGCATTGGACATGACCATAGAGTCAGACGGGAACATCACGGCGTCGACCTTGGCGTCTATAACTTTCATAAGTGTTGCCTGTATTTTGTCAACACTCTCTATCGGCGCGTCCACCAGCCTGAACCCGTACTTCCCTTTAATCTGCGCAATCTCTTCTTTCTGGACAACAGAGTTGTTCTCCCGCGCATTGTATATAAAACCAAGCTTCTTTATCTGCATTATAAGCGACAATGTCCTGAAAACACTGTCCATCGGTGCCATGCCAGACACGCCGGTCAGGTTATTTCCAGAACCTTTCCAGCTCTTGACAATGCCGCTCTTTACCGGGCGCGACACGACGTTAAAGATAACCGGCAGCTCGGTTATCTTTTGCGCCACCGCCTTTGAAACGGTCGTACCGAACGTATAGATGAGATCGTACTTAGACCGGTCAAGTCCGGTTATAATCCTGCCCAGCTCGTTCACGTCCTGCTTCGCGTCAAATATAGAGAAATTCACCTCAGAGCCAGCCGCCTTTGACAGCCCGTCCATGAAACCCTTTTCCGCAAGCGTCTCGCCGCGCCACAATATCATCGCGATATTCACGCCGTCATCCCCGCGGGCAACGGTGAAGAGCCCGAAGATAAACAGGCATATTATAGGTAAGATGAGCGCTTTTTTGTTCAAAGAAATCCTCTTTAACAATAATTCCGGTTCATTTCCGGCTAAGTAGTTCGATTATTTTCTTAGCGAACAGGTGGCAGTGCCCCCCTGAACGCGCGGTGACAAGATCGCCGTCAACCACGACGTCTTCATTTACATAAAGCGCTCCATAGGCCTTTGCGTCCCCGATCAGGTTGTTGTGTACGACGACCCGCCGTCCCTTGATGATATCCGTCGTCGGGGCGACAAGCCACATACCGTGGCAGATGATCCCCTTGAGAATGCCCTTTTCTGCGAAGGCGCGCTTGAGGAACTCCGTAGCAGGCGGGATTTTGTTTACGTCCTCTGTGTACCGGAGCCTGTCAGACACCATTCCCGAGGGGACTATGAGCGCCGAGTAGCTCCTGAGCTCTTCGTCAGGCATATCTTCGAAACTTTCGCTGCACTCAAAAGGAACCTGATACTCATGCCCTTTGAAAGTAATCATCGATTGTCCACAGAGCCGGGTCAGGAAATGCAGTTCAATCCCCTCTTCGGCAAACCTGCTTTTGTAATACCATATCTCGGGCTCATAATAATCGCTCTCGATCAAAATGCCGACCTTATTCCCATTACCACCCATATCATTGCCTCCTTACTCAAAGCGCTTTTAGTATTCAAAGAGCAACGCCGCTACTTAGAGCCGCTATTTTATATACATTTCAAAAATATTATAATTACGGTTCCCGATGCGCTTATATTCAAAAATGTCCACGTCGCGCATAGTCAGAAATATGCCCAGCCCCCCCACATCGCGTTCTTCAAGGGGTTTAGAGAGTTCATCCTCATCGGGCAATTCCCTTTTGCTCAGGTCAAACTCCGCACCGGTATCCTGAAGAGTTATACGCAGTTTATTGTCAATCACCTCGCCGTCTATGGTAATATCACCTAAGAGGCCTGACTCACCATAGCCATACGAGATGATATTCGTCGCTATCTCATCGATTATGAGTTTGAGTTTATATGTCGCCTCTTTACTCAATCCCGCGTCCCTGGCAGCATCCACAACGTATTGCCTTAAAGGACTCAGCGAGTCAAACGAGGCTGGAAGAGTCAACGGTTCCATAGATAGCCAGCCTTTCTTTTACTCTGTAAAGGTGTCTTGCACATAAACGCTTCTGTGAAAACCGCTCATCTCAAGGGTGTTCAATACCGGGCCTTTACTGCCGATGACGTAAATATCCACACCCTGCCCCATTTTCTGTTTTGCGAATATGAGGATCCTCAAACCCGCGCTCGCCATAAAATCAAGCTCGTTCATAAACAGGACGAGACGTTTTGGATTTTTCGCCGCCGCCTGCTCAATAGCGTCTTTGAACTGAGGCGCCGAGCCCGCGTCAAGCTCACCTTTTAAAAAAATCCTTGCGTCACCCCCAGTCTCCTCAAGTGTTGCACTGAATGCCATATCAATCTCCCTTGTCAAAATCATTATTGTTTTATGGGCATGTTGCCCAATGCAATAAAGGGAATTTGTACTGTAAAGAAATTCCCCCTTCGCCTCCGCTCACGGCGCCCCCTTTTTTCAATAACTTACAAACGTTACTTGTGTTGAAACAGGGATATTTTTCTATTTGGTAACAGTCCCTTTGTTTGAAACTCTCTGAGGTAAGCCAAGGAGTCTCTTGCAAAGATTACCATAAATCTTATCTGCCTACAAGTACAACGACAGAGCGCGCCCCCACAGTAATATTGGACTGGTTGCTTAGCGCCGGTTCCATGCCAGGCGCAAAAATATCATCAGGAGAGGGCATACCGGTGTTGACCGCTACGTGCCACTTCGTCCCCTGGGGCGGGGATGGCACCTCAAAATCGAGCGCGTCCCAATATGTGTTCATCGCTACGTAAATCTGGTCGTCTTCCACGCTCCCGCCCTTCGCGTGCTTTCCGCACAGCATGAACGCCAGCGCGCGGCTTGTGCCCGACCAGTCGGCGTTCCACGCCCTTGTACCGTGCCAGGTGATATCCGCGCAGCCACTCCCCACTATGTCAGCATTGTGGAAATGCTCGTGGTATCGCAGCACCGGATGTGCATTTCTGAACGCGATAATGCTTTTCGCAAACAAGAACAGATCCGAATTCTTTTCAAGGAGCGACCAGTCCAGCCAGTTAAGGTCGTTGTCCTGACAATATGTGTTGTTGTTACCGTTCTTTGTGCGGCCGAGTTCGTCCCCCATTAGTATCATCGGGACGCCGCGGCTGACCATCAGAGCTGTAAGCGCGTTCTTGATTAGCTGTTTTCTTAAAGCGATTATTTCAGGATTGTCGGTCTCACCCTCCCAGCCGCAGTTCCAGCTTTCGTTATCATTTGCCCCGTCGCGGTTATCCTCACCGTTTGCCTCGTTGTGCTTATCATTATATGAAAAGCTGTCATAAAGCGTAAACCCGTCATGGCACGTTATAAAATTTATCGAAGCGGACGGCCCGCGACCGTTGTATCCATACATGTCTGGTGAGCCCTGAAGCCTCTGGGCAATTGCGCCTACGATACCCATTTCTCCCTTTAAGAATTTCCTCATATCATCACGGTACTTGCCGTTCCACTCCGCCCAGCGTCCGTAAGCCGGAAAGGAACCCACCTGATAAAGGCCGCCCGCGTCCCACGCCTCCGCTATCAACTTGCACTTCCCTAACACCGGGTCAAACGCGAGCGTCTCAAGAAGCGGCGGGTTCGGGAGCGGCGCACCCCATGGATCGCGCCCGAGGATTGATGCGAGGTCGAACCGGAACCCGTCGATATGATACTCAGACGCCCAGTAGCGGAGGCAGTCGAGCACCATGTTGCGCATGATCGGGTTGTTGCAGTTAAGCGTATTCCCGCAGCCAGAGAAGTTCATGTAATAGCCGTCAGGAGATAGCATGTAGTATGTCTGGTTGTCGATACCGCGAAACGAGATGGTCGGCCCCATCTCATTGCCCTCCGCCGTGTGGTTGAACACGACATCAAGGATGACCTCGATACCGTTTTTGTGTAGCTCCTTGATAAGGGTTTTAAGCTCGTCCACCTGCATCCCGAAACGCCCTGTGGCGGCGAAACCGGCATTCGGCGCGAAGAAACCGACTGTGCTGTACCCCCAATAGTTATAGAGCATCTCACCGGTTACAGGGCTTTGTTTACTGTTCTCGAACTCGTCAAATTCGTACACAGGCATCAGCTCGACGCAGTTTATGCCAAGCTCTTTCAGGTAGGGTATCTTTTCGGTGATGGCCGCGAACGTTCCCGGATGTTTGACCCCTGATGACGGGTGGCGGGTGAAGCTCCTTACGTGCATCTCGTAGATCACGAGATCCTCCATCGGTGTCTCTAACGGGCAATCGTCCTCCCAGTCGAAGTCCTCGAACACGAAGCGCCCCCGGTGCTGGAACATATCGTCCCAGTCAGGTTTCTCTCCCCACACATCCCGACCGCCGACAGCCTTGGCATAAGGGTCGAGCAGGATCTTCGACTTATCGAACCTGTGCCCTGCCGCAGGGTCGAACGGTCCGTCCATTCTGTAGCCATATTCTATATTCTCATAGTCCAGGTCGAAGACGACCATGCACCATACGTTACCTATCCTGAAGTAATCAGGGAAAGGTATCTCTACCAACGGTTCCCCCGCGTGTTTTTCAAACAGTACAAGAGTGCATGAAGTCGCGTGTTTGGAGAAGATCGAAAAGTTGACTCCACCGGGTATGAGAGTTGCCCCAAACGGGAAGGGCTTACCGTGCCGGAGCTTAAAGCCTTCGTGTTCATGCGTTGGGTAGAAATCTATACGTGTATCAAGCATTTGGGCCTCCCCCTAAGCCAGAGCCTCGATCCCATTTTGCAGATAATCCGCCACCACAAAAAACTTTAGAAACCCGGTCATTGTCATAGTGTCATTTATCTCATCAGAAAGGCCGACAAGCACCACCCTGCCATCTTTCGCGGTCGCCTGCCGGTAGATCAGAAGAAGCATCCTCAGCCCCGCGCTCGAGAGAAATGTCACCTGTGTCATGTCCATAACAAATTTATTGAATTTTTCTATTACTGGCATCAGTGTCTCTTGTGCCTTTGGAGCGGTTTTGCTGTCTATCTCACCCGAGATCACCGCGACCCCAATATCGCCCTCTGATTTTATATCGATCAGCATAACATCCTCCAATTATTTCTCTGTGGGCGTAAGCGTTACCTTCACCCTGACTGACGAATCCGAATCAGGTAGAGTGACTGTAAGTTCGTCAGCGTTGAAATTCTCGTATGGCTTGCCATCTATCTCCACCGCTGTCAGTTTGACACTTCCTGAAGGCAAAATATCAGGCGCTACGCGCAAAATATTATCTTTAAACCCCTTTGGCATGGGTTTGAAGTAAAAGTCCATTGCTTCACCGGTAATGAGCAGGTTCGTGTAGACCGCGCTGAGATAGCACAGCTCTATTGAGTGATACGCGCTCATTTAATGGCTGCCTTTAAGACGTTCGGTGCCAAGTAGATAAGGCAGTCCGTTTGCCAGTGTATTAAAGTATATTGCTCCGTCGTCATGGTCAAGAAAAAAAGCATTATAATATGAGGATGCCTCGCGGGCGTGCTTCAGGTACTCATCATCACCAAGTGAGCCATTCAGGATCAGGTAGGCGAGTATAGCCTGTTCTTGTTGCCACCAGGCCTTACGGTCGTGCCACACAAAGCGGTGATTATTCTCCCACGCTCTTAATTTCCGCTCCACCACATCGTACCAGCCGCCGCGTTGACGGTCAGAGCCAGCATCGGGCATCAAGCCGGCGATTTTACGGGCAAGTTCCACATACTCGTCCTTGTGGTTCGCGTGGTCAATGCGCATCAGGTTCCATGCTATCTTGAGGTTGTGTCCCACCACCGCACTGTCCTGCTGCCACCCCCATGTTGAATCATGGCTCCAGTCCTCGTGAAACCGTTCTTGAACAAATGGGCTGTTCTCGTAATCAGGGAAGTACTTGACGATAGTATCCGCTGTATATATTAGGAAATCCAAGTGCTTCTGCTCACCCGTGGCAAGGTACAGGTTGATCAGATATGCCGGTGCATGGTCCCCCACGGAGTTCCAGTTCTTTTTCGCCCTGTTATTGCCCTTATCGAGCATTTCTGAGCGCGGATCAAACATAAGAGGGTCGATATGCGAGAAATATCCGCCCTGTTCGCTGTCCTTATAGTATTTTTCAAACAAATCCATTGTCTTCTCTATGTCGTAGAGGATATCAGGGTCTCCGGTGATACGATACGTCTGCGTCGGGCCGGCAAGCGCGTATATCTGCTCATACATTGGCAGCGAATCGAAATCGTCTCCAAACTCGGATGTGAGCAACTTGAGCTCCTTTTCACCAGAGACCTTAATTCCGTGATACCAGTAGATCATGTCTTCGTCGGTATCATAGAATCTCATGTGCTCCCGTAAGTATTTGGTGCCTTTCTCGGCGCCGTCAAGGAAACGGTCTTCACCAGTCAACAAATATGCCGACGCAAGTCCGTACACCATTCGGGAGATGGTGTCAGTCTCTTGAAGGTAATCACCTTTCTTTGTTCCAGAGAGTTGAAGGAATGTCCGGTAGTTTCTATAATTGATCGGCGCGTTCGGATAGTTGAACTGCCACGCGAGGAAACAGTCTCCGATCGAACGGGCCTGCTTGATCCACCAGCTCTGCTCTTCGTGCCGGTAGATGCCAGCCTTTTCACCGGGGAATACCATCGACTTTACCTCAAATTTGTTACCAGCCTCGTGAGGATAAAAAACACCGTAAGCATAAACGAATTGCCCTGGTACCAGCATTTCTCCTAACCGGTTAGTGCAGTCGTTGTAAGGCTCCTCGAGGTTCTGGGTGATACGGGCGTATGTCGATGGAGTCAGAAACGCCTCGAACTCCCTGCCATCGCTTGTCTTAAACCCGAAGCTCCTCTTCTTGCGGTCAAAGTTTATTACATACCCCGCGATAGTATCTGAAAAAGTAAATTCCAAGTTTGCCATAATGTATTATTTCTCGCTTTCTTCGTGATGTTATTTGTCAAATCTCGTCCTGATACCCCTGGCTTATCTCCACTATCCTGCCGTCGGGGTCTTTTATCCATACCACCTTCCAACCTTTTATGTGGTCGCTCAGGTCAGCGGGACCCAGTGTGACTTTGGCTGCCGCTCTCATGTCGCTCAGCTTGGTATCTATATCATCCACCTGAAACGCAATGTGTCTGACACCGGTACCGGTCGCGCCATCAGCCTCATCAGGCGCCGGAGACCCGCCATCCGCCTTAAAAAGCTCCAGGTGGATATTCCCAGCCCTCAAGAAGATGAGTTGCCTGCCGTTGATATTGATACTTCTCGATCTTTTGAAACCGAAGTGTGTACTATAAAAACGCTCCGTAATTTCAGGATCGATACAGTTCAGGCCTATGTGAGAAAACGTTGCCCGCGTCATAAATCCATGGCCCCTCTCCATTTGATGAACTCCCCCCCCCTAAAAAAACAGGGGTGCCTGCTAAAACCTCATGTCCAGCATCAGGCTCGGGACGAACCTCGTCACGTCGAATTGCGCGAGGTTGGAGTTGTTCTGCATGTAAAAAAGCCTCAGGTTCAGACCGTAGTTCTCTGTAATGTATTGTGTCGCAGTAAACGCAATGACAGATGTCGTATCTTTCCTTTTTACATCTGTATACGGGCTTATCGCCTTGTAATCCCTTTTATTATATTCCCAGTAAAAATCCAGCAGCAGGCGCTCAGAGGGCATGACGCTCGTACCGATAAGTATCTTGTCCCCACGGTAATCCAGATAGTCCTGGCGCGTTTTCTCCTCATCGTCGCTGTAACCTATCCTGAGCATCGCCGGGGCGGCGGGGAACACCACGTACTGGGTTATCCCTGCAAGGCGGTTCTCACCTGTCCTTTCAGAATTGTACTCAAAGATGGATACATCCTTGTAATCAGTGTTTCTTAAATTGTAATCGATGTGTGTAATGAGCGCGGCGCTCTCTCTGACGATAAATCTCGCGCCCCCCATCCGTGCGGTGTCATACGTGTCGCCGCCGAGCAGCATGTGATGCACAGTATAGGTCGCCTTAAAATCAAGGAACGGCATGATGCTGTACTGCCCGTAGAGTTCAGCCATGTTTTGGGTCACGTTGAAATCATGCAGGTCGTCATGCAGGCTCTGGAAGAGGGCGTAAGACGCGGCTGTCTCAAAGCGCCGGCTTTTATAGAACATATACTTGGCGTTCAGGTTCGCGATTAAGCGCCAGTCGTCCTTTTTTGGCACATCCGGCGGCAGCGGCGCTTCCTTTGCGGTCATTATCACGTTGTCGTCATGCTGGGCGCCGACTTTCAGCCTTACCCACCACGGTTTCGCCTCTGTGGTGTCCTCTGACATATCAATCATATAACCAAAGGCAAACGGTATCGAGATGAACTTCATCTGCCCATCAGGCTGAGCCGCGGCGTTTTCACCCAAAGCAGCGCTGGTAAAGAGCGGCGACGACAAGAAGAGTATTATGAGCGCCAAGTTAATTGTAAGTGATTTCATATAGTTAATCCTCGTGGTAATTCTTGCGTGATTTTCAGGCCGCAGGCTTGGGTATCTCCCGCAATGGGCTGAAGATGTCTATCGCTTCGGTATCCTTAATTATCCTGAATTTATGCGGTACGTTTGCCGGTATGAAATACGAGTCCCCGGCGCCGAGCACCACCTTCTCCTCCCCGATAGTTATCTCGAAGCCGCCCTTAAGTATGTATCCGAACTGCTCCTCTGGGTGCTTGTGCTCTGGTGATTCTATCCCCGCCACAGTGTTCCAGTGCAGTACGTTCATTTTTTCACCGGCGCCGAGCGCTTTCATCCTGATACCCTTAGCGAATTCCACCGCTTTTATTTTGTCCTTAAAGACGAACATTATCACACGCCCCTTTTTTGTTCATTAGCTTTTTGCTCAGTAACTATTCAAATATTATCGGGTTTAAAGCCGCCTTGGATTTGACTACGCGAAACCCGAGATCGGCGTAACTGACGTAACCGTAATT
>JAJRZU010000036.1 GCA_024275075.1 Deltaproteobacteria bacterium | reverse complement strand
GCAGCACGCGCTTGTCTTCAGATCATTCACGTTTTGCAGCGTTTTCCCGTAATATTCCTTTACTTTTTCTTGCATTATGCCCTCTCTTGTAATAGTTGTTGTTTATTGCGCTTTGCTTAGTCACCCTATCACAAACCGTCCAGGATCTGCGCGATGCGGGCTAAGAGGGTGTCGATACCGTAACCTGTAACGGACGATATGACAACGCTCTCTGGTCGTTGGCTTATCGCGTCCACGTACTCCTCGTCCCGCATCACGATATCAGCCTTGTTATACACGTTGATCACCGGTTTGTCAGAAATGTCCATCTCCTCTAACATCCGCTGAACAGTGATTATCTGGTCATCCATGTACTGGTGGCTCATATCGATCACGTGCAGGAGTATCCCCGCGGCCTCCACCTCTTCGAACGTCGCCTTAAACGCCTCGTAAAGCTGTTTTGGTAACTTGTGTATAAATCCGACCGTATCTGAGACGAGAATGTGCCCCCCTGTCGGCATCCATATCTTGCGCGTCGTCGGGTCGAGTGTCGCGAAGAGCTTATCCTCGGCGAGCAGCGTCTCCTTAGCAATATAGTTCAGTAGCGTGGACTTACCGGCATTGGTGTAGCCGACCAGCGAGGCGGTTGTCATCGCCCTCTTGCTGCGCGTCTTGCGGTGCAGCTCCCGCGTCTGCCTCACTTTCACGAGCTTGCGCCTTATCTTCGCGATACGATCCCTTATCAGGCGCCTTTGCGACTCCAGCTTCTTCTCGCCGGGCCCCTTCGTCTGGAACCCGCCGACAATACGCGAAAGCTCGATACCCTTACCGACCAGGCGGGTGGACATATATATCATCTGCGCCAGCTCCACCTGGAGCTTACCCTCCATGGAGCGCGCCCTTTGTGCGAAGATGTCAAGGATCAGCGCCGTGCGGTCTATCACCCTCACGTTCAGCTCCTTGTTCAGGTTCCTTAGCTGTGTCGGGGATAGCTCGTTATAGAAGATTACCGTGTTCGCGCTCTTCTCGCGGGCCAGCTCCTTCAGCTCACCTATCTTACCCTTACCGATCAGGGTCGCCGCGGTGATGCGCTTAAGCTCCTGCCGGACGCGGCCAACCACCTTGACGCCTGCCGTGTGCGCGAGACGCCCCAGCTCCTGGACAGCTTCGTCATAAAAGAACACCTTGCGGGTCTGCGCCTTTGGAGCGCCCCTTGCCTGCGGCGCCTGCGCGTATACCAATATCGCTCTATCTGGCTCTAATACCAATCAAATGTCCTTTAGGTCAATTTGCGTTCAAACGAGTAAAATATGTTAATATAAGATTTTTTGAGAACCCCTGTTTAAAAAAAGAGGTTCTCAAACTCTCCTCAAAAACTTTTGTAAGATAAGACTCCTGCACAGCCTCCCAAAGTTCCCGCCCCCTTGATGGGGGAGGGGTAGGGTGGGGGTGATGCCCGTGATATTATTAGAGTACTCAGCCACCCCTTAATCCCCTCACATCAAGGGAGGGGAACAGTTTATAAGCCGCGCAGAGGTCTTAATCATTTACAGTTTTGCACCCCGCACCCGCAGTGTGCACCCGTCAAGTACGATCGAGTTCGATACATCCGATGACTCTTTCAACTCCACGCCGTCGAATATCACACAGTTCGTGACGCGGCAGCCCTCGTGGATTACGCAGCCATTACCAATGATTGCATAAGGGCCTATCTCGCAGCCGTCCATAATGGTGACGTTCTCACCGATCAGCACGGGGGCGTGCGCGTCGTCAGCGCCGGTGCTCCTGCCGCCGGTCATGTACGGCGTCGTGGCGCCTGGAGAAGAGTAGAGTTGATCCAGCAGCTCGAAGTTGACGTTCAAAAAATCCTCGGGCGTACCGATGTCGTGCCAGAGTGCGTCGGTCATGTACCCGAAAATATTATGGCCGTCGGCGATCATTTCCGGGTACGCGCGTGCGTTTATACCGTAGAAAACGCCGTCAGGTATGTAATCGAATATCTCAGGCTCGAGGATATGTATACCGGTGAAGTATGTCATCGTCTTGTAGCCGTCGTTTTTGCTCAAACGGCCATACGGGAACCTTGCGACACTGCCGTCGCTGTCTAAACCGATGAATGCGCTGTGGTGCCCTTTTTTCACCACCATCGTCGCCTGCGCGCCCTTTGTCTTGTGGAACCGCACAGCGTCAGACAGGTCGATCGACGAGAAGATGTCTCCGTTATGCAAAATAAATGTATCATCACCCAAAATGTCCTGCGCCTTCTTGATGCCGCCCGCTGTACCCAATATCTTCGGCTCATAAGAGAAATGGATCTTCACGCCGCTAATATCGCTTTCATGGATAACCTGCTCTATCGCGTCGCCTAAGTGGTGAAGATTGATGACGATATCCGTCACACCGGCGCTTTTCAGGCTGTTTATGATATGGACGATTATCGGTACGTTGAGTACCCTGAAGCATGGCTTTGGTAAGAAATTTGTAGCGGGCAGGAGTCTGGCGCCAAAACCCGCCGCTAATATCATTGCCTTCATACCTATTATTAGTACCAAAACTGGTGCGAAAAAGCAAGGTTATTCACTGGCGGCCATCTTGATGGTTCTTAGGGAAAAGTTATAAATTAGTGTCGCATTTTTTTGCAGTAATATTGACACAAAAAACTTTACGTTATTCATTAGCGGTAAACGTCCGGTATGCTCAGCCGGTGATAGAAAAAGTTTACCCGCCCGGTAGGTAAAAAGTACCCGCCCGTGGTTGTTATGTCTCGCCGCAGAGATCTGGGAGCCCCTTACCTTGCGGAATATATTAGCGAATCCTCGTACAGTCAGCGTTTTATCGTTTCAGGTACGGTTCTTGCTCATTATAGTATCGTGGAGATAGGAATGGAGGTGGACCCCATGTTTCAAAGGATTTACAACAATTTCAAATACGACATTACCGGTAACTTCTCAAATATCATGGAAAATGCGGGCGGATACAGGGCGATAAAGTACCTTTCTGTTAAAAGCGTGAAATTATTCTGCGCCATCGTGTTTAACAAGACAAAGCGGCTTCATAATGTGGAATTTTACGACACCTGGGATTGAGTGGTCGGCAACTCACTTTAATGATTATTGAACTGATGGCATCAGTTTATTTTGCAAAATACAGCTTAAGATTTGCGATATAATAACCGATTATTAATTAATAAATAATGATTAAGGTAACCTGCGATTTAGCATCAATGGTTGCATCGCAGCTCTTTTCATGGGAGTGTTGCCAAATAGCATATTTTACGAATTTCTCAAAAAAGCGCTTTTGTAAGTAGCTGATATTACGGGGTAGCGACCAACGGAAGCGTAGGGGCAGAGCCCCTAAACCGGATTGGGCAACATGCCCTTCATTGGAGGACGGATGGTTAACCCCATAGGCGGATTAGCTTCAGGTATAGATACCTTAGGGCTTATTGACGATATGATGAAAGCGGCGGGCGCGCCGCTGGACACTTTAAAGGACAAGAAAAGCCTTCTTGAGATAAAGAAAGAGACTTTTCAGGGTGTTAGCGACCAACTGTATGAGCTGAAGAGGACTCTTCTTGAGCTGAGACTCGCGACCACTTTTAAATCGAAACTGGTGACATCATCTGACGAGACGGCCGTAAGCGGTACGGCTACGACCGACGCGTCCGTCGGTTCTCATACCATAAGCATATCCCAGCTCGCGACTTCCTCGACCGCAAGGAGCCTGTACACAAATGCCGTACTCGTACCGAACCCTGCCAACAGCGCGGGGATACAATCCGCTTCCGGCCGCCCTGCCGAGAACATCGAGGGACGTTACGCGATAACGATAAGCGATGAGGGGAGTTATTACAAAGCGGAGGCGGTATTGACCCCTGACCAGGGGGGGACGCTACGGACTCTTATTGGCAGCGCGACCGGTGTCGAGAGCTCAACGTTGCAGGGGGCTATCGCCACTACCATCACCGGTGGTGATACCTTACTGCTGACTGTCGGGAGTGACAGCGTTACCGCGTCACTCAGCGCGGCGACGGCCGACCAGACGATGATGGACTTTGTCGCGGCTGACCTTCAGGATAAGGTGAACGCGGCGCTTAACATCACGCGCGACACCACAGATATCACTTACGTCGCGGTGCGTGCAACGGGTAACAGTGGTGGCACAAACGATGACGGTTTTGTCATCTACAGCACGAGTAACGAGACGATCGCCGTTACCGGCGGGACTGCCCAGGCGGCTTTGGGGTATGGCGGCGGCGGTACGCAGGGCACCTCACAGACTATCACAAACAGCGTTTCGGCGAACAACTTAGAGGCGCTGTTAGGCAGGATGAACGATAAAGAAAGGGGGCTCATCCGCGGCGTGACATTTACCGAAGAAGTTACGGCGGGGTTGAGCGCCGGTATCGCGGAGGTGGATGTGAGCGCGGAGCTGAACCCGCTTGGCGGTACACCAAGCTACGTTTACGGTGGGCTGGACGTTGCCACGGGCGCTTCGCTGAGCGTTAACGCCACCGGCCTGAACAATGCCGGATTTTCCACTTCACTAACGGGCGTTTACAACAGCTCAACGGGCATTACTTCAGGTACGTTCAGCATAAACGGGATACAGATAACGATAGGCAACTATGAGGCGTCTACCGTAAATGATGTCATAGGGCTGATAAACGGCTCGGCGGCGAGTGTCACGGCAAGCTATGACGCCACAACCGACAGCTTTACGCTCACGTCGAACGATAACGGATCCATACCGATATCGTTGGGCGATACGGATGATACAAGCAATTTCCTGACCGCGGCAAAATTGACGTTCTCACAGGGCGCGTCGCTGAAATACGGCAACGCGAAGGGGGCTGTCTCCACCGGTGCGGTACTGAGCTCCGCGGGTTTTGCAAGGACACCGACCTCAGGGACTTTCACTCTCAACGGAACCACCTTATATGTTGACGTCTCCACGGATACGATCGGCACACTCATCAGCAAGATAAACAACTCCGGTGCGAACGTCATCGCCGGCTATGACACGACTACGGACAAGCTCTCACTCAGTAGCAACCAGGATAAAGTGAGCACGAACACCAACAAAATAACTATCGGTGATATAGATGATACGAGTAATATCCTTAATGTCCTGAATCTACAGGGCGATTTTTACACCACACTTTCAGGGACGGTAACGTCCGGCGACAAAAGTTCTGACAGCATACTCGTCGCGCCGCCTACGGGTGCGGGCGTTACGCTCGCGCTGCCGGCGACGGCGGGTTCGGGCGCATACCAGACGACAGCGGGAACGGTAAACTGGGTAGATGGTATAGAGAACGGCGGTACAATGACGGTATTAGCAGGAGCCGCCGGAGCGACGGAATATACCTGGACGAACAACTCTGGTGATGTCATCAGTGATATCGATACATTTGTCACGCAGTGGAACAAGAACTCAAACTGGAGCGGGACGAACGTCGAGGTCGGGGTCATCAAAGAGAGCGAGACGACGCTTCGGTTCTTCTCGAGATCGATGGGCGCGGGCGCAGAGTTCACGTTGACCGCGCAAAGCGCCTATGACCTGTACGAGCTTGGTGTGGTGACATCATTACCGGCAGAGCTTTCCGCAACGGCAAACTCACCGGCGGGGGTGTGGCATTTTAGTGAAGGGGCAGGCAGTAGCGCCGCGGACGCCACCACCAACTCAAACGATGGCACGGTCTCTGGCGCCACATGGTTAGAGGGCGATTTTTTCGGGAAGTCACTGAACTTTGACGGCACAGACGACTATGTGGAAGTGACCGGTAGCGCCTCTTTGAACCTGAACGGTAATGACGCGTTCACGATAGAGGCGTGGGTGAACCCGGACACTTACGGCGGCGGCACAGCGCGGATATTCAAGAAAGACGGTGTCGAGATGTACATAGACGGCGCGACCCAGGAGGTATTCGTCACGATAAACGGTAGCGTATCAGGTTCGGTAACGGTGAGCTCGACCAGCTCGGGGCTACCGGCCACCTTTTCGGACAAATGGTACCATATTGCGGTCACTTACGATAATAACGCCGGTGGCGGGCTCGGGTTCCAGACATACATTTACGTCAATGGCACGGACGTCACAAACAGAGCTACGGATACGGTAGACGGCACGTTGGTGGACGGTCTTGGTAACACGTACATCGGTAACGACACAAACGGCGGGGGCGGTAACCCGTATGACGGGCAGATAGATGAGGTAGGGTTCTATAATAACACCGCTAAATCAGGCGCGCAGATACAGGCGGACGCATTGACGACACTGCGTACGGCCACGATAACGACTGGTGACCAGGCGACGGCGTCCGCCCAGTATAACGCGCTTAATTTCGCGTACGCCATGAACGCTAACACCGGCGCGGGGATATGGGCGACGACCGGTATCACCAACACGACCGACACTACGGTCAGCCTGAACCTTAGATCAAATACATTAGGTTATTACGGGGATTTTGGTGTCGCCGATGATGGCGCCGCACCGAACACTATCGCTGATTATTTTGGTGCTGGCACGCTGACGTCCTCATACAGCAGCGATATCGCAATCGGTACCGCGGGCGAAGACGCTTACTTCTCCGTTGACAACGTTAATTATATCAGGACTTCAAATACTGTAGACGATGTCATCGGCGGTGCCACAGTCAAGCTGAAGAACGTTTCAAGCTCTAACGCGATATTGAATATTGAAGTCGATACCGATAAGGGCGTAGACAAGCTCACCGAATTTATTGTCATATATAATCGGACGTTAGAGCAGATGAACCCGCCGCAGCTCACCGATTTCCAGAAAGGGTTTTTGCAACCGCTCTCTGATGATGAAGAGGCAAACATGTCTACCAGAGAGGTCGAACAGTATGTCGGGCTTAACAGGCTGTATAACAGCTACAAGTATATTCAGCAGGAGTCGTCCTTTAGAAGGCTGTATGAGTATTTCAGGGGGAACGCGACAAGTAACGTTACCGGTTTGAGTGATGACTTCGACAGCATCACCGATATCAATATAATTCCAGGGCTGATCGGTACCGATGATGATGCTCGTAAGGGGTATCTCATCTCCGCACCTACGCCAGGGGACAGTTATGCGGATTATATCAAGGATGCTT
>JAJRZU010000035.1 GCA_024275075.1 Deltaproteobacteria bacterium | reverse complement strand
GGTGACGATGGGTTTCCCTGCCGTTGACCCGCTCATAAGGGCGCTAAGCGATGTAGACTGGCGGACGCGGTCAAATGCCGCCGAGGCGCTTGGCAAGCTTGATGACCCCCGCGCCGTGCCACCGCTTATCACTACCCTGAAGGATGTGAATAAAGATGTTCGCGTGAACGCCGCCGCCACGCTGGGGAAGCTCGGGGACAAGTCCGCCGGCGGGGCGCTCGCCGATTTGTTACATGACGCGAACTCCGATGTGCGTACATCCGCCGCCGCCGCACTGGACAAGATAGGCTGGAGCCCCTCTGACCAGCTGCAAAAGATCCATTTCCTCATCGCCACCAAAAGCTGGGACGAGCTGAGCTCCATCAATGATGCCCAGGTGATCGCGCCGCTTATCGCCGTACTCGATGATGAGTATAAAAGCGTCCGCGAAGGAGCCGCAAAAGCGCTCAGCTCTGCCGGTGACGCCGCCGTAGAACCCCTTATCGGCGTGCTGAAACATGAAAACGAGGATGCGCGCGAACAGGCTGTCGCGGCGCTGGGTAGCATCAGAAGTACGCGCGCCGTGGAGCCTCTCTCGGATACTGTAAAGAACGACAAAAACGCTATTGTCAGGAAGAAGGCGAGGGATGTGTTGAAATCCGTTTTCTCTAATGATGACCACTGCTTATGCCCTGGATGCGCCGCATACCTTGGTACGCGCTCCCAGGCGGACAAGCAAGGAGAACCGGTAACGCCTGACATACGCAAAGAGGCCGAAGCCGCCGGCATCAAAGCCGATTTCTACTATTGCTGCCCGAAGTGCGAAGAGATAGTACTGGTGCGGCGAACCTGCTGACCACCTACCGTTTCACGGCGACCACCTGGTACGTCGGGAAGAACACCTTGAAAACGAATGATAGCGCCGGTACCTTCTGAAGTATACCGTAGATCGTGTTGAACCCCGTACCCGCATCTGTGAGGCGCGGGAACATCACCTTGAAACTGCCCCCGAACAGTGGCCGCAGTAACCGTGAGAGCTCGAAACAAGAGAGCAGGCGGATACCTTCGTATTCCATTTTATTCATATATTTCACGTATCTGCCCTGCAGGCCGCGCGGCACAAACCCGACAAACCGCACCTTTACATGCGGCTCTGGCTTGAAGATATCGTACCGGTTTCGGGAATCGAAGCAAAGGACGCCGCCGCCGGCCATGACCCTGTGTATCTCACCGATCGCTTTTTGCTGGTCTGGTACGTGCTCGATCACATTAAGCGCGTGCACAAAGTCGAAACTGCCTGATTTTATGGGGATATACTCACCGACACCGCAGATCAGGGTCACGTTATCTATCGCGTTTTCCTGTGCGTATTTCTTCGCGATGATGAGCTTCGAGATCGCCGGTTCGATACCGGTGGCGTGCCCGAACTCGCCGGCGATGTGGAACAGAGTCGCGCCCGACGAACAGCCGATATCAAGCGCGCTGCCGTGGCCGGTGGTCGCACCGAAATCCCTGATCGCCGCTTTAGCCTGATCGTAGCGCTGCCTGCCACGCTCCATCATCCCCTTGCTGAACCCGGCATAAAGCTCCTGGATCTCTTGCGGCAGCGACTCGCGCCACTTCTGGTTATACTCCTCCTCGAGCTTCAACAGCCCCTTGTGATCATGACTGTCATAGCCCTCATAAAGTAGGCGCGCCTTCCCGTCACTTCGCAAAAGCTCCTGGATCGAGCTGAACTTACCGGTGAAATCATAGATACCAGATAGCGAGAAATATCTCTTTTCGCACTTAGGGCACCTGAACGCACCGGCGTCTTCTTCTAAATCGCCCTTACAAAACGGGCATATAAATTCAAGTTTATTTATAGTCATAGGAAATAAATTACCCGCGGTTTTTCTGAATATACTATTATTTATACATTTTCCCCGGCAAAAAGTAAAGTATTTCCCGCAGCGCGAGGGTACAGCCTGATCACGCGCCGTGAGCCGCACGTTTTCGCACCGCCCGCGCTTATACTAAAATGACAGTATACTTGGAGTGTTAGTAAAAAAGGTGGTAATAGGAAAAAATCCGCTTGACAGCGCCTCTTTTTTTAATTATATTCTCATAAATTCACTGCAAGTGCCGAGTTAGCTCAGTTGGTAGAGCAGAGGACTTAAAATCCTCGTGTCCTTGGTTCAATTCCGAGACTCGGCACCATGAACGTAACGTTCAATCCAATCAGGCTACGCCACGTATACCACCAATATCGTTAAATAAATGAACTACCCCGCAGCAGAGTTGCGAGTTGTAGGTTACGTAGAACGAGCGGTATTATGCGAATGAAACGTAACAATATTATTATAAACCACCATCAATCGTTACGTTTCGGCTCCGCCTCTACGTAACCTACAACTGGTGTCGTCTGGTTACAGATATCCTTTTATAATGGGTATTTAGCCAAACGAAGATCCCGATCAGCCCGGTTGCTCGCCCCTTCTTTAAGACGCTTACGTAGATTACCTTTCGCCGTTTCCTTAATATAATGTTTTAGCGCAGCATCGATAAAATGGCTTCTCTCGGTCCGCGTTTACCAACAAAGCTTTCGCTACTTGAGGCGTAGCCTTATTGGGTCGAGCTTCAAGCTCGCTGATGGATTTCACCCCTGCTTTTTCTATGATTTTCGTCCATGAGAAGGCTCTGGCAAGCGACTGGACTATGGCAGTCTGAACTGTTCTGGCCCCTTTCGGGGGGGCTAATTGGCTTTGTGGGTAGACAGAGCTAAGTGGAGGAGTGCGAAAGCACTTCCGGCCGCGCATTCTCCGAATGAACATAGGGACGTGGATGTGCAGGTTACCGTTTTCGGTCAGGCTGATTTCTGGATTATTATTCATGGGCGAGCCGCCCGGGGCGATTTTACTGATGGCTTTGTTAGACGATGCGGAGCTAAATCCTGTAGAGAAGCTCTGGCCGTGGCTAAAAAAGGAGTCGGTTCACAACAACCTTTTTGAATCATTACCACAACTTATGGATAAGGTGAGATTGGAATATTTAAAGCTAACCAAAAAGAGCGTGGCTTTATTATGCAACCGCACCTATAGGTGACATATAAATATTAATATGATATAAGTTGGAGACTGTAAGCAAAAAAAATCACTTTTTTGCAAGTGGAGAGGTTTTTTCTCTTGACTTACTTTCTTATAGGCGCTTTTCAGAAAACGGCGCGGCAATCTCGTCTTTAGTGGTATCGATAACTTATGAGATTGCTTCGTCACAAAATCAACTCGCAATGACAGACGCGCAGTGGTCTTAACCATTATTTCCCTTGAAAAAATAGGATAAAGAGATTAATCTATAATACATGAAAGACGAAGAAGTAATAAATAACGGGGAAGAGAGCGCCGAGGAGCCGAATCTGCGGGGGAGAGCGCTTAGCGTCTTCGACCCTTACAAAAAATATATCTATGATATAAAGAGGATACCGGTGCTTACAAAGGAGGAGGAGCGTCGGCTCACCTTATTGTATCTTAAAAACGGTGATGAAGAGGCGGCGTATAAGCTTATCATATCGAATTTAAGGCTTGTCGTCAAGATCGCTATGGAGTACCACAGGACGTGGGTTAAGAACATATCAGACCTTGTGCAGGAGGGGAACATCGGGCTCATGCAGGCGTTGAAGAAGTATGACCCATATAAAAACGTCAAATTCTCTTCTTACGCCTCTTTCTGGATAAGAGCGTATATAATAAAATTTATCATGGACAACTTCAGCCTGATAAAGATAGGTAAGACGCAGGCGCAGCGGAAGCTCTTTTTTAACCTGAGCAAGGAGAAGAAGCGGTTAGAGCGGCTTGGCTATGATGTCGGCCCGAAACTGCTCGCGCAGAATCTAAGCGTAAAGGAGAAGGAGGTCAGGGAGATGGAGCAAAGGATGGAGCAGTCTATCCTTTCGCTTGACGAACCGATAAGGGACGATTCCGGCGAAAAGCACCTTGACACAATGTCGTATGACGAGGAGCCGTTGGATGACAGGCTGGCGCGCGACCAGATGCGGCAGATACTGCGGGGCAATTTGGAACAGTTCAAGAAGCACCTTAACCTGAAGGAGCTGTATATATTCGAGAACAGGGTCTATGCCGAGACACCGAAGAACTTAAGGGAGATCGGGGAGGCGTTGAAATTCTCACGGGAGCTGGCGCGGCAGGTGGAAGCGAATGTCCTTAGGAAACTCAAAGCCTTTTTGGTGGAGTACATGCCCGAAATGGGCGATTTATAGTGACATCCGCATAAAGTAACGTCAAGGTATTTTATGTCAAGATCAGTACAAAATCAACGATACTATTTTAAAATCACTCCTTGGAAACCACCCCGGTGGCGGAAATTGCGGTTGACATGTCCCGTTTTATGGATTATACATTAATTATACAGATCATTCTTAAAGGGGCCTCACATGTTAAGAGTAAGCGATATAATGACAAAGGACGTTATTACGGTAACCCGGGACACCGGTATCAAGGAGTTGGCGAAGATACTCACTGACAACAGAATAAGTGGTACGCCGGTTGTGGATGATGACGGCCGCGTGATCGGTATCGTTAGCGAGAGCGATCTTGTCATGTTGCAAAAGAACCTGCACATACCGACGGTCGTCGCGATATTTGACGCTGTGGTCTACCTTGACAGCCTCAAGCATTTTGAGGATGAGCTGAAGAAGATGGGTAGCACAACGGTCAATGAGATTTATAACAAGAATTATGTCGCCGTTACGCCAGATTCCCTGATAAGTGAAGCCGCTACGATAATGGATGAGAAGAAGCTTGGCACTATACCGGTTATCCAGGGGGCAGATGGTAAATTAGTCGGGATAATCGGGAAAGTCGATATTGTCAGGTCACTCATAAATGCCTAAGAAACTCGCATTTACCTCCTTTAACTTGAGCAATACAAAAAAAATCGGTAACATGCTCGGCGCTCTCTTAGCCGCCGGTGACATCGTTTCGCTTAACGGCGAACTCGGCGCCGGTAAGACGACGATCGCGAAAGCGATATCAACGGGGCTCGGCCTTAAGAGCGACCATTATGTAGTTAGCCCTACGTTTGCGATAATCAATGAATATCATGCCGATGTGAAGATATACCATTTTGACTTTTACCGGTTGGGTGACCCGTCTGAGCTTGACGGGATAGGCGCCTATGAATATTTTCAGTCAGACGGCGTATGCCTGATCGAGTGGGGGGATAAGTTTGCGGATGCGCTACCGAAGGAGCGACTGGACGTTTTGTTGGAACATGCCGGTGCGAGACAAAGGACGATAACCTTTTCTCCGCACGGTAAAAGGTACGCGAAGATAGTCGATGACCTGAAAATAAGTGTAGAGAATTTATGAAAAATTATGATATAGCGATAATCGGTTCCGGCCCCGGGGGTTATGTCGCCGCACTGCGGGCTGCGCACCTGCAAAAGAGCGTATGCCTGATCGAGCGGGGGCGTATCGGTGGGACGTGCCTGAACCGCGGATGTATACCGACGAAAGCTTATGCCGCGTCAAGAGACGTTCTTCATACTGTGCGGGGCGCCGCGGATTTCGGGATAGACGTATCGACGGCAGGGGTAGATTTCCAAAGGATATTCGCGAGGAAGAACCAGATCGTAAAAGATGTCCGAACCACGGTTACAAGGCTTGTAAGGGGCAGTGGTATCGATATCATAAAAGGGAGCGGGCGGCTCGTTGACGAAAACAGGGTGAGCGTCGAGGCGAAGGACGGCGCAATGACTGATGTACGGGCTGAACATATAATCATCGCGACGGGTTCGAGGCCGCAAATACTGCCGTTTCTTAAGGTCGATCACGAAAGCGTTCTGACAAGCGGCGATCTTTTGAAACTTGACACATTACCTGAGGATATAGTAATAATCGGTGGCGGGATAATCGGCTGCGAGTTCGCGTCCATATTCAACGCGTTCGGTGTGAAGATAACGATTGTCGAGCTGGCGGAGAGCATTTTGCCGACTATCGACAGGCAACTGGCGAATATTGTACGGCGGCGGTTCAAGCGCGACGGCATCAGGGTGATGACCGGTACGAAGGTCACCGGCGTGAATGTGACTGGCGATACCGTTACCCTGTCGATTGACAACGGGGACGATATAAGCGCCGCCAAAGCGCTCGTATCGGTCGGCAGGGCGCCGAACACGAAAGGTATCGGCATAGATGAGGTCGGCATACGGCTTGACAATGGGAAGGTGGTCGTCGATGATTGCGGTAGAACCGGTGTCGGCGGCATCTTCGCGATCGGTGACGTGACCGCGGGACCTATGCTTGCCCACAAAGCCTCTTATGACGCGATAAACGCGGTACACAGCGCGTTCGGGATAGCGCCGCACACGGTGCCTCACAGCAGTATACCGTCGGTGGTGTTCACTTCACCGGAGATCGCGTCTGTCGGTGTAAGCGAAGCTGAGGCGAAGGAACTCTCTATCGATTACACTTGCGGGCGTTTTTCTTATGCGGCGTCATCAAAGGCTTTATGTATGAATAAAACCGAAGGTTTAATAAAAATCGTTGCAAAAAAAGATAGTGGCGTTATAATAGGTGCGGCTATATGCGGGGCGCGCGCCTCGGATATGATCTACGGCCTTGGTGTCGCGATAGATAACGAGCGAAGAGCAAAAGACGTTTACAAGACGGTATTTGCGCACCCGACGCTTTGTGAGGGTATCAAAGAGGCGTTAGAGGGCATTGACGGCATGGCAGTGCATAAAATAGTCAAACAAAGATAGCGGGGCAGGAATTGGCGTTAATCGTACAGAAATTCGGCGGTACTTCAGTCGCGACGGTTGAGAAGATAAAGAACGTCGCCAGCAGGGTCGCCCGGGAAAAGGATAAAGGTAACGATGTCGCTGTAGTCGTATCCGCGATGGCAGGCGAGACGGACATGCTGATAAAACTCGCACGGGAGGTGACTGACAACCCTGACTGCCGCGAAGCCGATGTGCTGGTCGCTACCGGTGAGCAGGTGAGCGCGTCACTGCTCGCGATGACGCTGATCGATATGGGTTACAAGGCGAAATCGTATCTGGGATACCAGATGAAAATCCTCACCGACCGGATATTTTCAAGCGCGAGGATACTCGATATCGATACAAAGCGGGCGAAACAGGATCTTGATGACGGTAACATCATCGTGATAACCGGTTTTCAGGGCGTGGATGAGTGCGGTAATATCACAACCTTAGGGCGGGGCGGCTCTGACCTGAGCGCCGTAGCGGTCGCGGCGTCTATCGGTGCGGACACTTGTGAGATATTCACTGATGTTCAAGGGGTCTATGCGGCTGACCCGAACATCTGCCCGAACGCGAGGAAGTTAAGCAGGATATCTTATGATGAGATGTTAGAGCTCGCTTCTCTGGGCGCGAAAGTGTTGCAGGCGCGTTCTGTGGAGCTTGCGAGGAAGTATAATGTAAAGCTGCATGTGAGGAGCACTTTTTCGGAAAATGAGGGAACGATAGTCACAACGGAGGATGATGAAATGGAAAGATTTGTCGTTTCAGGTGTCACGTACAACACAAACGAAGCAAAGATAACGATATTGAAGGTGCCCGACAGGCCGGGTATCGCGGCAAGTATATTTAAACCGATAACCGACGCGAACATCGTTGTGGATATGATAATCCAGAATATCAGCGAAGATGGTTACGCGGACCTTACATTCACCCTGCCAAAAACCGACGCAGAGGACGCGGTAAGGATAGTGACCAGTACCGCTGATTCAATGGGGGCAAAGGGCGTCAGCTGCAACGACAGGATAGTAAAAGTATCCATTGTCGGTGTCGGGATGAGGACTCATGCAGGGGTGGCGTCAACGATGTTTACAGCATTATCCGATGAAGGGATCAACATTATGATGATCAGTACATCTGAGATAAAGATATCGTGCATCATTGATGACAAGTACACGGAGCTGGCGGTAAGAACCCTCCATGATGTATTCGATTTAGCGGACAAAAACGCGACGGAAGAGGAGTAGAACCCACCGGTCATGCAGGCGGCCTGCCACTGTTCTCAAGCGTGGCGGATTATATCTTCGCATACTGATAGCTGATTTTTGAAGTCAGTACAAACTTTTTACGCTTCCATATAGTGTAAATACTTACTCCCTTTACCTTGCCATCGCGGGTATATGAATACTTCTTCGATTTTATCGGTATTTCGTTCTCGTTATAAAAAAGCTCCTCTTTTAAATCACCTTTCAGGTAACGGTACTTGACCTTCTCAAAAAAGCCCATCGTCAGATTTACCTCTTTCGCTATAAGCTTACCGGCCTTATATTTATACGTTGCGGTATAATTATCCTTACTTGAGGGCTTCAGGTAATCTGAAGACGTTTCTTCATATATCTTATCATTATTATACAAAAAGCTCTTCTTAAATACTAACGCCTCTTTCCCGTTATACGTCATTATCTTCTTAATATTACCGTTCATATCATATTTATAACCGATCTTTTTTACCATTTTGCCATTAGGGCCAGTTGTGACTGTAAAAACAACTCTCCCGTCCTTATATGAAAAAGTCTCGCTCTCTATCACTTTGTTATTTTTACTCCTGATTTTCTCTTTCAGGTTGCCATCTTCATCGTACGTATATATTGTTTTGCTCTCACAGCCAGAGCCTGCCTGGCTTAAGAACTCCTGTATTATTTGACCCATCGGGTTGTATATATAATCCTGTACCTTGAAAAGCTTGTTCTTCTTGTAGTAGCTCTCTTTGATGAGTACCTGCTTCGCTCCTTTGCGTATGGCTGCCTGCAACTTCTTGTTGTCGACCTTTGTCTTCAAAAACCTTATCTTGTCGTCTACTTTTCTCTTCTTTGTGCGGTCATTCGCCTGAGCATACTTCATGTATGAGATTATAGCGGGTATCAGCTTCCCTGATTTCTCATAACTCTTCGCAAGATAGTAATATGAAAATGACTCCTGACGCCCGTGATAAAGGGCATTGCAGCTTTCATTTATCACCGACTCATAGTCCTTGGCGGCATATAGCCTTTTAATGTTTTTTACATGTGTGGCTAAGGGGGTTGCATAGTCACAATAAGCCACGGAGGATACTACCAATGCTAAAATAAAAACGCATAAGGACAGAGCTCGCTTTCGCACGATTACCCCTTCTCTCTTTTTATTTTACAACTTGGCATTAATATGTTAAATCATTATGAAGATATTATACGATGATAGTATAATGTAAAAAACATTTATTTACAACAATTATTATATTCTTGTACTTTATTTTTGCAAGATAGTTTCAGTTATGTGATTATTATGAATAGAACAACGGCGAAAAAAGAGATAGCGCGGCTAAAAGAGCTTATTGTGTACCACAATCATAGATACTATGTGTTAGATGCACCCGAAATATCTGACGCGCAGTACGACAGACTCTTCAAGCGGCTTGCTGACCTTGAAAAGGCGTTCCCGCGGCTTGTGACGCCGGATTCCCCCACGCAAAGAGTCGGGGCGATATCTAAAGATAAGTTCAGCACTGTAACACACTCCCTGCAAATGCTTGGGCTTGAGAACGCCTTCAATGCCGGTGATATCAGTGATTTCGATGCCCGCGTAAAACGTTACCTGCAAATGGAAGGCGATATCCCGTATGTCGTGGAACCAAAGATTGACGGGCTTGCCGTAGAGCTGGTATACGAAAACGGGCGCCTCACTGTCGGCTCCACAAGGGGTGACGGTATTACCGGTGAGGATATTACAGGGAACCTGCGGACTATAAAGAGTATCCCGCTTGTCATCGACCAAGCGAGAGCCGGCGGCGTACCGGACTACTTTGAGGTGAGGGGAGAAGTTTACATCGGCAAGTCCGGTTTCGTGAAATTAAACGAGCAGCGCGAAGAGAATGGCGAGTCTCTCTTTGCAAACCCAAGGAATGCCGCCGCCGGTTCGCTGCGGCAGCTCGACCCGAAAGTCACCGCGAAAAGGCAGCTTGAGATATTCTGTTACGGCACCGGTATCGTAAAGGGTATCGAGTTCGGTACGCATGAAGAGGTGCTGAATACCCTGAAAAAATGGGGGTTTTGCGTCAACAAGGAGATTCTGGCGGTTGCCGGTATCAACGAGGCTGCGGCAAGATGTGAATGTCTGAGCGGTATCAGGGAGGCGCTTGACTATCAGATAGACGGCGCTGTGATCAAGGTCAACTCAATTGAACTGCAACGCCGGCTGGGTACAAAAACCCGCGCGCCGAGGTGGGCGATCGCCGTAAAATTTGAGGCGCAGCGTGAGAATACAAAAATACGAGACATCGTACCAAGTGTCGGCAGACTCGGTGCGATAACACCGGTCGCGGAATTAGCGCCGGTGATAATAGGCGGTGTCGAGGTGAAAAGGGCGTCTTTGCACAATGAGGACGAGATCAGGAAAAAGGATATCCGCATAGGTGACACGGTCGTAGTCGAGCGGGCGGGCGACGTTATCCCTTATGTCGTTTCGGTGGAGCTGTCGCTCAGGCCGGCTGACGCGAAGGAGTATCTGTTCCCGAAGGAGTGCCCCGCCTGCGGCTCAGAAGTCATCCGCCACGAGGGCGAGTCGGTGTACCGGTGTATCGGGCTGTCTTGCCCCGCCCAGCTAAAGGAGCGTTTAAGGCACTTTGCAGGGAAAGCCGCTTTTGATATCCAGGGGCTCGGCGCAAAGAACGTCGACCAGTTTGTCGATGCGAATCTTCTGCATGACCTGTCGGATGTCTTCTACCTGAAACAAGAGGATATATTAAAACTCGACCGCTGGGCTTCTACCTCGGCAAAGAACCTGATAGACGCGATTGCGAAGAAGAAGGAGATCCCGCTTCATAAGTTCCTCTTCTCGCTGGGGATAAAGAACGTCGGTGAGTTCGCCTCAAAAATGCTTGCCGACAGGTACAAAAGACTTGATAAAATATATCCGGCTGCTAAGGATGAATTAAAGGAGATCGACGGCGTCGGTGAAACCGTCGCTGACAGCGTGGTGCGGTTCTTTGCCGACGAAAACAACAAAAGGATCATACAACGGATCCTTGACGCCGGTGTAAATGTTCTGCCGCCCGAGGAGAAATCGCCGGAAAAGCAACCGCTCGCCGGATTGCGGTTTGTCGTGACCGGTACGCTTGCCGGCCTATCCCGGAGTGAGGCGAAGGATATCATCACAAGAAACGGCGGGAAAGTAGTCTCGGCGGTGAGCGGGAGCACAGACTACCTGCTTGCGGGCGCGTCACCGGGTAGCAAGCTTGACAAAGCGAATAAATTAGGTATTAAAATAATAGATGAAGAAGATTTTTTTTCTATGATAGGGGGGGCGTAATGCCGGTAAAAAAAGCGAGGGTAATCATTACCGGTCGTGTTCAGGGCGTCTTTTTCCGGGCAAACACAGAGGAGGTGGCGCGTTCACTCGGGCTGGAAGGCTGGGTGCGGAACCGTGGAGAAGGTACTGTAGAGGCGGTTTTTCAGGGTGAAGAGGATGAGGTGAACGAAGCTCTCCAGTGGTGTCAAAAGGGACCGCCGTACGCCATGGTAACTGATGTGAAGGTAACGTATGAGACACCGAACGATCACTTAGGGCTCTTCACTATAGTATATTGACGGGTATATTTTGTAACAGTATCTGCCGCGTAGGGTAAAATACTATAGGGTAGCCGACAACGGATGCGAAGGGGCACAGCCCCTTAAAATGGATTGGGCAACATGCCCATCAGTAGTAGTTTGTGAATATTTCATTGAATTTATCAGAGGTATAGATGTCAACGGGGGTCACCATCTCCCTTTCTAATGGCACTTTCCCGCCGGTAATCGATTTTATGAAACCGAGCCTCGCTTTATAATCAAGCTCTTTGAGCTTCACCAACTTCGCTATCTTTATCTTCGCGGAATTGTAAAACGCTTTGTACAGTAACTCAGAGCAGTAGATATTCTCATCATCAAACCGGTACAGGTAATCATAAGGACGGCCAAGGAACTTGCGCGCCTCACTGATAATGTCATCGAAATCGAGCTGGTCAGCGTCAATGAACCTGACTACGGTAAATCTGGAATCGATACCGCTTGCGATAAAATCATCGAGCGGGACGATCCTCACAGGCCCGACAGCCTCGATGACGCTTAGCGCGTTGTCATCTTTCTTTATCACCATGCCGCAGTGAGAGAGCGGGCTGCCGGTGATCGCAGAGATAGCTTCAGACAGCTCGCCGGGTAGCGTCTGAAATATAATGTCACCGGTCATTAGCTCCTTCTTTATATCAGGCTTACACGAGATGACACCGGCAATGACCAGCAGAGCAAGAAGCGCAAGCGTTGCCCGGGCGGCCTTTTTCATCGGATCAGTCAAAGAGCCCCGTGCTCAGGTAACGCTCACCGGTGTCTGGCAACACTACAACGATGGTGCTCCCCTTGTTCATCTTCTTCGCGATCTCGATGGCCGCGAAACATGCCGCACCCGAGGATATACCGACTAACAGCCCCTCTGTCCTCGCAAGCGCTTTCGTGGTCTGCGCGGCGTTCTCGTTGCTCACTTTTACGATCTCGTCGATCAGCGTAGTGTCGAGCACGTCAGGTACAAATCCTGCCCCGATCCCTTGTATCTTGTGCGGGCCCGGAGAACCGCCGGAGAGCACTGGTGATGATTCAGGCTCCACAGCGATTATCTTTATCGAGGGGAATTTTTTCTTTAATATTTCACCCGCGCCGGTCAGGGTGCCGCCGGTACCGACCCCTGAGACAAAGCAGTCGATCTTCCCGCCTACCTGACTTATCAGCTCAGGCCCCGTTGTCAGGCGATGCACTTCCGGGTTAGCGGGGTTTTTGAACTGCTGCGGCATAAAGTAGTTGTCATTTTCAGAAACAAGACGAGCGGCCTTTTCGATAGCGCCTTTCATCCCCTCCGCTCCTGGCGTCAGGACGAGCTCGGCGCCGTACGCTTTCAGCAGAGCCCTTCTCTCAAGGCTCATCGAATCAGGCATCGTGAGGACCAGCCTGTAACCCTTTACGGCACACACAAGCGCGAGCCCGATACCGGTATTGCCCGAAGTCGGCTCGACAATCGTGCTGTCCTTGTTGAGAATCCCTTCTTTCTCCGCCGCGTTGATCATGCTAAGGCAGATCCTGTCCTTGACAGAGCCGCCCGGGTTGAAATATTCCATCTTAGCGTAAACAGCCGGCCCGTCCTTCGGTACGACCTTGTTCAGCCTCACTACCGGTGTGTTGCAAATCAGTTCAAGGATGTTGCCATATTTACCAGCTTCCATAATACCTCCAATAAAATTTTATTGTAAAATGTATCAAACCCCCGAAAAAACAGGCGTGCACAGGTAAAAACAGGCGAGCCTGCTAAATCAACATGGAATTGATCGTTTCATCATCAAAAGACCCGCTCACGTCCAAAATCTCAGATTCGCCGTTATGCGTGACTTTTATCCGCTTCTTCGCGATATCTTTCTTAAAGTACCTCGCGACTATCTTTATGGCCGCACCCAGGCTCCCGGCGCCGCCATCGCCGACGAGAAGCCCCGTAGGCCCTGGTACATCATGAGACTCGAGCAGTGTGTACCGGTCACCGGTATAGATGCTTATCTTGTTGTTCTCCGCCTCTTCCCTGCCGACAACGAGTTTAGTGTTATCGTCTATCCTGAAATGGCGCCCCACCCTAAGGAGGTGTATGTCGCGCATATCGATCTCGTCACTGTGGTCGAATACATCCTTTATCCGCCTTGCGAAGCTTGCGTCTGTCAGAAGGCAGCCGCCTGCCGGGCAGTGGTAGTCCTTTATACCGTAATCGCGGGCGAGCTTCATCTGCGGCTTTCTTGACCTGCCGCTTATCCGCAAAAGCTTTTGTCTGTCGACTATCCCCTCTTTTTCCGGCAGGGTCGGGTCGAACAGCTGCGCCGATAACGGCCTGAGCACGAGCCCTTGCAGGCCGCTCTCCCTGTCGATAATATTCATCGTATCGCGCCGCTGCGACATCGGGCGCTGCCCTAACACCTCACCGGTGATAATAAAAGACGCGCCGGTCTCGGCCATATACTTCTTCGCCGCCTTATGCATGAATATACGGCAGTCTATGCACGGGTTCATGTTCTTACCGTAACCAAAACGGGGGATTCTCACAACCTCGAGGTAATCTTTCCCCTTCGCCATGATCTTTATCGGTATCCCCAGCTCATCCGCCACTTTCGCGGCTTCGTTCTTACAACCCGCGCTCTTGCTTGTACAGTTACAAAAGGGTGTCACAAAATTTAAAGCGGTGACATCTATCCCCTGCTCTAATATCACCTTGATGGCGACAGTGGAATCCAGGCCGCCAGACAGCAACGCTAATGCTTTTTTATTCAAATTAAACTCCAGAAACTTTATTTTCTTATATCAGAGCCGTATATCTTTGTCAACTAAATTAGTGTAGTAATGCTTTCTGTTAATAAAACGGTTGTGTGCTTACTATGTACATACAATCTGTAATAACACCAAAAAAAAACGTAAAAATAAAAAGCGGGTAAAAGCGCCTCGCAATGACAGAAGCGGGAGCTTTTTCAGGTCGTGCTAAGGCTTTGGTTTATATTATCCAGCATATTTAAAGTATAATATGCCCGACAGGGTCTAATTCGTATAAAAAATGGCGCGCAGTCAGAAATTACGAAAAATAACTTGCAAAATTGTTTTTGTTATGGTAATTGATAATGTTCATTTGCATCGGGAAGCGATGTAAAATTCACACGTCTTTGGATTGTGTCAGGAGTCCTTTATTGAAAGGTCTGGCGCAAGTTGAAGGGGGCGGCGGAAAAACTAAACCAAAGGAGAAGAGAAGATGTCAGGAATTACAATGAAGCAGTTGTTAGAGGCCGGTGTCCACTTCGGTCACCAGACGAAGCGCTGGAACCCGAAGATGAAAGGGTTTATATTCGGTGCGCGTAACGGTATCTATATCATCGATCTGCAAAAGACCGTGAAGCTGTTTCGCACGGCGTATAAAGCCGCGAGAGACGATATAGCCGCGGGCGGCAAGCTTTTGTTTGTCGGTACGAAGAAGCAGGCGCGAGACTCGATCAGGGAGGAAGCCGCGAGAGCCAACATGTATTATATCGATAACCGGTGGCTTGGGGGCACCCTCACCAATTATAAGACTATCAAACACAATATCCAGAAGCTCAAGGATATAGAGAAGGCTTTCGAGGACGGTTCCGCCGAGGAGCTGACAAAGAAGGAGCGCCTCAAATTAGAGCGCCAGTTATCGAAGCTTAAGAAGAACCTTGGCGGCATCAAAGAGTTAGGCGGGCTTCCGACGATGGTGTTTATCGTTGACCCGAAGAAGGAGCGGATAGCTGTAGCTGAAGCGAGAAAATTGAATATCCCGATAGTCGCGATAGTGGATTCTAACTGTGACCCTGATGAGATTGACTATGTAATACCGGGTAATGACGATGCTATTCGGGCGATAAGGTTGATAACCTCAAAGATGGCCGATGCATGTGTCGAGGGCGCGAGGATGCGCGAAGAAGCCCTTAAAGCATTAGAAGAAGCGGCAAATGAAGAGGCGGCAGCGGCAGTAGCTCCGGCAGTAGAGGTTAAGGCTCCAACGGCGCCAGAAGCGCCGGCGGCGGCAACAGTGACAGCGGCAAGCCCTGCAGTAGAAGCGCAGAAAGCAGAAACTAAACAGTAGGCATAATGCCCAATAATTGCGCGCATACTTTGCGAATAATATAAACTTGATCATTAACAAAAGGGTTGTGTATATTACAACAACTATTATGGGGGGAAGTTTAATGTCGATAAAGGCAACAGATGTTAAAGAATTACGAACTATGACCGGCGCTGGTATGATGGATTGCAAGAAGGCGTTGGTTGAGTGTGACGGTAATATTGAAGCGGCGGTGGACTTTCTCAGGAAAAAGGGTATTGCTGCTGCGGCAAAGAAATCCGGAAGGATAGCGACAGAAGGGGCAGTCAGTTCATACATTCATGCCGGTGGTAAGATAGGTGTTTTGGTCGAGGTCAACTGCGAGACGGATTTTGTCGCGAAGACGGATGATTTCCTTGGCTTTGTCAAGGATCTCTGTATGCACATTGCCGCTACAAACCCGCTTTACATAAAGCGGGAAGATCTATCGGCGGAAGTGATCGAGAAGGAAAGAGAGATATACAAAGGGCAGGCTTTGGAATCAGGTAAGCCTGAGAAGATAATAGACAGGATCGTTGATGGTAAATTAGAGAAGTATTTCAAAGAGGTCTGCTTATTAGAGCAGCCGTTTGTAAAGGACACTGACAAGACTGTCAACGGCCTTATTTTAGACCAGATATCGAAATTAGGAGAGAACATCTCCGTAAGACGATTTGTCAGGTTCCATTTAGGTGAGGGGCTTCGCAAGAAGTCAGATGATTTTGCTAATGAGGTTGCGGCCTTAGGTGGAAAATAGAAGCGAGGACACGTGAAAGACAACGCAAAATATAAAAGGGTACTCCTGAAATTAAGCGGAGAAGCTTTGGCCGGTAACAAGGGCTATGGCATCAGCTCTGATGTTTTGCGGTCGATCGCCGAAGATATTAAAGAGCTTAATGATTCTGACATCGAGACTGCTATCGTCTTAGGCGGCGGTAACATCTTTCGGGGTCTTGCGGCGACGCATGAAGGTTTCGACAGGGTGATCGGCGATTACATGGGGATGCTCGCCACAATAATCAACAGCCTGGCGCTGCAGGACGCATTAGAGAAGCTCAACGTTGTCACAAGGATATTGTCCGCTATCCAGTCACCGGAATTAGCCGAGCCTTATATCAGGCGCAAGGCTGTAAGGCATCTGGAGAAGGGGCGGGTCGTGATCCTTGCCGCCGGCACCGGCAACCCGTTTTTTACTACCGACACAGCCGCGTCTCTACGGGCGATAGAGCTTCAGGCGGAAATAATATTAAAAGCTACAAAGGTTGACGGCGTTTACTCCGCAGACCCGATGATCGACAAAGACGCGGTCAAATACGACCGCCTGGACTATATCGATGTCTTAAACCGGCACCTGAAGGTGATGGACTCAACGGCGATTTCACTTTGCATGGACAATGACTTACCGATAATAGTGTTTAATTTGACTAAACGAGGTAACATTAAGAAGATAATCAAAGGAGAAAAAGTGGGCACTTTAGTGTCAGGGGGGCATAATACCCCGTAATTATGCGGAAAATCTAAGGATAACGCGCACATCGTCGTTTAAAACGAGTAACGCGTTCTTAAACGATTATCATGGGGGGGGATCATGATCAATAAGGTAGTGAAAGATACAGGCAAAAAGATGGATAAGGTCATTGATGACTTGAAGAGAAGTTTTGCAAAGATAAGGACTGGCCGCGCATCTCTGTCGATTTTAGATGATATTTCTGTCGAGTATTATGGTGCAGAAAACCATATCAACCAGCTGGCGACCCTCGCGATACCCGAGAGCAGACTAATATTGATCCAGCCCTGGGACGCTAACGCGCTCGAAGCGATCGAGAAGGCTATATTAAGATCAGACCTTGGTATTACACCGACCAATGATGGTAAGGCGATAAGGCTCGCGATACCGGCTCTTACCGAAGAGCGCCGAAAAGATATGGTCAAGATGATCAAGAAGAAAACTGAAGAGCATAAGGTAGCTTTAAGAAATATAAGGAAAAAATGTAACGAGGATATAAAGAAGCAGTTGAAGGATAAAGAGATAACAGAAGATGAGTCTTTTAAATTTTTAAAAGAGATACAAGATGTCACGGTTAAATATGAGAAGCTGTTAAGTGAGGTTGAGGAGCATAAAGAAAAAGAAGTGATGGAGATATAAAGTAAAAGAGGCGTGACGCCTCAGTCAATACATTATAAAAAACTTTATTCAGGCTTGCCTGTTTATAGGGTTTAATACCTCGTAGCTTGCTGCGTAATTATTTAAAATTGATACCTCGTAGCTTGCTGCGTAATTATTTAAAATTGATACCTCGTAGCTCTGCTGCGGGGTAGTTCATTTTACTTGAATCTAATAGGTTCTGGTTATTGCTTGGCTTATTTTATAACAAGAGGAGGTGACGTCATTGGCTTACAAAATTACTGATGAGTGTACCGCGTGCGGAGCATGCAAAGAAGAATGCCCGGTAGAGGCAATCAAAGAGGGTGACATCTACGTTATTACTGACGAATGCACAGAATGTGGCACATGTGTTGAAGTATGTCCGACCGGGGCTATTCTCGAAGGGTAACCAAAAAATAGAAGGAGCGGCGTGGGTGCTTTAACCGGCGCCGCCTCTTAATTATATCACCAAATACCGCGGAAACAGTAACAAACCATAACGCATGAAAAAAGATATCGACACCAATAATCTTCATGAACATATCGCGATAATAATGGACGGTAACGGCAGGTGGGCGAAGAAGAAACTGCTTAACCGGCTCAAGGGGCACCAGGAGGGTGTGAAGTCCATCAGAGATATCGTCGGGGCTTCCCGCAAGCTTGGCGTAAAAACGCTTAGCCTGTATGCTTTCTCGAAGGAGAACTGGAGCAGCCCGAAAGCGGAAGTCAAGTCGCTGATGAAGCTTTTGACAAGGTACCTGACCTCTGAGATCCCGAAGATGAAGAAGAACCGGATCGAGATCAGGATAATCGGTTGTAAAGAGGACTTCCCCGAAGATATCCAGCAGCTGTTTGAAAAAGCCTCGAAGGAGACGAAGGAGGGCGCGAAGATGGTGCTTAACTTGTGCCTGAGCTACTCCGGTCGCTATGACATCATCCAGGCGATAAGGCGTATCCTGAAAGAGAGCGAGCACAAGAAGATAGAACCCGCGATGATTACTGAGGATTTCGTCTCATCCCACCTTTATACGGCGGGGCTTGGTGACCCTGACCTCCTGATAAGGACTTCAGGAGAGCAAAGGATCAGCAATTATTTCCTGTGGCAGATTGCATATAGCGAGATATATGTTACAAAGACACTATGGCCTGACTTTCGGGAAGATGACCTTTATCAGGCGATCATTGACTACCAATCACTGGAGCGGCGTTTCGGGCTTACCCCGGAGCAGGTAAGGTAATGAATATGCAACGAATAATCTCAGCAACGCTACTTATACCTGTAACCATATTATTCATATATTTCGCGCCACCCGTATTGTATATGGCGTTAGTCGCCCTGCTGGCAATCGCCGCCTTTCGCGAGTACAGCGGCATGGTGCACGTGAAGAAAAGCGGCGGTCGCGACACTTTCAGCTACCTGCTGTGCGCCGCCACTGTTGCGCTTGTCTATTATACTGAAAACACTTCGTTCGCACTCTTTATGATATTCTTCTCGCTCGGCTTGAAATATATTATCAAAGATAAAAAAGCGACAGAGCTGACAAATAATTTCTTCAAAGACATCACCGGCTTACTGTATTGCGCCGTTCTGCCGTCATACATCGTGCTCATCAGGCTGACCAGTACGAAAGAGTATATTTACCTGCTGCTTGTCGCCGTCTGGTCTGTGGATACTTTCGCGTACTACATCGGTACGGCTTACGGCAAGCGGAAGCTGGCGCCAAGGATAAGCCCGAACAAGACGATCGAGGGTACCGCCGGAGGGTTCCTTGGTGCGATAATTGTCGTCGTTGTAGCAAAGTACCTGTATTTCCACAATTTTTCAATATTGCAGGCGGTCATGGCAGGTATTACGATATCTCTCTTCGCGCAGGTCGGCGATCTGTTTGAATCGCTCATAAAAAGAGCCGCTGGCGTGAAAGATTCAGGGACGCTGATTCCCGGTCATGGCGGGGCATTAGACAGGATGGACAGCCTTCTGTTCGCCGCACCGGCTTTCTTTTACTTCATTCTGTTTTTGAATTTGTAATACAATAAAGGGGGATGTTCCCCAATACAATTTAAGGGGCTTGGCCACTTCGCCTCCGAGCATCCAGATGCTGTCGGCGCCCCGTAATATAAACAACTTACAACGTAGGATTTTTTGAAAATATGTATTTTATTCTATTTGGCTTAAGTCCTTAGAGGTAGTTAGATGAAGAAAATAACAGTACTTGGCTCTACCGGTTCGATCGGTAAGAATACCTTACAGATAGCCTTGATGTTCCCAGACAGGTTCGATATCTGCGCTATCGCGGCGCACAAAAGCGTAAAACTCCTTAAGAAACAAATAGATATGTTCGCACCGAGGGTCGCGGCTCTCTTTGATGAGGAGGCGGCCTGCGAGCTTAAAACCCTTGTTGACACTAAGAAAACGAAAATCCTTTCTGGTGCCGCTGGTGTAAACGAAGCCGCGGCGTACGGTGGCGCAGACCTCGTGGTCTCGGCGATAGTCGGCAGTGCGGGGCTCTTACCGACGCTCAGCGCAATCGAGGCGAAAAAGGATATCGCCCTCGCGAACAAGGAATCGCTCGTTATGGCGGGCGAATTGGTAATGAATCTCGCGGCGTACAGCGGCGTGAAGATATTTCCGGTGGACAGCGAACACAGCGCGATATACCAGTCGATCATGGGTCATAACATAAGTGAGATCAACAAGATAATCCTCACCGCGTCCGGTGGCGCGTTCGTTGACCGGAGCATCGGGGAGCTTGAGGCCGTGACGGTGGAGGAGGCTCTTCGCCACCCGAACTGGAATATGGGCAGGAAAGTGACCGTCGATTCCGCGACGATGATGAACAAGGGTCTCGAGGTGATCGAGGCGCACCACCTGTTCGGCATCAAACCAGAAGATATTAAGGTGGTGATCCACAGGCAGTCGATCGTGCACTCGATGGTGGAGTATGTGGACGGTAGCGTCATCGCGCAGTTAGGTCTGCCGGATATGCGCACACCCATAGCGTTCGCGCTCTCATACCCTGAGCGGATACCAGTCAAGCTGCCGAGGCTTGACCTGACGAAACAGGGTGCGTTGACGTTTGAGGCACCGGATCTCAAGAAATATCCGGCGCTTGGACTGGCGTATGATGCCATCGCAATGGGCGGTACAGCACCGGCGGCGCTTAATGCCGCAGATGAAGTCGCGGTGGAGCATTTTTTGCGAAACAAGATAAAATTTTGCGATATCCCCAAGATAGTAAAAAAAACGATGACGGAAGTAAAAAATAATGTTAAAATCAATATAAATACGATTATCTCTACCGCTAAAGAGGCAAGAGTAAAAGCAAAAGAGATAATTGACAAAGGAAGTTATTAAATGTTTTTTATGTCTTCTCCTGTGTTTGGTTTTTTAGTCGCGATTGTCGTACTTGGTGTGCTTATCTTCGTACATGAGCTTGGGCACTTTCTCGTCGCGAAATCGATGAATTTCTGCGTCCTTAAGTTCTCCTTAGGTTTCGGGAAGAAGGTCGTCGGCTTCGTCAGAGGTGAGACTGAGTACCTGCTGTCGCTAATACCATTAGGCGGTTATGTAAAATTCTACGGCGAGAACGTCATGGGGGATGAAGAGAGTGAAGACGCCCTCTCTGATGAGGAGTTAGCGCGGGTCAAGGGTATCGACGAAAAAAGATGCTTCATGAATATCCACCCGTTCAAGAGGATTCTCACGGTCACCGCGGGACCAATGTTTAACCTTATCTTCGCATCTATGCTCTTCACGATAATCTTTCTCAAGGGCTTTGGTGTCCCCAGCGCAAAGATAGGCGAGGCGGCGGAAGGCAAACCGGCATATACCGCCGGCCTGAAGGGCGGGGATACCATAATCGAGATAAATGGCAATAAAGTCGAGAACTGGGAGGATGTGCACTATTACATCTCAACGAGCGAGGGCGAAAAAGTCGCGTTGAAAGTAAAGCGCGGCGATGAGCTGCTTGACTTTTCTATTGCGCCGGAAATAGTGAAAGACACCGACGTACTTGGTAACGAAGTCGAGAGGCGCCTTATCGGTATCGTCAACTCACGCGACCCGGCCGATGTGGTGATCAAGAACTTCGGCCTTATAGAGTCGATCTCCCTTGGCGCATCACAAACCATTGATTATACTGTACTTACTTACAAGGGCATCTTGAAGATGATCATGCGGGAGATACCGATCCGCGAGAACCTGGGCGGACCGATAATGATAGTCCAGATGACCGGTGAGTTTGCGCAAAAAGGGATACTCCACCTGCTTAACTTCACCGCGATAATATCGATCAGCCTTGGCGTTATCAACCTTATGCCGATACCTATATTAGATGGCGGCGCGATAATCTTCTTCTTAATCGAGCTTATTAAAGGTAAACCGATCAGTCTGAAGAAACGGATGGTGGCGCAGCAGATCGGCATGTTCTTGCTGATCGCGCTCATGTTGTTCGCGTTTTACAATGATATCGCAAGATTAGCCACATCTTAGGGTAGGTTTACGGCGTTATGTTATATGAGGTTTCACCGCCAGAATACGGTAGCTTCTATGAGAACAAAATTACAAGATATTATCTTGTTCGTTTTAGTACCCGCGGCGGTTGTCGCCACGCTTTTCATGCTGGTGCGTAATGTGCAAACGCGCTCGTTCCCTAATCCGTATATAAGCTACAAAAAGCTCGCGGTGACCGGTGAGCTCACCGGCGGCGTGACGGTCAGACAGACATTTACGCCTGATTTCGATACCCTTTCCGCGGTGGAACTTTTGGTCGCCACCTACATGCGCGGCAATAACGAGGGTGAATTGTTGATTGAGATCATCGACGAGGAGAGCGGCAACAGCTACGGCGTTGTTAAAGAAGATGTCAGCGCGTTTGACGACAACAGCTACCGGAAAATACAATTACCAGAAATCAGAGGGGTAAATGGCAGGACGCTGGCGCTGGTCATCAAATCGACGTCACCAGAAGACAAGGGCGCAACGCTTTATGTACACCCTTTTGATAAGAGAACCGGTGAGTTGACCGTAAACGGGAAAAGGGTGGACGGCGCGCTTGTCCTTAAACTGTATAAAACGATCTCGATATTCGAGTTTCTTGACAGGGTGACCCAATTCAAACCGGAATTTATAAAAGGCAGGCTATTTTACGCGGCAGTCTTTTTATACTTCTACGGGATGGCTTTTTGGCTGGTCTATTACCTGAAAAAATTGTCTGGCGGGCTGCCCGCAAGGCAGCTGTTATAAAATATATAATGAATCAGCACACTTGCAAAAGGAGCTTAAGGTGAGCGTGAGCATAATAGTACCTGCGGCGGGCAAGGGTTCCCGGATGAACACAAGCGCGGCGAAACAGTTTCTGACGCTGCGAGGGATACCGGTTATCGTGCATCTTTTAAAGCGGATCGATATGCTTGACGAAGTGAGCGGGATAATCGTCGCGTTACATGAAAAAGAGCTTGACAACTTCAACAAAATTATTAAAAATACCGCTGTTACGAAACGTGTCAGAACTGTCACCGGCGGCAATACGCGCCAGGAATCCGTAAGAGCCGCTCTTAATCTGGTGGACGCGGGCAGTGAGCTTGTAATGGTGCACGATGCCGCAAGGCCGCTCGTCACCCCGGCGATATTAAGGGACGCTATCGCAAAGACAAAGGAGCTGGGCGCTACCGCGGCGGCAGTACCGGTAAAGGATACCATCAAAGAGGTGGAAGGTGGCGTCGTCACAAAGACCCTGGACAGGAGCCGGCTGTACGCGATTCAGACCCCTCAGACGTTTTTGTATGAAATAATCACACAAGCGCATGAAAATGCGGTGAAAAACGGGATAACCGGTACTGACGACGCGGCGCTTGTTGAAAAAAATGCTCAAAAAGTATTTGTAATCTCCGGTTCTTATGATAATATTAAGATAACTACGAACGAAGATATAGATTTAGCAGAGAGCATATTACATAAGCAACGGAATTTATTCGGGTATTATTAAGAGGGGCGGATATTTGGACACTTACAGGACGGGTCTGGGATACGACTTACACAAATTAGTCGATGGCAGGAGATACGTGTTAGGCGGCATCGAGATAGACTGCGCGGTCGGCTTTCTGGGTTACTCCGACGGCGATGTTTTAGCGCATGCTATCATAGACGCACTTTTAGGCGCCTGCTCAAAGCGTGATATCGGGTACCATTTCCCAGAGAGCGCACCGGAGTATAAAGATATCTCAAGCATGGTGCTTTTAAGGAAGACCAGGGAGATTATGCTTGAAAGCGGTTATGATATATGTAATATTGATTGCGTTATAATAGCCGAGATACCCAAACTGTCTCCGTATATACCGAAGATGATTACAAATATAGCAGAGGAACTTAATATTGACCCCGAACGCATCGGTGTCAAGGCGAAAACAAACGAAGGCGTCGGCGTTATTGGCGCAGGGAAAGCGGTATCAGCGTTTTGTTCAGTGATGTTGAAAAAAACCGACTAAACTAATATTAAGGAGTTAAGTTTATGAAGAGGTACAATTATTTTTTTGCGGTGCTGCTCGCGATGCTCGTAGCTTCGTGCATGACGGCGACAAAGCCCGCCATAGAGAGTAGCCCTGTCGTTATAGAAGAGGAAGAGGGCTACCAGTTTACACCACCGAAGGAGAACCGGTTAAAGGGCACCAACACCGAGATAATGAATGCGTTTAAGACCCTTTTATCTCGTTATGAATTAGAGGCGTTTGAGATGGCGAGCCTGAGGATCGCGACAAAACACAGGGTGATGGACAACTCAAGCGCTTATTATGAGAAGTATAAAAGATCATCTGATATTTACGAGCAGTATCAGGTACAGATGAAGCGGGAAGGGTACGAGATGGTAGTGGATATTAAATATCTCATCCTGACCAAAGAACTTAATATGAAAACGGGTAAAATATACATGAAGGAAATTGCGCGCATCACCGAGAAGGAAGACGAACTCTTAGAGAAAGTCAAACGATACCTTTACCAATATTGATGGATATGACAAAAACCGACCTTGAACGAGCTGTACGCGTACGGTTCGCCCCAAGCCCTACAGGCTCGCTGCATATCGGTAACGCCAGGACTGCGCTGTTTAACTGGTTGTTCGCGAGGAAGGCTCGCGGCGTTTATGTGTTGCGGATCGAGGACACCGATACTTCGCGTTCCACAAGGGAATCTGAGGAAGCGATACTAAAAGATCTGGAATGGCTGGGGATTACCCATGACGAGGGCCCTGACATCGGCGGCGCTTTTTTTCCTTACAGACAGTCAGAACGTGCATCCATTTACAAAGAATATTTAAGCAAGCTTCTTGATGAGCGGAAGGCTTATCACTGTTACTGCACGCCTGAGGAGCTCGACGCAGAGCGCAAAGAGCAGGCGAAGCGATCACAGATGCCCGCATATTCAGGGAAGTGCCGAGACCTTACCGCCGCACAGAAAGAGGAGCTGACGGCGCAGGGAAGAACCCCTGTTGTCAGGCTCCTGGTGAAGGCGAAGGACGTAACTTTCGACGATCTGGTGAAGGGGAGTATTACCTACCATTCGGGTTCATTGGGTGGCGACTTCATCATCATCCGCTCGAACGGCGAGTTCATGTATAACTTCACCGTGGTGATCGATGACTACCTGATGGAGATATCGCACATCATACGCGGGGAAGACCATCTCACGAACACGGTGAAGCAGATTCTGCTGTGTGAGGCGCTCGGTTTCACACCGCAAAACTTCGCTCACTGCCCGCTGATTGTCGGGGAGGACAGGAAGCGTCTCAGCAAGCGGTTCCTGAAGGAATCTTTCACGATGTTCAAAGAAGACGGGATATTACCTGACGCGCTGGTGAACAGTATCGCTCTGCTCGGCTGGTCATCCGGGGACAAGGCGGAGATATTCACAAAAGAGGAGCTGATCAACAGATTTGACCTGAGCGGCGTCTCTTCAAGCCCGTCAGTCTTCAGCTATGATAAGCTCAAGTGGGTAAACAGCGAACATATAAAGATGATGGATAATAATGCGTTCGCGAAAACGCTGGCAGACTACATAGAAAAATACGCAATGGATGCTGTAGAAAGGTTTTCCGTAGATTTTGAAGCTGATCGCGAAAGGTTGATTGATTTCGCGCATCTGGTGAAAGAGAACATCGCCATCCTAAAAGAAGCTGTTGATTATATGGAGATGTTCTTTGCCGGTTCGGTCACGCTTTCTGACGAGGCGAAGCGGGAGCTTAACAATGAGGGGGCTTTTGCGGTCGCCCAGAAATTCGCCGAGTACCTGTCAGAGACTAAGACTCTGGATAAGGAGACGTACCCGGAGATTACAAAGCGGATAAAGAAGAGCCTGAACGTTGGCGGGAAGAGACTCTTTATGCCGCTGCGGGCGGCGATCACGGGCAGGACGAGCGGCCCTAACCTCGATGACATCTGCACCTTCTTAGGTAAGGGCGCGGTATTAAAGAGGTTAAGCAGCTTGTAACCGGTGAACATATCCACTATTCCGCAATAAAAAACTATGCGAAATTTATATAAAAAAGATCTCTGTGGCGTGATACACAACCACTCGAGCGACTATTCCGGTGATGCCACGGAGTCGTTTAGCTCTATGGTGAGGAACGCGGGCCGGGCGGGGCTTGATTTTATCATCTTTACCGACCACAACTCCGTCGGGGTCAAGAAGGATAGGCGGGACATTAATTATGACGGGGTGCAGGTCATTGCCGGTACGGAGATCACGCCGCAGTGCAAGTTCGCCAGGTTTGAGGATAAGGGGCATGACGATGACAAGTCAAACGGTCACCTGTTGATCTTTGATCTCGAGGATCTGCCCGATGATGAGGTTATCAAGAAGGGGGTAAGTCAGGAGGCGATAGATTACGCGAATGAGAAGGGCGCGCTTAGCTTCATCGCGCACCCGGATCATAAAGGGACGAAACGGTTCGGCGTACCCGCGTATAATTGCAGGAACTTCGACGTTGACAACTATACCGGTTTTGGTATCTGGGATTTGCAGACTGACTGGCAGGGTAGCGCAAACAGCATACTCTCTGCTCTGGTCGCGTTCTTCTTCCCTGCGCACGTGCTGAAGGGACCAGAACCGAAGACTCTGCGCCGCTGGGACGAGCTGACAAAAAAGAGGTGCGTTTCTATCATCGGCGAGATCGACCAGCACGCGTACAAGTACAAGCTTTTCGGGCTTAAGTTTACGATATTCAAAAGTATTTTCGCGTTTAAAACCATTCGTACGCATGTAGTCAGACAACACTCTGTTAATATAGAGGCAAATTTCAAGCGCGAGATAATCAAGGCGTTAAAGGCGGGTAATACTTACGTCTCCATGGATTATTTCGATGACGCGACAGGGTTTATCTTCAAGGCGGAGTGCGGACAAAAAAAGTTCCTCATGGGCGATACGATGGAACTGGGGAAGGGTGAGGCGCACTTTGAGGTATCGACACCGATCGCCGCACATATAAGAGTGATAAAAGACGGCGGGGTATTCCTGGAAAAGCGCGGCTATTCGCTATCATTCACGGTTACAGAGAAAGGCGCGTACCGGGTGGAGGTATCTAATAAGGCGCTGTTTAAGCAGCGGCCATGGATCTTCTCAAATACGATAACAATCACTTAAGCTTACAAAATTCTTGAAATGCTGATAATTATTGTTATAATATAATTAAATATTTCAAGAGGAGACCATATGAAAAAGAACTGTTGGGAAGAAAAAAAATGCGGGAGATAATCAGGCGGCGAAAAAGTACATGAACTGGGGGAGTGTCCTGCCACGACAGAGCTCTCTGCCAATGGTCTGAATAGCGGCAAGAATGCCGGCAGGATCTGCTGGGCGGTTGCCGGTACTTTTTGTGGCGGTAAAAAGCAGGGTTCTTTCGCCGAGAAGCGGCTTTCTTGTATGAGCTGTGAATTCTATAAAAAAGTCTTCGAAGAAGAGGGTAGTAGCTTTACGTTGCTGATTCCCGAGAAGGAGTAATTCTAGGTTCGTGGTGACGGGCTTGGTCGCGACCTTGTAAACTTGCCCGTCTATCAACAAGTTGTCAGGATGCGCGAGCATAAGTCACGCGCTTAACAAGTGTTATTATGTTATTATTATCGGTAAAAAGTGCCAGTAAACTACCTCACAGCAGGCTGCGGGGGATTAAACCCATGGGGAAAACAGGTGCGCCTGTTAAAAGTAAACTTACCTTATTTATTACCATTCTCGTGATCGCTACCCTGATCATCGTCTCATATTGTTATAAAAGCGGGAAAGATGAGTATGAAGTAGCATCTCAAGCGCTCAAGCTCAATGACCTCGACAGCGCTGTAACCCATTTCTCCCGATCTATAAACTGGTACGTACCATACGCGTCATACGTCGTGTACTCCGCGGATAACCTCATTAATATCGCGGCATTATATGAAGAAGCCGGTGGTTATGAGAAAGCGAAGTATACCTATAACATATTGCGCGGCGCACTGCTCTCAGTGAGGAGCGCTTACCAGCCGATGGGGGAATATATAACGATATGCACGGAAAGGATCACAGCGCTAAGCACGGGGAATATAACCGGTTCTGACACAAGCGGTCGTTCAAAAGAAAAAGGGAAGCTTTCTGCCTTGCTTAACGATATACATGAAGCGGACACATTTTGGTCATACTTATCCTCCTTTTCGTTCATAGCATGGGTACTTGTGACTATCGCCCTTATCATGAAATTATTCAAAAATAATGTTGTCAATCTGAACAAAGGTGTTATAATATTAGCGGTATCGCTTGCAGTATCTTATGTTCTCTGGTTGGTCTCGTTAATAAAAGCGTAAAGGGTGGATTATGGCGGAACTGTTTATTTTTAAATGCAAATCATGCGGGGTGAACTTTGAGTTGTTTCACATGATCTCAGAGCCGGTTCATGAAATCGTTTGCCCGGAGTGCGGCTGTAAGGAAGCTTCAAGAATAAAACGGCATGAGCATAAAGGCGCATTACCAAAAAGCAAAAAACACCACAAAAAACATAAGTAACCTTTTTTGCATCATGCCCATTAAGTGAAGTCGTACTTTTTCAAGCGATACAAAAGCGTTGGCCGGCTGATACCAAGATATTTTGCCGCCTTGGATTTATTGTCAGGAAATTTTTTCAGAGCGTGCATGATAAGCTCCTTTTCAACCTCATCTAAATTAACCCCGGAATCGTCCGCCTATATCTTCACCTTACCAAAAGTGACGGCGCCGCTCTTTAACCTGTCTGGCAACTGTTCGACGGTAATAGTATTCTTATCGCACAAAAGCACCAGTGATTCGATAATGTTCTCTAATTCCCGAACGTTACCCGGCCAGCGGTAACTGGTAAGGATCTCCATCACATCCTTGTTGATCGTAATGAAGGGCTTGTTCAGCTTCGTCAGGAAATGCTCGATCAGAGGGGGTATATCTTTGCGCCTCATCCTGAGCGGCGGGATATGGATACTGACGACATTTGTCCGGTAGTACAGGTCTTCGCGGAAATCCCCATTTTTTATCGAGTCATCAATATTTGCGTTGGTGGCGGAGATTACCCTGACGTCAATTTGTTTCGGTTTGGTACCACCAAGTGCGTCTACCTCCCTTTCTTGCAGAACCC
>JAJRZU010000034.1 GCA_024275075.1 Deltaproteobacteria bacterium | reverse complement strand
GGTATGGGGCGGCCATGGGAGCTGAAGAAAGTCAACACAACTTGTCCGTACTGCGGTGTCGGCTGCCAGCTCATCGTCCACATCGACGAAGAGAGAAACAGACCGGTAAAAGTCACCGGCAGGTACACAACGCCTAACGAATGGATGCTCTGTGTCAAAGGGCGGTTCGCTTATGACTTCCCGCTGAGCGATAACAGGATAAAGACCCCGTATATAAAGAAGGATGGTAAGCACGTGGAAGCCACTTGGGACGAGGCGCTCGATTTTGCCGCAGGCAGGCTAAAGAAGATAATCGATGAGCATGGTCCAGACTCGTTTGCCGGTGTAAGTTGCGCGCGAAGCACCAACGAGAACAACTATGCCGCGATGAAGTTCGCAAGGGCGGCGATCGGCACCAACAACATCGATCACTGCGCCCGTACCTGACACGCTCCTACTGTTGCCGGTCTGGCAACCGCGTTCGGTTCTGGAGCAATGACAAACTCGATTCAGGAGATAAGGGACGCCAAGGTCATCTTCGCGATCGGCACCAACACCACAGAGGCGCACCCTGTCATCTCATACTACATGAAGCAGGCGGTGAAGAAGGGCGCTATATTGATAGTGAACGACCCCAGAAGGATAGACCTTTGTAAATCAGCGGCGATACATGTCCAGCACAAAGTCGGTACGGACGTCGCGTACCTGAACGGCCTGATGAACATCATCGTTTCGAACGGCTGGCACGATGAGGAGTTCATAAAGGAGCGGTGCGAGAACTGGGACGAGATGAAGCGCACTCTGGATGATTACCCGCCGGAGAAGGCGTCTGAGATATGCGGCGTACCTGTCGAGCTGATGACAAAGGTCGCGAAGGTGATCAGCAGTAACCGGCCTGTCACGCTTTGCTATACGCTTGGTATCACGGAACATACCAGCGGCACTGATAATGTAAAAAGCTGCGCTAACCTCCAGATGATACTTGGTAACATGGGCAGGTACGCGAGCGGCGTGAACCCGCTTCGAGGGCAGAACAACGTTCAGGGCGCATGTGATATGGGCGCGCTCCCGAACGTCTACCACAACTACCAGAAGGTGGACAACCCGGAGGCCAGGGCGAAGTTCGAGAAGGGCTGGAACAAGGAAGGGCTCTCTGACAAGGTCGGTATGAAGATGCCCACGATGTTCAACAACATGCTTACCGGCGCCGTGAGGGCGTTCTTATGCTACGGTGAGAACGTCGTGATGAGCGAGCCGCACATGGCGCATACCGTAAAGTGCCTTGAGGCGGTCGATTTCCTGATGGTCGCTGATATATTCTTCAACCAGACGACCAAATACGCGGACGTCATCTTCCCGTGCACATCATGGGCGGAGGAAGAGGGCACTTATACAAACTCCGAGCGCCGGATACAGCGTGTCAGGCCGTTTTTGAAACCACATAAAAACTATAAAGAATTCTGGTGGATAGTGAACGAGATCGCGAAGCGGCTGGGTTACGATATGGGCTTTACAACAAGCGAATCCGTATGGGAGGATATGCGTGCGCTGGGTACGAGTTACCACGGCATCACATGGGAGCGCTGCGAGGATGTCGGGCTCCAGTGGCCATGCCCGACGATAGGGCATACCGGTACAAAGTTCCTGCATGAGGGCGCCTTTGTACGCGGTAAGGGGCTCTTTTGCCCTGCAAAGTGGTGGCCGCAGGCGGAGCTGCCCGATGACGAATATCCATTGGTGCTCTCCACCGGCAGAAGGCTGTGGCATTACCATACGACCCAGACGAGGAACGCGAAAGGTATCGATGACATATTCGGTGAGGAGTACATCGAAGTCAGCCCGTTCGACGCGAAGGAGCTTGGTATCGATAACGGTGATTATGTAGAGGTCGCGTCGCGCCGCGGCAAGCTAAAAGCGCGGGCATGGGTAACGAACCGGTCGCCGCGGGGCGTGTGCTGGATGTCGTTCCATTTCCACGAAGCGTGCGGAAACGTATTGACGATAGACGCGTTTGACCCTGTTACCGAGACCGCCGAGTATAAAGCGTGCGCCATTAAAATCGTAAAAGTCGAAAGCGCGCAGTTTGAGATAAAACGTGAACGGCAGGCGAGGCCGTAACAGGATTGATAGAAATAGAAAATAAAATTATATATATAGGAGTGGTCTATGGAAGAAGCATGTGTCGCGGGTCAAGGGTGTTGCGGCTGTACGGGTGATGATTCACTGAAAGAGGAACTCAAGGAGATGATCCAGGCGTCGGTGGATATTCCCGGTTCGCTGATCTCGGTGCTACATAAGGCGCAGGGGATGTACGGCTACCTGCCGAAAGATGTGCTGTACGACATCTCGCGCGGGCTGAACATACCGATAAGTGAAGTGATGGGCATTGTGACGTTTTACTCGTTCTTCTCCACCGAGCCAAAGGGCAGGTACGAGGTCATGGTATGTATGGGCACGGCCTGTTACGTCAAAGGTTCCGAAGGTGTGCTTAACGCCTTCAAAAGCACGCTTGACATCGATGTCGGGGGCACGACCACCGACAGCCTCTTTTCGCTGACCGCGTCACGCTGTATCGGTGCGTGCGGACTGGCGCCGGTAGTCAGCGTTGCCGGAGAGATACACCGCGAGGTGGCCGTGGGCGATGTACCGGATATTATCGCACAGTACAAGGGTAAGTAGCGTCGCAGGAAGCATGGAGCGCTTGATTATAAATTGGGCATCATGTCCATAAGAGAGGGAATAGATGTTTATACAAAACAAAACCGATTTAGACAAGATAAGGGATGATAACGCGAAGTTGCTCGAACCGCGCATGAAGCGCATTTCTCCAGACGAGAACGGTCACTACGCAAAGGATATCAAACGCAGCGTGGTCATCTGTGCCGGTACCGGGTGTATCTCCGCGGGGAGCATGGCCGTTTATGACGGGCTGAAGAAGGCTGTCGACGAGGCCGGTCTGGCTGATAACGTCAATGTAATAAAGACCGGTTGTGTCGGGTGCTGCGTGGCGGGTCCTATCGTGGTGGTATACCCCGAAGGCATTTTCTACCAGAAGGTAGATGTCGAACATATCCCTGATATTGTCGAATCGCATTTCAAGAACGGTCAGCCCATTAATTCGCTTATGTGGTTAAGGGAGAAGACAAAGGATGAGCATGTCCCGCTCTTGAAGGATATCACGTTCTTCAAGGAGCAAAAGCGGATGATACTTGAGGTGAGCGGCATCATCGACCCGACAAATATCAAAGAATATATAGCGCTCGATGGTTATCAGGCTCTCGCGAAGTCGATGCTGGATATGAAGCCCGAGGAGATAAGGGACGAGGTCAAAGCCTCTGGTATACGCGGCCGCGGCGGCGCCGGTTTCCCTACCGGCCTGAAGTGGGATTTTGCCGCGAAATCCGAATCCGATGAGAAATACGTTATTTGCAACGCCGACGAGGGCGACCCCGGGGCGTTTATGAACCGGAGCGTGCTCGAGGGTAACCCGCACTCCATACTCGAGGGGATGGTTATATGCGGTTTCGCGATCGGTTCTAATAACGGGGTCATATACACGAGGGCTGAATACCCGCTCGCGATCGAGCGGTTAAACATAGCGATCGAACAGGCGCGTGATTTCGGGCTCCTGGGCAAGAACATATTAGGCAGTGGATTTGATTTTGACATCGCGATCAGGATCGGCGCCGGTGCATTCGTGTGCGGTGAAGAGACGGCGCTCATGCGTTCCGTGGAGGGCCGGCGCGGCGAACCGACACCAAGGCCGCCATATCCTGCGGTCAGCGGGCTGTGGAATAAACCTACCAATATCAATAATGTCGGTACATTCTCGAACGTACCGTGGATAATCAGGAACGGTGCGCAAGAATACGCGAAGATCGGGACACAAAAGAGCAACGGCACCAAAATATTCGCGCTCGTCGGTGACGTGATCCATTCAGGGCTCGTGGAAGTACCGATGGGGAGCACGCTGCGGCACATCATCTTCGATGTCGGCGGCGGGATACCCAAGCGCAGGAAGTTCAAGGCGGCCCAGCTCGGCGGTCCCTCCGGCGGCTGCGTACCCGCGGAGCACCTGGACGCACCGATTGATTTCGACTCCCTGATCCAACTTGGCGCGATGATGGGATCTGGCGGCCTGATCGTCATGGACAACAAATCGTGTATGGTGGATATCGCCAAGTTCTTCATGGATTTTGTGTGCGATGAATCGTGCGGTAAGTGCCCGCCATGCCGTATCGGTACGAAGCGGATGCTCGAGATGCTCGAAAAGATAACACGCGGTGATGGCGAAGAGGGCGATATCGACTTCTTGATAGACCTTGGCAAGGATATAAAGCTCGCGTCCCTTTGCGGGCTCGGTCAGACGGCGGCCAACCCGATACTCAGTACAATCAGATACTTCCGCGATGAGTACGAAAAGCACATCAACGAGAAGATATGCCCGGCGGGGGTTTGCGCGGATCTTTTGCGCTTTGAGGTAGACAAAGACCTTTGCAAGAAGTGCGGAGTATGCGTAAAAGCGTGCGAATTTGACGCGATCGCCTGGCATAAGGGTGAATACGCCGCGATCTACAAAGATAAGTGCACAAAATGCCGGAACTGCATTGAATCGTGCCCGTTCAACGCGATATACTAAGTATTCTTTTCAATTTATTCATTTTTATAATTAATTTCCCCCACCTCCTAACCCCCTCCCACAAGGGTAGGGGGGAAACAAGACCCCTCTCCCACAAGGGGATGGGGAATTGTATACAGATTTTAGCACAAGAGAGTTCACCTATGAAAGAACCACCAAAATCAAAAAGTAAAATAATAAATAACGCGAGAAAACTCAGGAATAATCCTACAGAAACTGAAAAGCATTTATGGAGATATTTACGTAATAGTCAGTTAGAAGGTTATAAATTTAGAAGACAGCAGCCTTTAAAAAAGTATATAGTAGATTTTGTCTGCTTTGAAAAGAAGATTATTATTGAGTTAGACGGTGGACAGCACATGCTTGATAATGCAAAAGATAATGAGCGGGATAAATGGTTTCAGGATCAAGGATTCACTGTTCTCAGGTTTTGGAATAATGATCTGTTTACTAATACTGAAGGAGTATTGGAAGTTATAAGAGAATCTTTGATTTCACCCTCGCCCACCCCCTCGCCCCGTGCATCGCTATGCCCCATCAAGGGAGGGGGGAACAATGGTTGCCCCTCCAAGGGCGGGGAAGAGGAAGCCACCTCCAAGGGCGGGGAAGAGGAAGCCCCCTCCAAGGGCGAGGAAGAGGAAGCCCCCTCCAAGGGCGGGGAAGAGCTTCCCCCCTCCCCTTGTGGGAGGGGGCGAGGGGGTGGGGGAAAGTTCACTATCCTATTATTCCTTATTATGCTAATAAATCCATACACTTCACATGCCGGTGAGATTCTGGTGTCCGCGGCGATCAGCCTGAAGGACGCATTCAGCGAGATAGCGGATGATTATCAGAAAAGCCGCCCCGGTGAGAACGTCCTTTTGAATTTCGGGTCATCTGGTCAGCTGAAAAAGCAGATAGAGCAGGGCGCCGGTGCGGACGTCTTCGCCAGCGCGTATGTCACCGAGATGAACGCGTTAGCGCGGGAGGGTCTCATCGTCGAACCGACGCGCGTAACATTCGCGAAGAATTCACTTGCCATAATATCATATAATAAATACAATACCATAGAAGCATTAGCGGGAAACGACATTAAGTATGTCGCGATCGGTAACACCATCACCGTACCCGCGGGCAGGTATGCGAAAGAAGCTTTGGAAAATTCAGGGATATATAGT
>JAJRZU010000033.1 GCA_024275075.1 Deltaproteobacteria bacterium | reverse complement strand
GTGGAAATACTCATAATCCATGCCGTCGAAGATCGCCTTGACCTCCCGCAGGTAGTCCGCTTTCTCGTAGGTAGTCAGCTTGGTGTTCCTGGCGCTCGTTATTCTGTGCAGTCCCTCACCGACCTCAACGCACAGATATATGACAGCGTCAGGTATAAGTGCGAACTGCTCGTTCATCCGCCTTATCTTGTCGGCATCCATACCGGCGGCGCCCTGGTATGCGACATTAGAGTAATAATATCGGTCACATATAACTATACGCCGCTCCTTCAGCGCCGGTATTACCAGACGCGCGAGGTGCTCTTTGCGGTCTAAGATGAACAGCGCGGCTTCCTTCTCTGGTGAGAGTTTCTTACCGCTGTACATGTTTTCGCGCAGCTCGCGGCCGTACTCGGACTCCTCGGTCGGTTCTTTGGTGACGGTGACGTCGTGACCCATACCGGTCAGCCGTTCCTTCAGCAGATTCACCTGCGTTGACTTACCCGCGCCATCGATACCCTCTATCACAATAAAGACACCTTTTTTCAACAGCCTGGAACTCATCGCACCTCCAATAATAGTTGTTATAAGACACCCAACTTTTTTGTTAGTTATAAAGTTTATATTCTTTACAAAGTATGTGCGCAATTATTGGGCATTATCCCCTCCAATGACGATTTTCGAATATTCAGGATACTATATAAGCGGCATGTAATCAACACATTTATAGGCCGTCAAGATGGCTTTCTAGGAGAGGCTCTGATTTGGCGTCGAGTTTTTGTGCTGATGTTGACAAAATACTTGACGTATTCGCTGATTTGGTGTATTTAAAGACCTTCAACAGGCTCGCCAGCTTTTATCTGTGGGTTTGATTCCCCGTAGCTTGCTACGAGGAAATTCATTGGAAGAAAGGGATATTAAATGAAAGGTGTCATACTTGCCGGTGGGCTCGGGACAAGACTCGCCCCGCTGACAAAGATAACGAACAAGCATTTGTTGCCTGTTTATGATAAACCGATGGTGTTCTACCCGATCCAGACTCTGGTGAATGCCGGTATCAAGGATATATTGATAGTGACCGGCGGCAACAATGCCGGTGATTTTCTGCGGCTTTTGGGTAATGGTAAGGATTTCGGCCTGCAACATATCAACTATACGTACCAGGAGGGTGAGGGCGGCATCGCGGAAGCGCTCGATCTCGCGGAGTTTTTCGCGGACGGCGAGAGCATCTGCGTTATGCTTGGCGATAACATCATCGAGAATAACATCAATCAGGCCGTAGCGGATTTTAGGGCACAGGGCGCGGGCGCGAAGATAATGCTGCACGAGGTGGACGACCCGACACGGTTCGGTGTCGCCGAGATATCCGGTGACAAGATAGTCGCGATCCAGGAGAAGCCCAAAGCCCCGAAATCGAACCACGCGGTTATCGGTATATATATGTATGACTCGGATGTGTTTAGTATTATCAAGACATTAGAGCCATCTGAGCGCGGGGAGCTCGAGATTACCGATGTCAATAACGCTTATATAGATAAGGGTACGATGACCTATGAGGTCTTGGGCGGCTGGTGGACGGATGCCGGTACGTTCCCGTCACTCTTAAAAGCGAGTAATCTTGTTGCGAAGACCGGCGCGAACAAGGTATAAATATCTGTAGTGTTAGCCGGTAGGTTGCTGTTAAGCGAAGCGCAACGCAACAAAAAAATAACACAATTTGAAATATAAATTTCGTTACAGGAGAAGGAAATGATAGATGGAGTCAGGACGAAGAGCCTGAAAGTGATACCAGATGAGCGTGGTATGCTCATGGAGATGCTTCGGGCGGACGATGACGTTTTCATCAAGTTCGGGCAGATATATATGACTACCGCATACCCGGGTGTCGTGAAGGGGTGGCACTATCACAAGAAGCAGTGCGATAATTTTGTCGTGGTGAAGGGTATGATGAAGGTCGTTTTGTATGACAGCCGTGAGGGCTCGTCTACGCATAACGAGGTCAACGAGTTCTTCATGGGTGAGCGCAACCCGATCCTTTTGCAGATCCCGCCGTACGTTTTTCACGGGTTCAAGTGTATCAGCGAAGAGATGGCGATCGTGGTGAACTGCTCCACCGAGGTGTACGTATATGACAACCCGGACGAGTTCAGGGTACACCCGCACGACAACGATATCCCTTATGACTGGAACAGAAAGGACGGTTAATTTGGAGCGATTGCCAAAGAGCATCCTGGTCACCGGCGGCTGCGGCTTTATCGGCAGCAACTTCATCCGCTACGTTTATTCCAGGTACCCGGAACTAAAGATAATCAACCTTGACATACTCACTTACGCCGGAAACTTAGAGAACCTTTCTGATATAGTGAAGAAGGAATCCGAAAGCGATAATAAACGGTACTTCTTCGTAAAGGGCGATATCAGGAGCGCGCAGGATGTGCAAAAAGTGTTTGACGATCACAACATCGACGCTGTCATAAACTTCGCGGCGGAGTCTCATGTAGACCGGAGCATATTGGGGCCTAAGGTGTTCCTTGACACCAATATAATGGGTACGATGACGCTTTTGGAGTGCGCGCGGTCAAAGTGGCTCGATGCTGACGATAACCTGATCGAGCCCGGGAAGGTCTTCTTTCAGGTCTCCACGGATGAGGTCTACGGTTCATTAGGTAGCGAGGGCTACTTCACAGAGGCGACGAACATCTCCCCGAACAGCCCGTATTCCGCATCGAAAGCGGCGGCGGATCATCTCGTCAGGGCGTATAACAAGACATTCAAGCTACCGACACTGACAACGAGGTGTTCGAACAATTACGGCCCGTACCAGTTCCCGGAGAAGCTGATACCGCTTATAATAAGTAACGCGCTACTTGAAAAATCTCTGCCGGTATACGGTGACGGCCTGAACGTCAGGGACTGGCTGCATGTTTACGATCATTCGACGGCTATCGATACGGTCTTGCGCAGAGGCAGGATCGGTGATGTATACAACATTGGCGGCAACAACGAGAAGACGAACATCGAGATAGTGAAGCTGATACTAAAGGAGCTTGACCGGCCTGAGTCGTTGATTGAGTTTGTCAGGGACAGGAAAGGTCACGACAGAAGGTATGCGATCGATTCTTCGAAGATAATGAATGAGCTGGGCTGGGCGCCGTCATACACTTTTGCGGGCGGCATAAAAGAGACGATAGGCTGGTACCTTGACAACAGCGAATGGTTAGAGCGCGTCAAGACCGGTGAGTATATGAAGGGGCTATTGCCAGATAGAAAAAAGGATGATTTTCCCAAAAGGTGATAATGTAAGTTGTTGATATTGCGGGGTAGCCAACAACGGAGGCGAAGGGGCTAAGCCCCTTAAATTGGATTGGGCATCATGCCCATGGATTATTACAAGAAAAACTATATGGGTAGAGAGGGCGGATAACGGATGAGGCTTTTGGTGTTAGGGCACAACGGTATGCTCGGTAGCGATGTCATGAAGCTGTACGATGGTCACGACCTGCTCGGGCTGTCGGTGGAGGACGTTGACATAACGGACTTTACCGATATACAGGAGAAGTTCACGAAGATCGCGCCTGATGTCGTGATAAACTGCGCGGCGTATACTGACGTTGACGGGTGCGAGACGAATACGGGTGTCGCGTTTGCCGTGAACGGCGACGGCGTAAGGAACATCGCCAGGCTGTGCGGCGCGGGCGGCGCGAGACTTATCCATATCAGCACCGATTATGTTTTCCCGGGTAACAAGCAGTCGCCGTATAAAGAGGATGACGAGACGGCGCCGATAAGCGCGTACGGCAGGAGTAAGCTTGCCGGTGAGGAGCATATAAAAGAGCTTATCGATGATTACGCGATATTACGCACGCAGTGGCTGTTTGGTAAGAACGGTAAGAATTTCGTGACGACTATGTTGCGGCTTGCCGGTGAGCGGGACAAGCTGACGGTGGTGGATGATCAGGTGGGCTCACCGACTTATACGAAAGATCTTGCCGTGGCGATCAAGGCGGTCATCGACAGCGGCTCGAAGGGGATATATCATGTATCAAACAGCGGAAACACAAGCTGGTACGGGTTCGCGCTGAAGATATTCGAGTACGCGAATATAGATGTCCAGGTAGATGCAATGACATCGGATCAGTTGACGAGAGCGGCGAAGCGCCCGATGTACTCCGTGTTTGACCTGAGCAAGCTGAAGCAGGATACCGGTATGGAGATGCCGGTTTGGGAAGATGCCCTGAAAAGGTATCTTAATGAGACAGGTGTAGTTTAACAGGCGAGCGTAACGCTTGATCAATTAGCCGCAGTGTATGGATAATGTAGGTTCTAATGGGCATCATGCCTACAAAGTGGTGATAATTTGGAAAGTATTTTAGTGACAGGCGGCGCCGGTTATATCGGGAGCCATGCACTCAAGCCCTTGGAAAGCGCGGGTTATGACGTCATTGTGTATGATAACCTGTCAGAGGGGCATCAGGATGCAGTAATCGCCGGTAAGCTGGTAGTCGGTGATCTTGCGGATGAGAAGGCGCTGGACGCGGTCTTCAAAGAGCATAATATCACGGCGGTAATGCACTTCGCTTCAAACTGCTATGTCGGTGAATCTGTCAGTGAGCCGCAAAAGTATTTCGTGAACAACCTCGCGAATACATTGAACCTGCTTCGGGTGATGCTGGCAAACGATGTGAAGCGGTTCGTGTTCTCATCGAGCTGCTCTGTGTACGGCGCACCGATTACGCTGCCGATCAGAGAGGATCACCCAAGAGCGCCCGTCAACCCGTATGGGATGTCAAAGCACTTTGTAGAGCAGATATTAGCGGTATACGCGAAGAGCTATAAGCTGAGATATGCGACGCTAAGGTACTTCAATGCCGCCGGTGCGAGTAGCGTTGAAAATATCGGTGAGGATCACGACCCTGAAACGCACCTGATACCGATCGTCTTGAAGGCGGCGCTTAATGAGGGTGTAACAGTGAAAGTCTACGGTGATGATTACAACACAAGCGACGGGACGTGCATAAGAGATTACGTGCATGTAGATGATATCATCAGCGCTCATATTCTGTCGCTTGACGCGATATTCGAGAAGGATCGCTCATTTACGTTCAATGTGGGTAGCGGCGCCGGTTATACCGTAAAAGAGGTGATTAAGGCGGCGAAAGAGATAACCAGAAAAAATATTGACTATGAGATTATGCAAAGGCGCCCGGGTGATGTGGACAGCTTGGTGGCGAGCGCCGCGAAGATACACAAGGAGCTTGGCTGGGAACCGAAGCGTCTGAAACTGGCTGATATTATTAGCACGGCATGGAACTGGCACAAAAACAACCCGGCCGGGTTTGACGATAAAGAGGAGGGACGATGAAGGTTTGTGTAATCGGTACCGGTTATGTCGGTCTGGTAGCCGGTGTCTGTTTCGCGGACAGCGGTAACGACGTGATCTGCGTTGATATTGATACAAAGAAGATAAACAAGCTGCAAAAGGCGGAGTCTCCGATTTATGAGCCCGGCCTCGAGGAGCTCTTGAAGAGGAACATCTCCGAGGGCAGGCTGAAATTCTCTACTGATATTAAAAGCGCCGTAAAAACTTCGCTTTTCAACTTCATCGCTGTCGGTACGCCCCAGGACGGCGACGGTTCCGCGAACATGCAGTATGTCCATGAGGTAGCGAAGAGCATCGGTAAGCACATGAACGGTTACAAGGTGGTCGTAAACAAGAGCACCGTACCAGTCGGTACCGCGGATGCCGTCCGTGATATAATCTCGAAGCACACGAAATTTGAGTTTGACGTAGTCTCTAATCCTGAGTTCATGAAAGAGGGCGCCGCGATAGATGATTTCATGAAGCCGGACAGGGTGATAATCGGTTCTGACAGCGAGAAGGCTGCGAAGTTGATGACCGAGCTGTATTCGCCGTTCGTAAGAACCGGTAACCCGATACTGATGGTGGGTGTCAGGGACGCGGAGCTCACGAAATACGCGAGCAACTCGATACTCGCGCTCAGGATAAGCTTTATCAATGAGGTGGCGAACCTGTGCGAGAAGCTTGGCGCCGACATCAAGAACGTCAGGAAGGGTATGGGTACGGATAAGCGCATCGGTATGTCTTTCCTTTTTCCGGGCAGTGGCTATGGCGGGTCATGTTTCCCGAAGGATGTTCAGGCGATCATAAAGACAGCGGCACAGAACAAATATGATTTTAAGACGCTCAAAGCGGCGGAGGCGGTGAACAAGAGTCAGAAGAGGTTGATCGCGAAAAAGATATTGAAACATTTTAATAATAATATCAAGGGCATGAAGGTCGCGCTGTGGGGGCTCGCGTTTAAGCCGAACACCGACGATATGCGCGAAGCGCCATCGATTGAAACAATAAAGGTTCTTTTAGAGCATGGCGCCAAGGTGACAGCGTTTGACCCCGAAGCGGAACAGAACGCCAGGGCGATTTTCGGTAGCGATATCCGTTACGCGAAGAGCTGTTACGGTAGTTTGAAGGATGCCGACGCTTTGGCGATAATCACGGAGTGGAATGAGTTTCGGCGACCTGATTTTGATAAGATTAAGCAGCTGATGAAGCAGTACGTCATATTTGACGGCAGGAACATATTTAATCCACTCACGTTAAAGAGTCATGGTTTCACTTACTATGGTATCGGGAGAAATGTATGATACATTCATTAGTTACAGGCGGCGCCGGCTTCCTTGGTTCACACCTTTGCGATCACCTCATTGAAAAAGGGCACTTCGTCATCTGTATCGATAACCTGATTACCGGTTCGCCGGATAACATCGCCCACCTTATCGGTCACGAGCGGTTCAAGTTCATCCGGCACGATGTTACAGAATTTGTATATGTACCAGAGGATCTTGATTATATATTCCACTTCGCGTCACCGGCGAGCCCGATAGATTACCTGAAGCTGCCGATACAGACGCTCAAGGTCGGTTCACTTGGTACGCACAAGGCGCTCGGCCTGGCGAAGGTAAAGAAGTGCCGGTTCCTTTTGGCGTCCACTTCTGAGTGTTACGGTGACCCCTTGCAGCACCCGCAAAGTGAGGATTATTGGGGTAACGTGAACCCGATCGGCCCGCGCGGCGTTTATGATGAGGCGAAGAGGTTTGCCGAGGCGCTGACGATGGCGTATCACAGGCATCATGGCATAGACTCGCGGATAGTGCGGATCTTCAATACTTACGGGCCGCGCATGAGGCTACACGATGGGCGCGCGCTGCCGGCGTTTATGGTGCAGACGCTGAACGATGAGGATGTCACCGTTTTCGGTGACGGTTCCCAGACACGCAGCTTCTGTTACATCGACGATCTGATCCGCGGGATATACGCTCTGATGATGTCAGATGAGCCAGAACCGGTCAACCTTGGCAACCCGAACGAGATAAGCATATTAGATTTTGCGAAGACAGTGATAAGCCTGACCGGCTCGAGTTCTGACATAGTGTTCAAGGAGCTGCCAGAGGATGACCCGAAGATCAGGCAGCCGGATATCGCAAAAGCTAAGAGGGTATTGAACTGGGAACCCTTAGTGGACCTTACCGACGGGATCGAACAGACAATACCTTATTTTAAGGAGATGGTGCGAAAGGAAAATTCTTTAAGCAATGATCTTTCGTAATTCCCTTTTCAATTTCTTGATGTGGTAACGCGCCTTCTTTAACTGTACCTTGTCCTTGCTCTCAAGAGCCTTGTTCCTTAGATCCTTGAACTTCTTGATCTCATCTTTTAACTTGAGCTTTGATGCGGCAAAGCGGGCTTTCGTTTCATCTTCGGAAAGTTCGATCCCGAGAACTTCCGCCAAAGCGCTGACCAGCTCATCCTTCTTCATCGAGTGAACGCCACTTAGCTGAGAATGCTTCAGCCCCTCTTCCTTAAGCTTCTTTACCGTCATCTTCTGTAAATCTTTTAACTCCATTCAAATAATCCTCTCTTTTAATGAAATAATTCAAGCTATTTCAATTGATCTGAAGCAATTGTGTATTGCTAATATATTGATTGCAAGTGATTGCAAGCATCATGCCGTAAAAAATTTACCTTGTATAACATATAATGAGAAAAAATACACTATTTTTTTTAAAAAATCCTTCATCCATGCGAAAAAAAGCCTTGCCCGATATTTACCGGTCACCGGCTAACTAACGAACATCTCCTTTTTCTGCTCCTCGAGAAGACGTTTTTCGATCGCTCTATTGTATGATGACAGGATGTCCCGTCTGGAGAGGATGCCGACGATCTTCCTTGGGTTATCCTTTGATACGACCGGTACCTGCTCGATGTTCCGGTCACCGATTTTGAGTAGCGCTGTGTTCAGGTTGTCATCTATCGTGACGGTGATCACGTCGAGTGTAGCGATATCCTTAGCTATTATCAAATCCTCCAAGTCCTTCTCATAGGCTATCTCCCTGAAATCCTGGATAGACAATATCCCGGTTAACAGCTTGTCTGCGTCGACCATCGGGAAACTTATGTGCCTGCTTTTTGAAAAATGTTTGAACAGTTCCTTTAACGTCATACTTTCAGGTATCGTTTCCGGCCTCTTTGTCATGCTCTCTTTAACCGTAATCGATTTCAAGAGGTTGACCTCCTTGCCCGCGTGCAGGTCGATCCCGATCTTCGCGAGGCAGTAGGTGTCGATAGTCTCTTTCTCCATCCACCGCGCCAGAGCGGTACCGATAACGCATGTAAACATGATCGGTATGATTACCGAGTATTCACCGGTTATCTCAAACAGAAGGAAGATCGCCGTCATCGGTGCGTGGGATACCGCCGCGAGGAACCCTGCCATACCGACAAGCGCGTATAGTCCCGCCGGTGCGGCCATATTCGGTGCGAAATAGTTTACCGTCCACCCGCAAGCGCCACCGAGAGCGGCGCCGATAAACATGCTCGGTGCGAACACCCCGCCCGAGGCGCCAGACCCCAAGGTCAAAGATGTCGCTAATATTTTCAGGAATACGATGAAGAAGAGTGTCGGTCCGATAAGCTGGTTGTTCAGGATCAGTTCCATAGACTCGTAACCGTTTGAAAGTATCTGCGGGAACTTTATCCCGATGAACCCGACAAGCCCCATCCCTATTATCGGTTTGATTAAGGGATTGATTTTGAATGATTCGAAATACTCGATAACTTTATAGAAGAACCGGATAAAAAACACCGCGACAAGCCCCACCAATACACCCAAAAGAGCGTACAGCAGGTATTCTGAATTGCTGCGTACAAAATATTTTGGTATCCCCACAAATTCCGAGTGGTTTCCGGTAAGAGCCCTTGAGACGAGCGTACCGGCGCCAGAGGAGATGACTATTGGAGTGAACGCGCCGATATCAAAAGTATTGAGCAAGACGACTTCAATCGCGAAGAAAACACCCGCGATAGGTGCGTTAAAGGCGGCGCCGATACCCGCTGCGACACCGCAGGCTATGAGGTTTTTACGCTGCGCCACCGAGAGCTTGAAGAGGTTGGCGAAAACAGAGCCGATTATCCCGCCGATCTTCGCGACCGGCCCCTCGCGACCGGAAGAGCCGCCGGCGCCGATAGTGATCGCCGCCGCTAAGATAGTCGATCCTATATCTCTTACCTTTAGGTTACCGCCCCGTAAATTTATCTTTTCTAAGAAGAATGGCAGGCGGTACCCGCTGGAATCCGGGAAGAAATAGATAACGGGTAATAAAACAAGCGCGCCGGCAATCGGTAATATTGGTAAGAGCATCCTTGTGGATACAGTATCGCCAATATTCAACAGGGCGGAGCCGCCAAGGAAGATGACACTGTGCACGAACTCTACAGCCTTGCGGAATACAAAGCTACCAAGACCGCCCAAGGCGCCTATTACCACAGGAAGTAAGAATAAGAACGTATTTTTCTTAGAGCCTAAAAACTGAATTAGACGCAAGAAAAATGAATGAGAATCGAATTTTTGCATTTATCAGGACCATGCTGTATTCTATATTATTCATGTTAACATGTGAAAAATTTATTATTTGCAATCGTCTTCAGACCGAAGACCTAAGGCCACGCCGCTTCAGCCACAGCCGGAGACGTTGAACGCCCGCATTATAGTAGAGCTCGGCGTATTGGCGATTCTGACGCTGAAGATATAATAACCGTCATGTTCTATCCAGATATCCTGACTCTTTGAAGAGGTGGTAGTCCAGTCCTCGATTACCTCCATCCCCTTCTCAAGTTTATATTCAAATGTATCCGCTTGGGTTGCGATCGTCTCCCATGTGAAATACAACCAGAGCGGGCCGTCATTATTATAGCCGGCTACCTGGGTGAAATATATATTTGTCAGAGAGAAGCCGGCTTCTGTCCAGCCATCGATGCCAGACTCCATGCACATAACCGATATGTACCCGTTTTGCGCGACATAAGAAGCCGCAATATCGCTTTCATAGCCGGTCTGAGAGATGAACACTATTGTACTGCTCGTATCCTCGGGCAGGAACTCGAAGTCTCCAGACATGATAGTGTCGTAAGTGATATAGTTACAGTACTTGATCAATCCGTCCGTTATTCCGCTCATATCCCGAAGATCAACTAAATAGTAGTTATCGTCGGGTACATTCGTTATGCCGTTTACACCGGCAAGGCTCATCCTTTTGTATGAAGTCGTTGAAAACGCATATAGAGTCAGCGGCAGGGCATTGTTATAAAAGTCCGTTATCCCGTCGAGCTGGATTATGTACTGTTCATCGGGGTAAAGCAGGTTATATGGATACTCCTGCGTATCTTCGGGCACAAAAGTAATTGTACGGTCGTCTACGCTGAATGAACCGGGTACAATCGAGTTATCAAGGCTCCTTTTTACCATAAACGTATTACTGCTAACTGTTGCCGGGTTTACTGTGTTAGAAAACGCGGCCGATATCTCATGGTTCACAAGCACGTTTACCAAGACGCTTGCCGGTGTGACCGATATGACGGAGAAGTCGTCGCTTATACTGCCCTGCAACGGATATTCCGCCGCGACCCATGCGGAAATGCCACCGTTCAGGTTGCGGACATCGGTATAGCCAAGCGAGACAAGCTTTGATGCCGCCGCAATACCCTGCGCACCGTCTAAGCTTACAAAAACCACTTCCGTGTTCAGGTCAGAAGGCAGGTAGTTTTCGTCAATGATATCGTCAAAGCTGACGAAAGTAGAACCGGCAATACTGCCGTTGGCGATCTCATAAGCTTCCCTTAGATCGATTATTACAGGCATTATCGAGTCCGTGAATATCATGTCATATAGTTCTGATGACTCTATCTGCGTGACCTGTGTTGTGGTGAAGCTAAAGCTGAAAGGGGCGAAAAAAGAACCCGAATCCGACGTTATGCTGCCCGACAGGTTAACGACATAAGTTGTGTCAGGTTTTAAATATGTATCCTGAACAGAAAACGTTACATTCTTGTAATCTGAACTGACAGTTATTTCACCGGTAACCTGGGTGTCTTCTGACTGCCTGCTAACAGTAAACGACGACGAAGTGATCATTGCCGGATCCACCGGTTCGCTGAACGACGCACCGATCATGCTACCGATGTATACGTTCTCCGCTCCGTTTGCGGGAAATGTAGAAGCAACATTGAAATAAGAATCATCCATGTCTGACGTGCAGCCGAACAGCACCAACAACACCAATAAAATAGTTTTTGTTAAAATATTTTTCATATTACAAAGCCCCCCATTATGGTTGTTATAAAAACGCATTATTTATTTTAATGATGATGTTCATGTTATCTATTAAAGTCTGCGCACAATTACAGGGCATTATGCCCCCCCCATTATGGTTGTTATAAAAACGCGTTATTTATTTTAATGATGATGTTCATGTTATCTATTAAAGTCTGCGCACAATTACAGGGCATTATGCCCCCCCCATTATGGTTGTTATAAAAACGCGTTATTTATTTTAATGATGATGTTCATGCTCCCCTTAGAGCATACCCCAAATTCCAGGCATTATGCCATGCACCTTTTTAAATGTTTTCAGCGTCATAGTCAAGGTATTTTTTAACCTTTTTAACCTTGATAATATACTGACGTTAGTGTAAAATCCTACTTTAAGACTCTGGCACAGCCTACAATGTCCCCCCCCCTTGATGGGGGGCATCGCGACGCACGGGGTCGGGTGGGGGTTTTAAGCCGTGCAGGAGTCCTGCTTGGTGAAGGCGGGGTGTTTCTTATGGATATATTATTAGTTTTAATAGGTGTCGTTGTCGGGTTCGCAATCGGGTTCTTCTTACAAAGAAGCGCGGCCAGCGGCGCAAACGCACGCCTGGAAGCCAGCATTGATGAGCGGGAAACAGTTTCGCGCAAGTTAGACGATGCCCAGAGCAGGATAGAGGGATTTCTCGCGGAGCTTGCGGCGGAAAAAGAGAATAGAAAAGC
>JAJRZU010000032.1 GCA_024275075.1 Deltaproteobacteria bacterium | reverse complement strand
CCGGCGACAACGTAGAGCTTGTCGGTGAGCTGATCACCCCGATAGCCATGGAGAAGGAGCTTAGATTCGCGATAAGAGAAGGCGGCCGGACAGTCGGCGCCGGAGTCATAAGCGAGATATACGAGTAGGGGGTATAATACCCCATTCATTAGGGGTTATGATAGTTACCGTTAATAGTATAAATAACTTAATGAGTTATTATTTGACTTATTTTTTAAAAGAGGAAAGAGAATGAGAGATATAATATTATTAGCTTGCAAAGAGTGCAAAAGAAGGAATTATTCTACAACGAAGAATAAGAAGACAACGACAGGCAAGCTTGCATTCAAAAAATATTGCAGTTCATGTAGAACTCACACTCTGCACAAAGAGACTAAATAATGGTAAAGGCCAGTAGCTCTAATGGATAGAGCACCGGACTCCAAATCCGGGTGATGGGGGTTCAAGTCCCTCCTGGCCTGCCACTAATTTTATCGAGGAGAATGAATTGAGTAAAATAAAGGAATATTATCAGCGGCTCTCAACTTTGTTGCAGGAGGTATGGATAGAGCTGAAAAAAGTCACCTGGCCTACGAAGAAGGAGACGACTGCCCAAACTTATGCTGTTATCATAGTTGTTGTAATAATTGCGTTTTTCCTCGGGTTTATCGACATGTTTTTTAGATTTCTGATTATTGACACTTTGATGAAATAGGGTCGTATTGATTAAGTATGATTCTTATTAAGGAGACGTAATGGCAAAGCAGTGGTATATAGTTCATACTTATTCTGGTTATGAATATAAAGCCAAGATTTCATTGGAAGAGCGGATCAAGACACTGAATAAAGAGGAACTTTTCGGTGAGATTATCGTTCCGTCTGAGAAGTATGTTGAGGTGGTGAAGGGCGAGAGGAAGACCTCGGAAAGGAAGATATTCCCGGGTTATATACTTGTTAACATGGAACTGAACGACGATGCGTGGCATATTGTCAAGGATACCCCGAAGGTAACGGGCTTTGTTGGTGGTAAGACGACCCCGCCGGTTCTTTCTGATGAGGAAGTGAAGGTGATTACCAACCAGATGAAGGAAGGGGTCGGTAAACCGAAACCTAAAGTACTGTTCATGGAGGGTGAGAGCATAAGAGTCACTGACGGGCCTTTCACGAACTTCAACGGCGTTATTGACGAAGTGAACGCGGACAAAGGTAAGCTTCGGATATTAGTAAATATATTTGGCAGGGCGACACCGGTTGAATTAGAGTTCAATCAGGTTGAAAAAAATTAGATCCTTGCGATGGATTTGTAGGAACTGAGCATTATTGATAATTTTAATAATAAAGTAGAAATATATCACAGGAGTAGATAATGGCAAAAAAAGTTATTGGTATGGTGAAGCTTCAGATAACGGCGGGCAAGGCGAACCCATCGCCCCCGGTAGGGCCGGCGCTTGGTCAGCATGGAGTTAATATAATGGAGTTTTGTAAGTCATTTAACGCGAAGACCCAGCAGCAGGATGGGATGATCATCCCTGTTGTGATCACGATATACGCGGACAGGTCATTCTCTTTTATTACGAAGACGCCGCCAGCGGCAATACTGCTCAAAAAAGCGGCAGGTATTGCGAAAGGTTCGGCAGAACCGAATAAGGAGAAGGTCGGTAAGGTGAGCAAGGCGCAGGTGGAAGAGATCGCCAAGACAAAGATGCCTGACCTGAACGCGAATGATATTGCCGCGGCGATGAAGATCATCGAAGGTACGGCAAGAAGCATGGGTATTACTGTAGAATAGGGCATTATCCCCAATAAATGGGCGTAAGCTTTATGATGATGCAGGTATTTTCAATGTAAATATTTTCATTTAAAAGTGCGGGACATTTTACAACAATTATTATTGGAGGGCATGAGATGCCAAGAGGTAAAAAAATATTAAATGCGAAGTCAAAAGTAGACAGCGATAAAAAGTATACTTTAAATGAGGCTATTAATCTGGCGTTAGAGCTTAAGTTCACGAATTTTGACGAGAGCGTGGACATTGCGCTTAACTTAGGGGTTGACCCACGGCAGGCGGATCAGATGATAAGAAGCTCAGTCATACTGCCGCACGGTACCGGCAAGAAGGTCGTTGTTCTTGCTTTTGCTCAGGGCGAGAAAGAGAAAGAGGCAAAAGACGCCGGTGCGGATTTTGTTGGTGGTGATGATCTGATTGAGAAGATAAAGGGCGGCTGGCTCGATTTTGATAAAGCTGTTGCCACACCGGACATGATGAAGTCGGTCAGCAAGGTCGCGAGGATATTAGGTCCCCGCGGCATGATGCCGAACCCGAAGACCGGTACGGTTACTATGGACATTGCAAGTGCGATCAATGAGATCAAGGCCGGTAAGGTCGATTTCAGGGTTGAGAAAGCCGGGATCGTACACGCCATTATTGGCAGGGTCTCTTTTGGCGCGGAGAAGATAGCGCAGAACTTCATGGCGGTTTATGACAGGATAATGAAGTTAAAGCCGGCATCAAGCAAAGGTTTATATGTACAGGGTATATCGATTTCCACTTCACATGGACCTGGCATAAGGATAGACGCGAACACATTAAAATAAAGAACATACTTAAGGTCAAAGACAGTAGGCGCTTATTAAAGCTTAATGTGAATTATTTGAGGTGAAATATTTCTGCCTGCCCAGACTT
>JAJRZU010000179.1 GCA_024275075.1 Deltaproteobacteria bacterium | reverse complement strand
ATGTGCGAAACGCGGGGGATGGCCGAATATTATTAATATAACCGGTGAACGGACTATTTTAGAATCTGAATTATACGCTCATTTATGCGGCGGGCATCAAAAAAATGAAGCTCCTTTTTATAATCCGCCATGCAGTCACACGAAAGTCCATCGAAAACCGATACGTCAAACGTCTTGTTATAGTCGTCTATTATCGCCTTGGTGACCCGCGCGGTGCACTTCGGGCAGTTATGCGGCACCACCACCGGTGACGGTGTATGCGCGAACGGGCTGATGTAGACCCTTTTGCCCCGCGGCAGGCGCCTTATCGTCTCGATGATGCTCCACAGCCAGGGCGGTCTGTACAGCCCCTTCTTAAATAGCTGGGAAGACAATGTGTGCTCTTGTATCGTCGCCGGCTCAAAATGTATCTCACTGGGCTGCAGGCTGTCGGCAAAATGGAATGAACTGACAGCGTCTTTAATCGCTTCGGCTTCGGTCAAAAACAGCGGTTTTATCATGATGTATAACCTGAACCCGAAATGAGCTTTGATAAGGTTTACGGCGCGCAAAAAATCAATCATATCAAGACCTTTATTTAGGCAAAGCATCCTGACATCTTCGCTTGACGACTCCAGCCCCATCGCGATCTCAACGCTTTTTTCACCTAATTCAGACTTGATATTATTTATCGCGTCATCAGTGACATACTCGCTTCTTGTCTCAAATACGACCTTTTTTATCTCCGTCAGCCTTGATATCTCCTTGCAGATACGGCCAAGCGCCCGGGCGGGCAGTTCGGCGGTATTTAAGATAGAACCGGCATTATACAGACACAGGATCGGTATCTTAGAAAAATCGTACTTCCTTATTTCACCGATGAACTGGGTCAGGAAATCGTCCACCGTGAGCTTCTCGCCTCTTGTCGTACCGGCGTAGTGTACGCACATGCTGCAACCGGAGTTGTTCTCCCCCCATCCGCAGCCGCTCGAGCGCAGGGTCACGACAAGCCGTTTGACTACCTTGCCGCCCAGGTAACCGATCCTTACGTCCGAGGATGCCGCCTGTTTTAAATCATACTTTTGTTTAGCGGTTTCAAACCGTATTTTCCGCAAAGCATCGCGCACTTTCAAGACGGCCTCAGAGTCGATATAAGTAGCTGTATTTTCTATGTAATTATCCATCGTTATTTTTTTGGTTAAATTTAAAATAAGTCTTTCAAAAACCGGTAAAATATGCTAAACTTTTGCTACAAAAATCAAATAGTAAACAAGTTGTGATAAATACCAAAAATAATTATAAAAGGCAAGTAAAACAATTGTTCCTTGCATGTGATTTTCCCAAAATAAACCTTCTTTGTACGCAGGATCAATGCCAGAAATAATAAATCAAGGGGGCGGCGGCATGATGCTTGCGTTTAGATGCCGTAATCAATATATTAGCAAAGCGCTGTTGTTTCACGCCAATTGAAAAAATGATAATTATTGCTTGACTTATTTTATTAAAAGAGGAGTTTTTGCATGTATTCACAGGATGCTAAAATAATACAACACGTTAACATAGAAGATGAGATGAAGAAGTCGTATATGGAATATGCGATGAGCGTCATCGTCGGCAGGGCTATACCTTACGCGAGGGATGGGCTGAAACCGGTGCACCGGCGGGTCCTTTTCGCCATGCAGGATCTCAAGAACGTTCATAACAAACCGTATAAAAAATCCGCACGGGTTGTCGGTGATGTTATCGGTAAGTACCATCCGCATGGCGACACGGCTGTTTACGATACAATCGTCAGGATGGCGCAGGATTTCTCGATGCGTTACACTTTGATAGACGGGCAGGGTAATTTTGGTTCTATCGATGGCGATAACGCGGCGGCAATGCGTTACACAGAGATCCGGATGGAGAAGATCACCGCCGAGATGCTCGCGGATATCGCTAAGGATACCGTTGATCACGGCCCGAACTATGACGATTCTCTGGAGGAGCCGCTGGTCTTACCGACGAAGATACCGAACCTTTTGATGAACGGGTCTTCTGGTATAGCGGTCGGTATGGCGACGAACATTCCTCCCCACAACTTAGGGGAGCTGGTGGACGGCCTGATACACCTTATAAACAACCCTGACGCGTCTATCGCTGACCTCATGGAATTCATCAAAGCGCCTGATTTCCCCACATCGGGGTACATCTACGGCACAAATGGCGTACACTCCGCATACCAGACAGGTCGCGGGATCATCAAGCTACGCGCGAAGACGGTGATAGAGACCAGCCCAAAGGGTGATAAAACGAGGATAATCGTCGTTGAACTACCGTATCAGGTGAACAAGGCGAGGTTGGTGGAGAAGATCGCGGATCTTGTCAATGACAAGAAGATCGAGGGGATATCAGATCTTCGGGATGAATCGTCACGTCAGGGGATGCGGGTGGTCATCGACCTAAAGAGGGGCGAGATCCCGCAGGTCATCTTGAACAAGCTCATCAAGCATACCCAGTTAGAAGTGAGTTTCGGTATAATCATGCTCGCGATAGTCAATAACAGGCCGAAGGTATTGAACCTGAAAGAGGCTCTTTTGTGCTTTATCGAGCATCGGCGCGAAGTTATCACAAGAAGGTGCCTGTATGACCTTAGAAAGGCCGAAGAGAAAGCGCACCTGCTTCTCGGGCTGAAGATCGCGCTTGACAATCTCGACAACGTTGTCGATATGATCAAGAAATCCCAGAGCCCTGCAATCGCCAAGGAGCGGTTGATGCTTACGTTCAGCATGACAGCTGTGCAGGCTCAAGCGGTGCTTGACATGAGGCTACACAGGTTGACCGGTCTCGAGCAGGAAAAGATAATGGAGGAATACCAAAAGACGCTTTTACTTATCAAGGAATTGAAGGGGATATTAGCCGATGAGCGGTTAATCCTTAAAATAATCGTCGATGAGCTGAAAGAAGTGAGGGAGAACTACGCGGATGAGAGGAAGACAGAGATAATCCACGATACATCACTCCTGACTATAGAGGATCTGATCGCCGACGAGGATATGGTGATAACGATAACAAGGGGCGGCTATATCAAGCGTAACCCGATCACCACATATAAGAACCAGCGCCGCGGCGGTAAGGGGATGGTCGGCGCCGGCACCAAGGAAGAGGATTTGGTGGATATGCTATTTATCGCCTCCGCGCACCAGTACATCATGTTCTTCACCGATGCCGGCAGCGTATACTGGTTAAAGGCGCACGAGATACCTCAGGCGGGCAGGACTGCCTTGGGGAAAGCGATTGTGAACCTGCTTAACCTCTCTACCGATGAGAGCGTGACCGCGATCCTGCCGGTGAAGGAGTTCAACGAAGACCAGTATGTTTTGATGGTCACAAGAAACGGTACGGTGAAGAAGACGGAGCTGATGGCGTTCAGCCGGCCAAGGCGCGGCGGTATAATCGCGGTTAATTTAGTACAGGGTGACAAACTTGTCGGCGTGCATATTACCGATGGCAGCAAATTTATTTTTCTATCAACGAGTAACGGGAAGTCGATAAAGTTCTCTGAAGAGCAGGTGAGGCACATGGGCAGGGTATCAAAAGGAGTTATCGGTATCCGCCTGAAGGGTGACGATAAAGTTGTCTCAAGCGAGGTCGTCAGCTCGGATATGGAGGATTTGGTGACGATCCTCTCCATGACGGAGAACGGTTATGGTAAGAGGACGGCTTTTTCAGATTACCCGGCTCAAAAAAGGGGCGGGCAGGGCGTTATCACTATTGATACAAAGAAGCGAAACGGTAAGGTCGTCGCTACGTTCAAGGTGTCTGACGATGATGAGCTGATGATAATCGCGTCAGGCGGTAAGCTGATCAGGATGAGCTGCGCCGGTATATCCGTTTATGGCAGGAACACAAAGGGAGTACGGCTGATAGACCTTAAGCCCGGCGAGAAGGTCGTCGGCGCTGACAGGATTGTGGAGAAGGAAGAAAAATAGCTGTTTGCCACAAAGCGCACGGGTAAGAATACTCAGCTTTTGGTAGTTTATAAAGGGACTGTTGCCAAACGGGAAACTCTCCTTATATAATGTATTGGGCAACATGCCCATAAAAGGAAGTGAGATGCATTATGAATAGCAAACTTGTAAATAAAGTTGTCAATATCGACAGGACGATAAATAACCGAAGGGCGATAAACACTACCCTGAACGGCCTTAACAAGCGCAAGAGGATAACATTTGCACAGTTAGAGGAGATCGGTGAATCCCTGCTCGATATGGGGGAGCAGATAATACCGATAATAACCAGGCAGTTCCATGAGATAACTGACGAGAATATCCTGATGAGGTACCTGTATCTGATTGAGTACCTTAATTTTGAGGAGTTCGTCAACCCTCTTATATATGCCGTATTGAAGCGGGATCTGGGCGATAATTTCAAAGCGAGCATAATAAACGCTCTTTACAACTTTGATGTTGATTTTACAAGCCCTGTTCTCTCGAATATATTCCATGACGCGGAGAGCAAGTTTTACAAGTTTGACTCAAGCTTCTTTGATGAGATACAAAATGATGAGGATATGCTCATCAATTCACTGGAGTGGATGCTTAACCTGCCTTACCATAAGATGATGATAATTATGAACAAGTTAACGGAAGTTGACGACCCAAGGAAGATAACGCTCCTTGAGATCATCGCGTATCAAAAGGATGTCGAGACATCTTTGCGCGCTGTCGATATCCTGGGTACGACAAGAGACCCCTGCGCCTATCAGGCGTTACAAAAAATAGCGGTATGGCACGAGACCGGTGCGGTATATGAGCGTGCTGACCGCGCGTTGAAGAAGCTTCGGTTACTTAAACTTGACCAGCTTGGCGACGCAGGGCAAAGGCGTGAGAGTGACTATGTGTGTTATTCTTCGACTATCGATGCAAGCGGCAACTATGTCCTCTGGATGGTTACCCCCCATGATCTCAAGCCGCCGCTTGAGGTGCTGTGTGTCCTTGTAAATGAGACCGAAGGCATAATCGACTGTTTCGGCAGCTCAACCATGCCGAAGAAGGAATTTGTGAGCCTGATCAGGAAAGCGAAACGGGAAGACCTTTTTGTCAGGATAGAGTACGCGTTCTGTGAGAAACTGTTGAAGGACGCGTTATTTGACAGCAAAAGGAGGGGGAATTCCGTGCCGGTGGAATTCCTGTACAGGGAAAAGATGCTCTTAAATGAACTCTCACCAAAGGAATATTCACCTGATTTTTCTGATTATGACATGGATAAAATAAAGAAGAATAAGAGGCTGCTGGCGAAGACCGCGTCGATAAACGAGATATGCGGCATCGATTCATGGATAAGCTTAGCCGGTGATATGTCTACTTATGCCGCTATATACTTGAAGCTGAAAGAGCAGTTTTCGGCAAAGGAGTTGCGGGCTGGCTCCTTGAAGCTGGTTACAAGTATCTTTTATGAGATGGTGCTACCTGATATAGAGCAGATAAAGAGAAGATTGTTTTTCGCGGCTGACGTTCTAAGGTATAACAAGAAGCACAAGAATCATGTCAAGACAATACTTTGCGCGGCTTTGAATCTTGATAATATAGATGATCTGCCGACGAAGAACCCGTTTCTGGTCAACTTCATTTTGACAAATCTACAAAACGCTGTAGACGAGAATGGTAAGTAAACAACCAGTTCAGACTGGTATGAGGCGGTTATGCCAAAGATATTAAATGCCAGCACAGTCGTTGACATACTGATTAATGAGGGCGTTATCTCAACAGAGCTGGCGCAGTTTGTTTTGCAGCGGTTTGAGTTGCAAAAGAAGAAGCTCTTAAAGGATCGGCTGTTGCGGGCGAAGTCCCGTAAGACAAGGATTCCCGGCGCTCATGAGGTATCCACCCCAGAGGTGATAGCGTCACTCAAGTTAAAGATCGAGAATTCCAATGATCCTCTCTCCGAGGAGATCATCATGAAGGCGATCGCCCACCACGCGAACCTTGAATACAGGAAGATAGACCCCTTAAAACTCGATGTGAACAAAGTCACAAGGATATTCCCACGGGCGTTCGCGAGGAAGTACATCGTACTGCCGTTAGAGGTGAACGATACAACCGTTACCGTAGCGGTGGCGGATCCGTATAATATGGAGCTCCTGGACAGTTACAAGAAAGCGACGTCGCTTCGGGTAAACATGGTCATCAGCACGAAGACCGATATCCTGAAGACGATTACGGAGTTTTACGGGTTCCGCTCTTCTGTCGTCGCGGCGGAGAAGGAGCTGACATCATCGTACGACATCCAGAACCTTGAGCAGTATATAAAGATAAAAGATATCACTGATATCGAGTCGACCGACCAGCACATAATAAACGCGGTCGATTATCTCTTCCATTACGCTTTTGAGCAAAAAGCGAGTGATATACACCTGGAACCGAAACGTACGCACAGCATAACAAGGATCAGGATAGACGGCATTCTGCACAAGACATACACTGTACCGATGCCGGTGCATAAAGCGATGGTCTCGCGGATAAAGACGCTCTCGCGAATGGATATCGCGGAGAAGAGGCGCCCACAGGACGGCAGGATAAAGACTAACCATAATGACCGCGAAGTGGAGCTTCGGGTCTCTACACTGCCGGTTGCGTTCGGGGAGAAGGTGGTCATGAGGATATTTGACCCGGACATCCTGACGCAGAATTTGAAGGAGCTTGGGTTCACTGATGAGGAGTATAAGCTTTTTGACTCATTTATCACACAGCCTAACGGGATAATCCTTGTTACCGGCCCCACGGGTAGCGGTAAGACAACGACGCTCTATTCCGCGTTGAAGAAGATATCGACGGAAGAGAACAACGTCACGACAATAGAAGACCCGATAGAGATGGTCTGTGAGGAGTTTAACCAGATAGCTGTGCAGGCCTCTGTCAACCTGACATTCGCCAACGCGCTTCGGACGATACTCAGGCAGGACCCCGATATCATCATGATCGGTGAGATACGGGACATCGAGACCGCTCAGAACGCGATACAATCAGCGCTTACCGGTCACCTTGTCCTTAGCACCCTGCATACGAACGACGCGCCGAGCTCTATTACAAGGCTCATGGATATGGGGGTCGAGCCGTTTCTGATATCATCGACAATAATCGGTGTTATGGCGCAGCGGCTGGTGAGGAAAATATGCCCGCACTGCGTGTTTAAACGTAAATTGAACGAGGTGGAGTTAGAGGCTTTGAACATTCGGAGCAAGACGGGCGGGGACATCATGGTGAAAGAGGGGGCAGGCTGCGTGCAGTGCAGGAAGACCGGTTATATGGGTCGTACCGGCATCTATGAGATATTGGATGTCGATCTCAAGGTCAAGAAACTTATTAATAGAAAAGCTGACTCAAGCCTCATTAAAGCCGAGGCGAGGAAGGCGGGCATGAGCACTTTGCGGGAGTCTGGGATCAGGAAACTGCTCGCCGGTATAACTTCCGTCGATGAGATCATAAGAGTCACCTCCACCTGATATAGCCACGCCGTTGGCGTGTCTGGACAAACGTAACGTTTGATCAAATATAGGCCTCCGTTGTCGGCCTTGGAAGCAAACCCGGAATGACGGTTTTTCAGACCGTTCAAGGGCTTATTGAGCAGTTTTTTCATAGGAGGACAGTGATTTGCGGATAGGTGTAATCGGTGCAGGGAGCTGGGGTACGACATTAGCGAAGCTCCTCGCGGAAAAAAGTAATGAGGTGACTATCTGGTCTTACACCGGCAGCGCCTGCGACAGTATAAACGAGCATAACGAGAACACACAGTTCCTGCCGGGCGTTGTGCTGCCGGCTGATCTGGTGGCGACGACCGACATAATCGGCGCGAGCAAAGATAAAGAGCTTCTTCTATCTATCAGCCCTTAACATACTATCAGGGGAATATTTGAGCAGATACGCGGTGTTATCGCAAACGAGACTATCATCGTAAGCGCGTCGAAAGGGATTGAGAACGACACGCTGCTTACAATGTCAGGCCTCTTCGAGCAGGTGCTCGGTGCGGATCGTGCGAAACATATCGCTTACTTATCCGGCCCGAGCTTCGCCAAAGAGGTGAGCGCGAAAGTACCGACGGCGGTGTCGGCGGCTTCTGACGATCTGGATGTGGCGAAGAGGGTGCAAAGCGTCTTCTCGACTGACTATTTCAGGGTATATTCCTGCACGGATACGATGGGGGTCGAGCTTGGCGGCGCTCTGAAGAACGTGATCGCTATCGCGGCGGGCATATCCGAGGGGCTCGGGTTCGGGCACAATACTCGCGCGGCGCTCATAACCCGCGGACTCGCGGAGATCTCGCGGCTCGGTGTAAGCATGGGCGCGACCCCGATAACGTTTCTCGGGCTGTCCGGCTTGGGCGATCTTGTGCTCACCTGTACCGGTGACCTCAGCAGGAACCGGAGCGTCGGCCTGAGGCTTGGCGGCGGCGAGAAGCTGAAAGATATACTTGATTCGATGAAGATGGTCGCAGAGGGGGTCAAGACGTCGCTGGCGGCGTATAAGCTGTCTAAGATTAAAAATATTGACATGCCGATAACAAAAGAGGTATATTTAATGTTGTATGAGGATAAACCGCCGATGGAGTCAGTAAGGGACCTGATGGGGCGCGGCCTGAAAGAGGAATTTCGCGGATTTAACTAAATTATTATAATTACCGATACTATAAAGATATGGAACAGTCAGGGATAGACCAAAGCTCGATAGATGAGCTACTAAATGAGGCAAAAACCGCCGATTCAGGGGGCCCGGCCACCGGTGCGGCTACCGATGCCGCCGATGCGGGCGGAGAGCCTGCCGGTGCGGGTGCAGAGGCCACCGGTGCGGTTGAAGAGGATGTATCCGCTTTTGTCGACGAAGTGATGATGAGTTTAGTCAACACGCTCTTGAGTCTTACTCAAAAGAACGTTGAGAGTAAGAAAGAGGGTGGGGAAGTCACTTCTACCGAGTAGCTCGCGCAGAGCCTTGGCGATAAAGTCGTAATAAGTCAGACTACTTACAGCAAAGATATTCAGGCAAAGAGCGTTTTCATCCTTGATATAAGCGTCGCAGGCACAATATCTGACCTTATATTGATGGGGGAGGGAAAACCGAAAGAGGAGCTTAGTGATGACGATATCGATGCCTTGAAGGAGACTATGAATCAGGTGAACGGTTCTACAGTTCAGCAGGTTACTAATCTTTTCGGTAAGAAGGCTGTGTGCAGCCCCGTAGAGCTTGCAATCGCGGACGCGTCGCAGCAAAAAGAGGAGCTGGCAAAGATATTTGGTGACAATGAAGTATACGCTTTTACTCACACTTTGCAGATAGAGGATATAATCGCCGCGAAGATTCATTTTTGCATAAATGCCGGTGCGAAGGAGTATATGGAAGGTTTCGCCGCACCGCCACCGACGACGGAGAGTGTAACCGCAATAATTAAAGAGCCGGATAGCGAAGTGACAACGGTTGATACGCAGTTAGAGGAGTTTGCCTCGCACCAGGAGATCAGCGTAGAGGACGACCGGCCTGAGATGCGGAATGTCAATCTTATCAAAGGTATCGAGGTCAATGTAAAGATAAAGCTTGGTGAGACGAGGATGCCGCTTAAGAAGATAACGAAACTTGCACCGGGCACTATTATTGAATTGAATAAGGATGTGGAATCGCTATTGGAGCTTGTCGTCAATGACAAGACGATTGCACAGGGAGTCCTGGTTGTTGTTTCTTCAAATAATTTTGGTCTAAGGGTTACAAAGATCATTGAGAAGGCCGAGCGGATAAAGCGGCTTGGCGGTGGAGATGAGGATTAGGGGCATGTTGCCCAATGCAATAAAGGGAATTTGTACTGTAAAGGAATTCCCCCTTCGCCTCCGCTCACGGCGCCCCCTTTTTTCAATAACTTACAAGCGTTACTTTTTTTAAAATAGGGATATTTTTCTCTTTGGCTTAAGCCCCATTAGACCTTTACATCGATGATCTTACCTTCTTCCACCTCTATTACATCCTGGTTTTTTTGCTCCTCACTGGGGCGCTCTTTCCCGCTTTTCGCTTCACGCTTCTCTTTCCCGCTTGAGGGGCTTTTCTCTCTCTCTTGCTCCTCCCTTATATTTTTATCCTGTGTTTCCTTAGTATTGTCAACACTTTCCTGCTTGTTCGCGTTCTGCTCCGCCTGACCTATAGCCTCTTTTGCAGCCCGCAGCTCCTGGCTCCTTTGGTCGATCCTCGGGAGCTTTTCAAGAGCGGATGTCTGTGCGATTATGTTTCTTATATCAGGCATTATTTCCACGCTCTAAGCAAGTCATTCATGAATCATGACTGCTTTAATATATTATGTATAAGCTCTACCTCTCCTTTAGTGATATCAAGTATCTTCGCGATCGACGCTGTATCATGCCCCTCGCGTATAAGGCTTTTGATCTTTGAGTATTTATCCTTTTCATCAAGTGCGCCCTTTATATTTTCCTGGCCTTCGAGCTTACTGATAACAACGTCCAAGTCCGCGGTTTTCTTTTCTATCTCGGCGATATTCTTGTCATATAACAGCTTAAATTCCTCTATCTTCTTATATATTATATCCGAAGATTTTTCACTTTCCTCAACCAAAGTATTTAAGTTCTTGCATAGATACTCTATTTTCTGCACCAATTGGCTACTGTTTTTTCTGACAGAGAGTTTCAGGTACAAAAAGGCTAAAGCGGCAATAGCGGTAATGATAAAAATATTTAGTATAAGCTGAACTTCAAAGAAGTAATCTTTTAGCGAAAACAATTACTCCCCCTTGTCCTGATTGAACTTTACCGAGCGGTTTATGTCTATCATGCTGACATCAGGGGTATATTTGGTAGATTCTAACTTCTGTATCTTCGTGAGCTTGCTTGTAATATTCTTTATCCGGTCGATATCCTCTTCGATCATCTGTAATTTCCTTTTCACAGAGGGGTCAGTGTTGTTGTATTCTCGCTTTAACACTTCTATATTCAATGAGATAGCGCAAAGAGGATTGTTTATTTCATGATTGACACCGACAACGATTTCATTGACCGCCATCAGCTTTTCTGTGTCGATGATCTTTTTCTGCATCTCTTTTAACTGTTCATGCGCCGTCATAAGATTCTCATATAATCTCGCTTTCTCGATCGCGATACCGGCGTGGTTGGCAAACACCCGTAAAGTCTTTATCTCATCATCTATGATCTCTCTGTTCGTAAGCGCGTTATCGATAGTGAGCGACCCGACAACGTTACCTTCTGTGATAAGCGGCACTTTTATGAAGGTTGAAGGGTGGTATTTTGTAATCCTGCAATTCTTATACGTCTCATTCTCAAGCGGGTCTACTACCTTGACTATCTCCTTGGAATTTATCAGGCTCATCATCCACGGGTTGTTCTCATGATCGCCTATCTCCCATATCAGCTCCTTTATTATTTCATCATGAAGATTGTCCTGCAACCCCATTGCGACTTTCGCTTCCTCTACCCCCTTGTGTGGGTCTATAAGTGAGACAAATATCCTGTCGAACAGGAATACATTGTAAATACCATGTATTATCTCGTGCAGTATCTCGTCAAGCTTCAGAGTACCTGTCATCGCCTTAGTGATATTGGTCAGGGTCTGTAACTCTTTGTTCTTCTTCTTAAGGTCTTCTTTTTCACTCTCTAATATCTGTTGGTTCTCCACCAGGGTCTTGTTAAGATTGATGATCTCAACAAAAGATTTCATATTTTCGATGCCGTTTTTGATGCTTTCAACTAATTTGGCGGTATCAAAAGGTAGCGTCAGGTAATCGAACACGCCACTTTTTAATAAGTCAACAACGTCATTGACAAAAGGAGATTCAGAGTAAGCGATAATAGAAGATTGCGAAGTGTATGTGCGAAAGACCCTTAAGGCATCGAAGCCTTGTTCATCATCGATTGCAGTGTGGTATACTATTACGTCAAAATCATTCTCTTTTAATATAGCTTGTGCCGCGTCAAGAGTGCTGACGGCTTCAGCAAAGCTGCATAAATCACGCAGAGCCTTTATAAGAGAGTCAACAAAAGATATATTATTATCAACCAACAAAACTTTCGCGTTAATCATGATGTAGACCTAATAATGTAACAAGGGAGGCAGGCCGCTTAAGTTATTTGTAGACGGCTTGGGAACCGGCACCGGTAACCTTAAACTGAGTGACGCGCTCTTCTTCTACATTAGCAAAGACTATTTTAAAGCCAATAGATGTCCCTGGTGAAACATTCATATTTGACAGCTCTTCACCCATCTTCCGGTTTAATAGTTTATCTATCTCTTCTATCGGGAGCTTCTTCGTCTCCAGCTCTGTCGGTATGTTACCCGCATATACCGTCTTCGCGGCAAGTACCGTGCCGGCATCGTCATACAAGGCGCCTTTCACCTTGATGAATCTTCTCTCTGTCTTATAGTCATTCTTTACCTTACCGACTATTATGAGCAGTTTACCTTCCTTGTCGTTATCGACAAAATGCTCTGTATAATCATAGATGGTCAGCTCGCCTTTATCCTGCAAAGGCTTCTTGTTAAGCTCCGTATATGATATATAGACTGCGCCAATTATTATGATTATCAATATTACCGGTAAGATTGCCGGCATAGAACGTCTTGTCGAGACACCATAACCAGTGACCTCCTTCTTCGGCGGCTTCCTCGCCGGTGGTTTTGTCACCGGTGGCGGTTCCCCGCTCAGACCGGCGACTAATGACGATTCACCGCCGCCGGGCGCAGTATCCGACATCGCCGGCGCACTACGCTCATCCTTCAGCGATAAGGCATCGTCAACTGGTGGCTGAACTGATTCACCGCTACCGCCAAGACCTGCAAAATCCGTATTATCTGTTACGCTGAGATCGTCCCCACCTTCTGCTTCCGCTGAAAGCTCAGCGGTATCATCCCCAATATCAAAGCTTGAGTCAAGCTGAAACTCCTCTGTGGATTGCTCTTCCTCTCCGACCGGCGCTTCCTCTTCAGAAGTAAGATCCAGCTGAAACTCTTCATCCTCCGCCGTCGGTGGCTCGGTCGATTCCTCTTGCAAAGATGTCTGCTCTATTTCAAACGAATCGTCAAAACCCTCTATCAGGTCTTCTTGCGCCTCATCTCCTGCTGGCGCCGCCGCGTCCTCTTGTGCGGGAACCTCATCTTCAGGAGTAAGATCCAGCTTAAACTCCTCCTCCCCCTCTTCAGGCGGCGCTGTTTCCTCTTCTGTCGCCGACACCTCCTCATCAGACGTGAGATCCAGCTTAAACTCCTCCTCTTCGGGTGGAGCAGTCTCTTCGGGTGGAGCCGCTTCCTCTTGTGCGGATGGCGGAGGTGGCGCCTGCTCAGTTGGCTTCGCGGCAGGCTCTTTTACCAAAAGCACTGACGAGCACTTCGGGCATTTTATCCTAATGCCTTCTGCAGTAAGCTTATCATCGCTCACTTTCAACGTTGACTGGCATCTCGAACATTTTACTAACATATAATCAATTCCTCTTTAACAGGCGCGCCTGTTCTTTGTGTGGACTCAATTCCCCGTAGCTTGCTACGGAGTAGTTCCTTAAGTTTATTTTCTTTTTTGCACTGTATCTGAGATCATTATCTCCTGCGTGGCGAAACTTACAACCGCCGTTGCCGTCTTTTCCGTTGTATAGACTACTGTCAGTTCACCGATAGCCTCACTGGGCAGCCTCACGGAGGTATTCTTGTATTTCGGGTGAGCTGTCTTATAGTCGCCTCTATAGATATCAAACCTGTTGCCTGCCTTAATGCCGGTATCAGCGCCTTTGTTTAAATAGACGACATCCCTCTCACCAATCGCTACCAGCTCATTCTTCGCGGCGACTATCCTGGTGTTTTTTACATCAGGCGCATCTTTGTTCACCTTTACCGCATTGCTGAATTTATGCAATGGTACTATTAAGTTACCCTTCTCGATCTCACCATAGCTGTTTAGCACAAGAGCTTTTGACTGTCTCTTGGCATAGACATCTGAGATAGCGACTTCGCCTAATATCTTAATTATGTAACCGTTTACACGGCCGTTTTTATCAACAACAGCCTGGCTTACAGAGACTACGCTGTAAATATCGCCCTTTTTCAGGCCCTTCCTGGAACCTTCGCTAATATAAATCGTACTGCCTGCGCCGATCAGCAGCCTTTGTTCGACTTCACCCAAAACAAACGCAACCCCCTTAGGAGAGTCTTTTACCAGGTAACCGGCATAAGCGAGTATACCCTTATCCACTGAAGGCGTCTGATTCTTAGCGATTTTCACAACGGCTTCAGGCTTCTTTGCCTTAACCGGCGCTTTCCTGGCTGGTGCAGCTTTCGCGGTTTTCCGTCTCTTCTTTACCGGTACTTTTACCTCTTTGATCACTTCTTTCACAACGATTTTCTCAACGATACGCTTCTTAGGCTTTTCTGACTTTAACTTGAGCTTAGTATCAGGGTATATGATGTGCGGATTCTCGATGTCAGGGTTAGATGCCCACAGCTTAGGCCACAAAAACGGGTTATTGTAAAAATATTCTGACAGGCTCCACAAAGTGTCCCCGCCTTTAATTACGTATGATTCCTGACTCTCTTTGGGGTGAAGCTCTTCTGCTTTTGCGTATGTAGAAAAAAACAAGAAAAGGGCTGTTAATGTCAGCGCCGCAACACTTAATGAGTTCCTCATCATATAAACTCCTTCAGGTAGACTTTAAATATTAGTTTACACACTTCTCCTTACAATGAAGATATCTGTAAAAATAGATTTTGTCAAGTAATTTATTAGCATTATCATGGAAAATACATATATAGGTAACGTCAAGAGTGAGTGTCAATTCCGGCGCAAAATCATCGATATGAAAATAAAGGCTCTCCTTGAAAACCATCGCGATGACATATATAACGATATGTTTTTATCTCGTTTATACTTTGTAAATATCCAGCATGATCGGTGATATGACAAGAACGCCGCGCGGCCAGGCGTCATATATTATAAAATATAGTGTTATCGATATGATAGTATAGATAGTACATTACTTTAATCATCAACCATATTACTCTCATCAAAACACTATTTTAAGACTCCTGCACAGCCTCCCAAAGTTCCCTCCCCCTTGATGGGGGAGGGTTAGGGTGGGGGTGACGTCCCTTGATATTGTTAACGTTTTCACCCACCCCTTTGTCCCCTCCCATCAAGGGAGGGGAGTTTTTTAAGCCGT
>JAJRZU010000031.1 GCA_024275075.1 Deltaproteobacteria bacterium | reverse complement strand
CGCGGGCGGTAGCGTCATCCGCGAAGAGGTGGAGACGCTTAGGCGCCTTATCTTATATCGACCGATAATAATCGAGTTCTCTGATACGAGGTTAGGCCCGTTGGTACAGAGGAGCTATACGTATAAAGGGTCTGATATAGTAGATAACGCGGCGTCAGCGGTAGTGGAGATCGAGTACCATATATTATCAGACCGCGCGCAGAACAAACTGATAAAGAAGTATGGCTTGCCGCCGGATACGCAAAAGCTGTTCAAACTTGATTCTTATGATTTTTCGTTCTAAACTGACAAAAAATATTGATTGTATAAGCTAATTAGTGTAAATTGCCTGAAAATATGTTCCCTTATAATTATATTACCTGTGAATATGTTTTGTGACACATAACGAAGATGCGATAAAATAAACCACATGGAACACTGAAGAATTAACAGAGCCGACCTACCCTTCTTGAGTCCTGTGTGTGTACTCTGTGGTTAAATGAGGAGATAGTATGAAAATATCAAAAAGGATGTCATTAATAAAACCTTCTGTAACGCTGGCGATAACCGCGAAGGCCAAAGCGCTGAAGGCCTCTGGTATAGATGTGATAGGTTTTGGTGCCGGTGAGCCGGATTTCGATACGCCTGATATCATCAAGAAAGCCGCGATAGACGCGATTGATAAGGGGTACACGAAATACACCGCCGTCGGTGGCATCAACGAGCTGAAAGATGCCGTGATCCGTAAGCTGAAAAGGGATCAGGGGCTGGACTACAAGCGAGACAACATATTAGTGTCATGCGGGGCGAAGCACTCGCTTTACAACCTGACACAGGCTCTTTTTGAAGAGGGTGACGAGGTGATCATACCCGCGCCGTACTGGGTGTCGTATCCTGAGCAGATATCCATTACCGGCGCCACACCGGTTATTCTGAACACCAGAGAGAGCCAGGGTTTTAAGGTACACATATCAGCGTTAGAGAATACCATCACGGACAAGACGCGCGGAATAATACTCAACAGCCCGTCGAACCCGACTGGTGCGGCATACACAAAGGGGGAACTGCAAAAGATCGCGGACCTGATAAAGGGTAAGGATATCACTGTTATATCTGACGATATATATGAGAAGATCGTTTATGACGGCTTTGAATTCTCCAGCATCGCGGGGTTAGGTAAGGAGATAAAGAAGAAGACGGTCATCGTAAATGGCGTCTCAAAGGCATACTCCATGACCGGTTGGCGTATCGGTTATATCGCCGGCCCGAAGCGGCTTATCAAAGAATGCAGCATGTTGCAGAGCCAGAGCACCTCGAACCCAACCTCTATCGCGCAATACGCCGCGGTCAAAGCTTTGAACTGCCCGGATGAAGTGATATTTAAGATGGTGAGAGAATTCGATAAGAGGAGAAAATATATCGTTCAGGCGCTCAGCTTCATCGATGGCGTGAGTTGCAATATGCCTGCGGGAGCCTTTTACGTCTTCCCTGACGTCTCGAACCACTTTGGTAAGAACTATAACGGCAAGAGCATCGGCGGTTCAGTGGATATGGCCAATTACCTCCTGAACGACTGCAATGTCGCGGTAGTACCTGGCGCCGCTTTCGGGGCTGACAACAATATCAGGCTCTCATACGCGACTTCCATGGAGAATATCAAAACCGGTATAGAAAGAATCAAAGATGGGATTAGCAGGCTTAAAACGTAGCATTAGCGAGCGGTGCGTTTCGTGCAGGAAATGCGTCAAAGAGTGTATGTTTTTGCAGGATACCGGTATCCCAAAAGAGATCGCTGACAGTAGCGCGTTCGATGCGAAACTGGCGTTCAGGTGCTCCTTATGCCGCCTTTGTGAGGCTGTCTGCCCAAAAGAGCTTAAGATATCTGATATGTTCCTGGAGTTCAGGAGGCTGGTTGTTCGGGAAGACAGCGATATCCTTAAACATTTCAAACCGCTCCTGACTTACGAGTCCTTCGGCGCCTCAAAATACGCGAAGATATATAAACTGCCCAAAGGGTGCGATACCGTGCTCTTCCCGGGCTGTGAATTTCCGCATACGAGAGCGACTTCGCTGAAGAAACTGTACAGTATTCTGCAAAAGGTGATACCGGATATCGGTATCGCGATGGACTGTTGCCTCAAGCCGTCATTCGATCTTGGGCGCGAGGAGTTCTTCCACCAGAAAATAAGCGCGATCCGCGAAAGGTTTGCAAAATACGGAATAAAGAATATCATCACGCTATGCCCGAGCTGTTATGTGACGTTGAAGGGGAACCTTCCTGGTATGAGCGTCACGATGATATACGATAAGTTGATGGATACTGATTTCAATCGCAGGACGGATAAAGAATATCACCTGATCGACCCGTGCAAGCTGCGGTTCGAGGACGACATACTCCTTAGTGTACGTAAGATTGCCAAAAAAAACGGTGTCCAGCTCAAAGAGCTGAAATATTCCAGGGATAAGGCGCTTTGTTGTGGCGAGGGGGGCGGCGCGCTTTTCATCGCTCCACGCTACAAAGAAGGCTGGCTAAAGAAAAGGGGTGCAGATGTCAGCGCAGATACCATCGCCTATTGCGCCGGCTGCGTCAATAATCTGGGGACTGTCGCGCCCACCGGCCATCTTCTGGATCTGTTGCTCACCGGTGATACCCACAGCGCACGGCACAGCGTTTTCGGGTACATAAAAAGGATGCTCCTGAGGCTCTGGATCAGGCGTAATGCTACCGGTGAAGAGGCGCTATGATCAACGCGAACTGAAGATGTTTTAGCGGCTAAACAACCCTGAGGTTGGTCTCAAAGCGCCGGCAGAAATCTTCCACAAGCCCCCGATGCGCTACCTCCATCATCACTTCGCACAGGTAGATCAGGCTCATGGAATCGGCGTTCTCTTTATTGGCTACATCAGCCTCATCTAACGTTACTCGGTATAGCTTGTACTCGTCATAAAGCAACTCATTTGACATGCCCCTGATCTTAAGTGCACTGACCAGCTCCTGCTGCCTGTACCTCCTGTTAAGGACATCTTTCTTCGCTTCGACAAATTCAATGACTTTCATTTCAGTACCTTTAGCAAGACCTCCTTACAGCCTCTAACGGGTGCGGGTTTCTGTCATTGCGAGCGAAACGCGGCAATCTCATCTTAGTAATATCAATGGGTCACAGGATTGCTTCGCCGCTACTAAATAGCGCAAAAGCGCCTCGCAATGACTAATCACGCAGAGGTCTTTCTCATTCAGATAAAAAAAGTCTATGACACTTTTTAGGGTAGTCAAGGGGTAAATCACTTTTTTTATAAATAATAATGCCTTTTTTACGTGCGTGCGCGAAAGGTGTTTTTTTCATTTACTTTCTCAGGTTTTTCTGGTAGCGTTACAATAATCGATTATACCGTTTTATACCGATACTTAAAAGAGGATTATTTGAAAACACTAAAAATATCAATAATATTGCTGATCGCGCTTCTTTTGCTCCATGCACAGCCGCGCGCCCTGCACGCCCAGGAGAGCAAAAAGATAGTATACCTCATACCGGTGAAGGGTGATATCGAGAAGGGTCTCGCGTTTTTCGTGTATCGCTCGCTCCAGTCAGCCGAGGAGGCTGGCGCCGATGCTGTCATCCTGGACATAAAGACCTTTGGCGGCGGGCTGGAAGCCGCGGTGATAATACGCGATTACCTCGTCGAGACAAATCTGCCGACTTACTCGTTCATCAACAAGACCCGCGCTATATCCGCGGGCGCTCTGATCGCTCTCGCCACAAAAGAGATTTACATGGCGAAAGGGAGTTCTATCGGTGACGCGCTCCCGATAATCGCCGTGCCCGGTCAGGAACAAAAGGCGGCGCCGCGCAAGATAATCGATTACCTGCGCAAGGAGTTCAAGGCGACTGCCGAGCGCAACGGGCACCCGACGGATATAGCCGAGGCTATGGTCGATCCTGAGTTTGAGATCAAGGGTCTTAAGGAGAAAGGTACTATTCTCGCGCTCACCACGGAGGAGGCGATCAAGTATAAACTTGCGAGCGGCGCCGCGGAGAGCCTTGACGAGCTGCTCGATAAGATCGGTATGAAAGGCGCCGAAGTGCGCACAGTCGCGCTCTCCACCGCGGAGAGGATCGCGAGGATCGTCAGCTCACCGAAATACTCATGGTTCTTCCTTGTCATCGGCATCATCGGCATATATATCGAGATCAAGACGCCAGGATTCGGGCTGCCGGGTATTACCGGTATGATATTCCTCGCGCTCTTCTTCTGGGGGCACAACATTGCCGGGTTCACCGGCTTCGAGGAGGTCGGGCTATTCGGGCTCGGGCTCATACTGCTGGTGATCGAAATGTTCGTCATCCCCGGTTTCGGCATAGTCGGGGTATTAGGGCTTATAAGCATATTCGCGAGCCTGATACTCGCGATGTTCAAGTTCCCGCCAAAACCGTTCCCTTTCGAGTTCTGGAGGCTCTCGGTCCCGATGCGCACCATAGGGAAAGCGACGCTGTTCGCTGTACTGACAGGTTATCTATTGTACCGGTACTTACCGAAAACAAGCTTCTGGGGACGGCTGATGCTAAAAGACGAGGTCGCGAAAAAGGACGGTTACACCGTGGCGGATACCAACTCAGCCCTGATCGGCAGAGTCGGTACCACAATCACACCGGTGAGACCGGCAGGTACAGTATTGATCGATGACAGAAGGCTGGACGTGATCTCCGAGGGCGGCTTCATCGATGCCGACACCAAGGTGCGGATCACCGACGTGAAAGGCGCGAAAGTCACGGTTAAACCAGAAGGTTGAGCGATAAACAAGTAATATTACAGGAGGCATAATGCCCAATAATTGCGCGGATACTCTAAGGATAACAAGAACATAATCATTTAAAAAGATTCGTACATATTACAACACCTATTACTGGAGATAATAAATGAAGAACAAACGAATTCTTTACATCGTCAGCATACCATTACTGCTTTTGACGGTATTTTCTACATCGCCAAAGGCTACCGTTGACGATCATGGCGATTCCTTCGCGACCGCGACCACGATCACACCATGCGAACCTGAGCGCGGCGATCTGGAAGTCGCCTCAGACTGGGACATGTTCGGTTTCTACGGCGAGCAGGGTACGACATACACTATATCCATAGAGCTCGGCTCCTTAGAGGACTCCGTAATGTACCTGTATGACGCCGACGGCGCAACCGTAGCTTCTGACGATGACGGCGGGCCGCACTACGCCTCAGAGATAGTCTGGCTGTGCGAGACGACAGCGGCGTATTACATCGAGGTCGGGTCATACCAGGATGACTTCGCCGGGGGATATACATTGTCGCTCACAAGCGCCGGGTGTGGCGCCAGCGAGGAGAGCAAGAGCGGCTGTTTCATCGCGGCGGCAAGCATGAACGATGTCAGGCTGCCGGTAATCATAAATAAAATCATAGAGCAGGTGAAGTAAGCCCCCCCCCCTTGCCCCTGTGCATCTGGATGCCCCTCCAGGGTAAGGGGATATTGTGATACCTCGCAACTTGAAGTTCTACCTGGCTGTAGAAACACAAAACCATAAGCAATCACTACCGCATGAATGATTGGTGAAACGTTACCTGTTTTCATATACTAATGAGAGATGAGAAGCCCATCCATCAGCTCTGGGTCGTATCTTCACCTGACCAGACCTAACCGGCTATAACTACTTATCTTGCAAATTGTTGTTTTCTATTATATCCCTGGGCTACCGCCTGGGTTTCGCGAAGCTGCGCCCTCTCAACATAAGGCGCTTTTTCTTTCGCTACAGTAAGCGCATTGTCGCTTAACACCTTTGAGAACTTACGCTGGTCACGCTTCAGGATCAGGTTTATCGCCTTACCCTCTTTACCGGCGCGCGCTGTCCTGCCTATCCTGTGCACATACTGGTTGCTGTCGATCGGCACCTCATAATTGTACACGTGTGAAACGCCTTGAATATCAAGCCCTCTCGCAGCGACATCCGTGCAAACAAGCACGTCTATCCTTTTCGAGTGGAAGTTTTGGATTACCTTGTTTCTTTTGTCCTGCGACAGGCCGCCATGGATCGCTTTCGCCCTTATACCCACGTAGTTCAAGTCCTTCGTGACCCTGTCAGTGTTTCTTCTGGTGTTACAAAAAACCATCGCCAGCTCGGACTCTTCGTTCTTAAGAAGATGCGCCAGCAACGAAAACTTCAGGTTTACCGATGTGTTATAGGCGATCTGTGTCAGCTTCTTCGGGTCTACAGAAGATTTTGTAAAAAGCTTGACAGGATTCATGGTGTGCTTTTTAGAAAGCTTTTGCACGCCATCTGTAAGCGTCGCCGAGAACATCATCGTCTGCCTCTTTTTCGGGCACGCCCTGATTATACTCTCAACGTCCCTGATGAAGCCCATGTCGAGCATCGTATCCGCCTCGTCCAAAACGATAGTATTAATATTACCAAGCTTGACGGTTCCCCTGTTGATGTGGTCAAGCATCCTGCCCGGTGTCGCGACGATGACCTCGGTTCTCGTTAAATTCCGTATCTGCGGATTGATAGAGACACCACCGTAAATCGCGGTGATATTTAAGCGGGTGGTCTGCGCGAACACCTTCAAACTGCTGGAAACCTGCTCTGCAAGCTCCCTCGTCGGCGTCAGTATGAGCGCCTGCACTCCCGCTCTACTTTTGGCGTTCTGGATTATACCCGCACCAAACGCGAGTGTTTTACCAGAACCGGTCTCAGAACCGGCGAGTATGTCCTTACCGGCAATCGCATACGGTATCGCCTGCTCTTGTATCGATGTCGGTTTCTCAAACTTCAGCGTTTTCAGCGCTCTTAATATCGGTGTATCAAGGCCAAGCTTCTTGAAAGCTGTCATGCAAGATACATCAAAGTCTATATTCAGAACTTTCCTGACATTCTGGTTACTCTCCGTATTCGCTCTTTTGGTTTTTCTTGCTCTGACCGGTCTGGTAGATCTACCTGTTTTTTTTGTGTTTTCTCTAAATTTCATTCTCTCTCCATATAGGGCGCAAAAGCCCATTTCATTTTCCCCGCACTAATTGGCGGCGGGTTTACCTTACATCAGATTAACTATTTAATGGTGATCAATATTTTGTTGCTTTAGATTTGCGCTTAAATAGAATCACCCAAAAATAGTTTCCGACAAGGTTGAGAGATTATGATCAAATTAGAGATGCTTCTGCGATTACCCCCATGAACCGGTTTGGGATTCAAAAGGAGAAGGGATTTGCTAAAATGACAAAATACTTACAACTCAATGAAAACATTCAACAAAATATCAACTAAAGACCTCCCGCACTGCGTCTTTAGCCTAAATCAAGTTGAATGTTACACTAAGTTGTGACAAAATGCAAGGAAAATATTCATAAAACAGTAAATATTTTTTATACCCTTACTTATACCCTTACTCATACCCTTACTCATTCGACTGGAACGGAGAGCAAAATATGAGGTAAAATACTGCGCAACGAACTACCCTCATCAATTTGCGGGACAGCATAGCATTGGGCAACATGCCCGGGAGCGCCTTTAATAAAGGGTTGGGGTATAGATCGACAACATTTCTCAAATAAGTACTGGATAACTGGTATATATTTACTATAATTGTAATATGTCACATACTGTTTCGGAAATTTGAGCGCAACATGCCAGGAAAGGCGGGACAAAAGATGGGAATTTATGAGAAGAGGCCTTTAAGCTCCAAAGTATCTGTAATCGGTGCGGGGAATGTCGGCAGCACTTTCGCCTTCTCTTTGATGTTAAGCGGACTGGCGAGGGAGATCGTCATAATCGATCGCAATGAGCAGAAAGCGAACGGTGAATGCATGGATATAAGCCATGGTATGAGCCTTACCCACCCTGTACAGATCCGCTCGGGCGATTATGAGAGTTGCGCGGGATCTGATATCGTCGTTATTACAGCGGGGGCGAACCAGAAGCCCGGACAGTCGCGGATCGCTCTGGTGGAAGCGAACGCGGCAATATTCAAGGAAATCATCCCGAATATCGTTAAATACGCGAAAGACGCTATCCTCGTGGTAGTCACCAACCCTGTGGATATCCTCACCTATGTGACCCTTAAGATATCAGGACTCCCGAAGAGCAGGGTCATCGGTTCGGGTACGGTTCTGGACACGTCCAGGTTCAAATATTTAATCAGCAGGCACTGCAATGTCGATCCGCGAAATGTTCACGCCTATATCATCGGTGAGCATGGCGACAGTGAGCTGCCTGTCTGGAGCAACGCCAATATCGGCGGTATAAGCCTTGACCGATACTGCATAGCCTGCAAGAATTTTTCAAATTGCGGTGGGAAGATGGAATGGGAGAATATATTTAACGAAGTGAAAAACGCCGCTTATAAGATCATAGAGGCGAAGGGGGCGTCTTACTATGCGGTCGGTCTTGCGATAGTCAGAATAGTCGAAGCGATTTTAAGAGACGAGAACTCGATCTTACCGGTATCAAGCTTAATAAGCGATTATTACGGGGTTGATGATATATGTTTAAGTATACCCTCTATCGTCAATATAAACGGCATCGAACAGCTTCTCCGGCTCGATCTGTCACAAGAGGAGCAAAGCGGGTTCCAACAATCCGCCGCCAGTTTAAGACAGGTGGTCAATGCTATAAAATTTTAATCGAAAGAATTCCCCGCAGCTTGCTACGGGGTCGTTCATTGTGAAAAGCTCAGGCCTGCTTATAATTATATAACCTTAAACTGTTTAATACAACCAGAATGGTAACACCGACATCGGCGAATATCGCGAGTGCGAGGTTGCTCATACCACCGAGCGCGAGGGCTAAGAACAAGAACTTGACAATTACGGCTGACGCGATATTGAATTGAATCTTTTCGACACATTTTTTGCCCAGCCCGATCAGGTACGGCACCATGCTGAGTTTATCGTTCATCAGCGCGATATCGGCGTTTTCGATGGCGACATCAGACCCGATAGCGCCCATCGCTATCCCCACGGAAGCGGTAGCGAGAGCCGGTGCGTCGTTTACCCCGTCACCGACCATCGCGACATGTTTATACTGCCCGATGAGCTTTGTCAGTTCATCTACCTTTTCGTCGGGCAAAAGGGATGCTCTAACCATATTTATCCCTAATTGCGTCGCGACAAACTTGGCGGAAGAGACATTGTCGCCCGTCAGAATAACCGGTTCGACGTTTAAGTTCAAGAGGTTTTCAATAAGCGCTTTACTCTCTGGCCTTATTTCATCGGTCACACCTATTACGCCCTTTACCTTTTTATTGTCACTCATGACGATCGTCGTTTTCCCCTGCTTCTCAAACTCATCAATCCTCTCTTTCACAGCTTCTGATACATCGTGCTCTTCGGTGACGAACTCGAGGTTACCCATGCAGTGGTGGCTGTCGAAACATACCGTGCACTCACCTTTCAGCCCCTTGCCCGGTACCGCCTGAAAATTCGTAAACTGGTGGATATCCACACCTTTCTCTTCCGCTTTATTCAGGATGCTTTTCGCTATCGGGTGCTCGGAAAACGCCTCCATGCCCGCGGCGCAGGCGATGACCTCTTCTTCTGTGCAGCCGTTGAGCGGAATGATATCTGATACAGCCGGCTCACCTCTGGTCAGGGTCCTGGTCTTGTCAAACGCGATAGCCTTTATCTTACCCATCTCCTCAAGGAACCTGCCGCCCTTTATTATGACCCCTTTTTCGGTCGCGTTACCGATCGCTGAAAAAATCGCTATCGGCGTGGAGATGACAAGCGCGCACGGGCACGAGATGATGAGCAGGGTCAACGCCTGTACGAACCATGTATCAAACGGTTTCCCTAAAAACACGACGGGTATGACGACAAGCGAAATGGATGCCAGAATCACCATGGGGGTGTATATCTTCGCGAACTTCTCTATGAATTTTTGCGATACCGACTTCTTCTGTGCGGATTTATACGTCACCTCGACGATCTTCGCGAGGGTCGTATCCTTCGCGAGCTTTGTGACCCGAACCTCCATGTACCCGGTGCCGTTGACCGTACCGGCATACACTGTGTCACCCACATGCTTATCCTTCGGGATCGGTTCACCGGTAATGGACGCCTCGTCGACCAGGGAGCCGCCGGCGATGACTTCCCCATCCATCGGGATATGGTCACCGGGCTTCACGATAATGATTTCATCGAGCGTGATATCCTCAATCGGTACCTTTTCCTCTTTTCCTTTTATCTGCGCGGATTTCGGGGCCTTGTCGATAAGCGCTTTCAATGCCGCCTTGCTCCGCCTTATACCAAACCCTTCTAATGTGTCCCCTAAAGCGAAAAGGACGATGATAATCACCGCTTCTTCAAACTGTTTCAGGTAAAGCGCCCCGATGGTGGCTATGGTCATCAGAAGGTTGATGTTTGAGAAGTTGAATTTCAGGAGACTTTTGACTCCACTGATAAATACCTTCCTGCCGAATATAACGATGATGGTCAAGAAGAACGGCAGCTCAAACCACAACGAAAAATGTATCGAGAAAAAAGAGAGCGCTGAAAATGGAGCGACAACGAGAAGCGCCGCCATTAACCAGCGGAATTTAGTGTTACTATAAAGTTCCTTGTAGCTCATTAATAAACTCGCTTTCTTGAAATTCCCCGCATCAAGCTGCGGGGAGTCAATCCCAAAGATAAGCAGGCGAGCAAAGCTAAAAACTGGCGAGCCTGTTGAAAGTCAGCTTATGGTATATAAACTTTTGATAAGTGTAAAGCGTTTTATCCATTAAATTGATTTGTTTAGGTTATTTTTATTATCTGGCGCCAATATTTAAAATGTTTGCCTGTATTTTGCGCGACGTAGTTAATTTATTAGAAATAATTAATTAAAATTTAATGTTTTTTTAATTTAAAATAATGTATACTCTTCGCGAGTATATTATTGTCTTTTGAACCACACGCAATATTTTCAAGATGTGAAACTGAATATATGCGGTAATAAAGCGTCAAAGGAAGGTCGTAAATGAAAAAGCGGGCGAAGAAAAAGGTCTTTATTGCTATACTGTTCGTAGTATTCGGTATCGGGCTTATGATCTACAACGGGATCAACTCTACCAGTGTATACTACCTGACGGTCGAGGAGATTATCAAGGAGGGTGGCTCGCTGAGGGGTGAGAGCGTGCGGGTGAGTGGTAACGTCGTTGACGGCTCTATCGATTACAACGCAAAGGATCTCATTCTTAAATTCGCGATAAGCGATATGGAAAACGACGCTAAAAAGATAAACGCAATATATAACGGTATCATGCCCGATGCCTTTAAGCCGGGCGGTGAAGTGATATTAGAAGGGGTCTATGAGAAGCTGAACAACCTTTTTAAGACGGAAATACTGTTGGCGAAGTGCCCTTCAAAATATGAAGAAGAGATAAAGGAAGGTGAGGAATAATATATGGTAAATATCGGTGAAATATCAAAATTCATAGCATTTGTCTTCTCTGGGCTTACGATGTTCTTCGTTCTTGCCGGGCTTGTGCGAAACGACGTGAGGTTCATTGAAAGCGGGAGAAGGAGCATCTACGGCGCAGCGCTCTTTATTACACTATCGTCTTATGCGCTTTTCTATCTCTTTTTGACAAACAACTACCAGGTGGAATATGTAGCGTCATATTCTGACAGGGCTCTGCCGCTCTTTTACAAATTAACGTCATTCTGGGCGGGACAGAAGGGATCGCTCTTGTTCTGGTCATGGATGTTGAGCTTGTTCGCCGCAATCGTCGCTTTCAGGACGCGAAAAGAGGTACCGAACAAAAACATACCTTATGTTTATCTTGTCCTCGCCGGCTGTATCATGTTCTTTAATTTCCTGCTCCTGACTATATCAAACCCGTTTGATCTTTTATCATTCATGCCGGCAGACGGCAAGGGACTCAACCCGATGCTTCAGAATCCGGGGATGATATGGCACCCACCGACCCTGTTTTTGGGTTATATCGGGTTCACAATTCCGTTCGCTTATGCGGTGGCCGCAATGACAACTGGTAAGCTTGACGCGACATGGGTCAAGCAGACGAGGGTATGGACGGTCATCTCCTGGATATTCCTGACTATCGGCATCATACTCGGCGGGCAGTGGGCTTATGTCGAGCTCGGATGGGGCGGATACTGGGCATGGGATCCGGTGGAGAACGCTTCTTTCATACCGTGGCTCGTCGCGACGGCTTATCTCCATACAGCGATAATCCAGGAGAAAAGAAACATCATGAAAGTATGGAACATGGTACTCATACTTCTTACCTTTATCCTTTGTATTTTCGGCACTTACCTGGTAAGGAGCGGTATCTTGGAATCCGTGCATGATTTTGGCCCCACAGGGCTCGGCGGATATTTCCTCGCGTTCATGATAGCTTTATTCATAGGCGGAGTATATCTTATCGTAGAGAGTTACGGGGAGATGAAAACAGACAGCACGATTGAATCTTACCTGTCAAGAGAGAGTACTTTTCTCTTTAACAATGTGGTGCTTCTCGCGCTCGCTTTCTCCACACTCTTTGGGACTACATTCCCCATTATGTCAGAGATAGTGACCGGTAAAAAAATCACGGTCGGGCAGCCGTTCTTTAATCAGGTGAACACCCCGCTCTTTTTGTTTCTCTTCCTCCTGACAGGGCTGTGCCCTCTTATCGGTTGGAGGAAAGCATCCGTGGATAACCTTAAGAAGAACTTTATGATACCCGCGGCGGTGACCATTATCGGGGCTGTGACCCTGGCGGCGTTTGGCTTTACCGAAGTCTATCCTTTGATCTCCTTTTCACTCAGCATATTTGTCATAGCAACGATAATAGGTGAGTTTAAACGGGGCACGAAAGCGAGGATGAAGCTGACCAAAGAGACGGCGCTTACCGCTTTCCCAAGGTTGATTATAAAGATGCGAAGGCGTTATGGCGGTTATATAGTCCACCTTGGGATGATCATAATAGTCATCGGTATCACAGGCTCTTCCGCGTATAAGATCGAAGAGCAGGCGACCCTTGACAAGGGTGAGTCGATGACGATCGGAGAATATGAGCTTAGATACGACAGTTTCAAGTATTTCAAGAAGTGGAACAGAGAGATCTATGCCGCGACATTGACCGTATTCAAGAACGGTGAGAACCTGGGTACGATATCACCGGAACGAAGGTACTACACAAACGCAAAACAACCGACTACCGAGGTGAGTATCAGGTCAAATCTTTTAGAAGACCTTTACATAATCATGCCCGGTGTGACTCAAAAAGAGCAGATCACTTTGAGCGTGACCGTCAACCCGCTTCTGGCATGGATATGGGTCGGCAGCATCCTTATGGTGCTCGGCGGGATACTGGCAATAATACCAAAACGCAAGAAGAGGTTAGCAGAATGAAAAAGATCAAAAATAAATCGATCGTCTCAATTCTTATTATAGCGGCTCTGTTTATGTTATACTCGCCTTTTTATGCCAATGCGCTTAACATGAGCGAAGTCGAGGAGAGCCTTACATGTTATGTGTGTGTCGGAGAGCCGCTTAATATCGACCGCTGTGGCGGCGGTGACCAGATGAGGGCGACCATCAAGACAATGATAAAAGAGGGTAAGACAAAGCAAGAGATACTTGATTTTTTTGAGAAGAAGTATGGCGAGGGGATACTCACCATACCACCGAAGCGGGGTTTTAACTTAGTAGCGTATGCAGCGCCTTTTGTCGGGCTGATAATCGGTGTTATAATAGCATTTTTGCTTGTCAAGAAGTGGGGAATCTCCGCAGAAACCGGTGGTACGGAGACAAGGGACTCGGCTTTAAGCAGTGATATGCAGCACAAAATAGATGATGAGCTTAGTAAGCTCGATGAGGAAGCGTGACGCTTCACCCAATTTATAGTAAATCTACATGGTTATAAATATTGTATTTAAAAATGAGTTGTTGTTTGATTTAATTCAATAAATCTCGTAGCAAGCTACGTGGAATTAGACCCAAAAAAACAGGCGAGACTGTTAAAAGAGGAGGATCAAAAATGCTTACATTAACTATATTCCTTGCGATAGGAACTTCGTTATATATACTATTCCCGCTTATGGTGCAGCCCTCGGAAAGGCTGCTCTTTGTAGAGGCGTCTGAAGATGCTGCTCTCAGCGCGAGAAGAACCGATAAGGAGCTGTACTTAAAAGCTATAATGGATATCGATTTTGAGTACGCCTCTGACAAGATAAATGAAGAGGATTACAATAAACTGAAAAATATGTACAGCCTGAAAGCTTTTGAGGCTATGGAAAAGATAGAAAAGCTTGAAAAGGCT
>JAJRZU010000178.1 GCA_024275075.1 Deltaproteobacteria bacterium | reverse complement strand
GTATGGCAGGATCGGTTGGTTAGGCGCGTTTCTATATGTCATCTGCGGGGCGCTGAGGCTCGCGCGGTTCAATATCCAGGTCGATACTGTCGAGAAACAGTTTTTTAAGGGGCTCCCCATACCAGCCGCGGCGACTATGGTCGCGACGACAATACTGATCCATTACAAATGGTTTGGCAGTGGTACGATAAAGGAGTTCATCATACCGATAATGACGTATGTTCTCGCCTACCTGATGGTGAGCAACGTCCAGTACCTGAGCTTCAAGGACCTTGATCTTGTAAAGAAGAAACCCTTCCACACTCTTGTATTCGTTGTGATATTGCTGACGGTAGTAGTCGCCGAACCAGAGATCATGCTGTTTCTGCTGATATCGCTATATGTCATCTCAGGCCCGATAGCCGCGCTGAGAAGGTTAAGCAGAAAGGGCGCAACAGAAGAGTAGCCCTTACCAATAAACCAATTCCATTATAAATAAATGGCGCCTTTGCAGATGGCAGTCCGCGATACTGGTGCGTTATGCCCGCTGTGCGGCTATATTATCCATAAGGTGCAGGATGATGCTCTTTTGGATGTGTAGCCGATTCTCCGCCTGGTCGAACACGACGGAGTGCTCCCCTTCGATCGCTTCGTTGGTCACTTCCTCGCCGCGGTGCACCGGCAGGCAGTGCAAAAGCAGCATGTCAGGAGCCGCGTGTTTGATGAGGTCATCGTTTATCTGGTAGCCGCCAAACGCCGCCAGCTTCTCCTTCGCGCCGTCCTCTTGCCCCATGCTCACCCAGACATCCGTGTTGATGACGTCCGCACCCTTAGCCGCTTCCATGGGATCGGTCGTTATCGTGATATTGCCGCCGCCATGCGCCCTCACCTCTTCGAGCAGGTCCGCATGAGGCTCATAACCCTTCGGCGCGGCGACGGTCAGCTTAAGCCCGAGTACGAGCGCCGCCTTGATCCACGAGTTGGCCATATTATTACCGTCACCGATGAACGCGTAGTTCAGGTCAAGGTAGTTATCGCGCTTCTCTGATACCGTGAAGATATCGCAGAGCACCTGGCACGGGTGATACATATCGGTCAAACCATTTATCACCGGTACCCGCGCGTATTTCGCGAACTCCGCGACATCGCTTTGTTTATACGTCCGAATCATGATGCAGTCCACGTACCGGCTCAGCACGCGCGCGGTGTCCATGATCGGTTCGCCGCGCCCAATCTGCGTCTTACCGGCATCAAGGAAGAGCGCGTGTCCGCCAAGCTGCGTCATACCGACCTCAAACGACACCCTTGTGCGCGTAGAGGATTTCTCGAATATCATCGCAAGGCTCTTGCCCCTGAGCGGCTCGTGGATGACACCGCTTCTGGTCATTCCCTTCAGCTCCGCGGCCTTCTTAAATAGCTGCAATATCTCATCTTTTGTAAAATCTGATATAGTCAGTAGATCTTTTGTCATTTTCTTCCTTTTTTAATGGGCATGTTACCCAATTCTAAATAATGGGCTCCTTCGCCCATTCGTCACCACAACAGACCGCCAACAACGGCGGGCTATATTAGGTCAAGCGTTACGCTTGCTATGTGTTGAATATTTCTTCTAATACTTCTACCAGCGCGTCTATTTCCTCTTTCGATATCAGTAGCGACGGTAAGAACCTTAGTACGTTCTCCATCGTGCAGTTTATTATAAACCCTTTATCAAGACACTTGGTGACGATATCCGCGCACGGGAAGTCAAGCTCCATACCGATCAGCAGCCCCTTGCCGCGTACCTCATTTATAAAACCGTACTTACCCTTTAACTTGTTCAGCTCGCCGCGGAAATACTCACCCATATCGGTGCACTTCGCCAGAACGCCCTCATGCAGGAGCGTCTTCATCACCGCGACACCGGCAGAGCAGGCATACGGGTTCCCGCCGAAAGTCGATGCGTGTGTGCCGGGTACGAATGCCTTCGCCACGCGCTCCTTCGCGAGCACGGCGCCAAGCGGCAATCCGTTCGCAATCCCCTTCGCGAGCGTCATAATATCCGGTTCCACACCGTAGTGCTCGTACGCGAAAAGCTTACCGGTACGGCCGATACCGGTCTGGATCTCATCGAATATCAAAAGAAGGTAATTATCATCGCAGAACATCCGAAGATTTGTCATATACTCCGGGGCAGCTTCCATCACGCCGCCCTCACCTAATATCGGTTCTATCATGACAGCGCACGTCGCGTTTGTCACCGCGGCCTTAAGCCCGTCCATATCGTTCAGCTTCACGTGCTTGAAGCCGGGCAACAACGGCTCGAACCCCTTCTTCACCTTCTCCTGACCGGTTGCGCTGATTGTGGCGAAAGTCCGGCCATGGAACGAATCTATAAGGGTGATTATCTCATACCTGTCCGCGGCTCCGTTATCCTTCGCGTACTTGCGCGCAAGCTTGATAGCGCCTTCATTCGCCTCGGCGCCGCTGTTGCAAAAGAATACTTTGTCGGCGAAGGAATTTTGCGCCAGCAGCTCGGCAAGATCAGCCTGCGGCCTCATATAGAACAGGTTCGACAGGTGCATATAGTTACCGATCTGCTTGAATATCGCGTCAACCACGTTCGGGTGGTTGTGCCCAAGATTGCACACGGCGATACCAGACAGGAAATCGGTGTACTCCTGACCGGTGTCGTCATACAGCTTCGTGCCCTTCGCCTTGACAAACACCGGCTTAAAGCGCCTGTACGTCCCCATTATGTATCTGTCCGTTTTCTTCGTTATGTCGTCGTACATACCGCGCCACCCCCCTTTGAATAAGGGTAAATGCTACCAATATTGGTCAGAATAGTCAAGGAAAAATCGTGCGGGCAACGCGCAGCTTATCTCTTTGCGGGTAGTTCTCCTGGCTTCGTGTTCATGCTCAGGATGACTATTCCGGTGACGACAAACGCGGCGCCGATAAGCTGGAGCGTACCCAACACCTCCCCTAACAGGATGTTGGCTAACGTTATCGTCGATACCGGCCCGATCGCGCTGTATATCGACGCATTCGACGGACCTACCCGTTTGATGCCCTCCCCTAAGAGGAGGAACGGGAACAGCGTCGATACGACAGCCAGCCCAAGCACGTACAGCCATACCTGGTAGGGCTGTACGATGTCACTGCCGCCCCAGAAGCCGATGATGAATATCCCTCCGGCGGTTATGAGGTAAGTGGTCAGTTTTATTGACGATATCCCGCTATTCAGCATCTTGTTCAGGGTATAGTAAAGCGAGAAGAAGAACGCGGAGCAAAGCGCGAGGAAAACACCAAAGCCGTTGATATTCGCTATATCCGCGTTGAACAGGTCAAGCACCAGAACAGTACCGGTCAGCACCACCGCGAGCGCGACAACCTTCCTTGTGCCGATCCTATCACCGAATATAAAGAGCGATAGTATCGTCACCATCGACGGGTAAGTGTATACAATCACAGTATTAATCGATGCGGGTATATATTTGAGCGCGAAGAAGCTCGTCTCTGCGGCGGCGAAGAACCCCAAAAAACCGGTGGTCGTGAATAGCAGAAGCTCCTTTTTTGTCACCGATACTTTTTCTGACGACCGCACGAGGAAGAATCCCCAGAAGAGCGGCACGGCGATCAGCATCCTCATACCAAGCAGTACCTGCGGCGCGACACCGTGAGCGTACGCCAGCTTCGCGAATATCGGTTTGAACGAGAATAGCAAAGCGGACGCGATCATCATAATCATACCCGATCTCTGGCTCATATTTCCACCTCTTCGTTTAATGAAAAATGAATAGTAATTAATGCGCCCTTTTTTTGCAAGTAAATAAAATATAAGAGCGCACCGCGACTCATTGAAAGCGTCCCATGAACTACTCCGTAGCAGAGTTGCGGGGAATTCTTTTGATTAAAGCTCCACTACCCACCCATAGAACGCGCGAGCGCGAAAAAAAGCTTGATTTTATTTTCATATTTGATTAAGATTCAGTAAAAGATTTTAACAGGAGTAAGCATGATGCTTCACCCAATTATATGTTAGCTTAACGCATAAGAAGCTTAATTGTTCAAAAGTAAGTTGTTGTTTGACTTAATAAATCAAAACAGGAGGTAGTTTGTGTTGGTAAAAACATTAATAACATTAGGGGCTTTATTATTCTTATTCACATCGAGTTCTTTTGCCGGTGACTGGCAAAAAACGAAGGGTACATACGCGGTATTTCACACTTCGATGGGCAATATCGTCTGTAAGCTCTTCCCTGACAAGGCGCCAGAGACGGTAGCGAACTTTATCGGCCTTGCCGAGGGTACAAAGAAATACAGGACATTCAAGGGCGAGATGAAGACGGGTAAGTTTTACGACGGTACGATATTCCATCGCATAATCCCGAATTTCATGATACAAGGCGGCGACCCGACCGGTACCGGCAGAGGCGGCCCCGGCTATAAATTCAAAGACGAGTTCGGTTCTGGCCTGAAGTTTGACAAGCCGGGCATACTCGCGATGGCGAACGCCGGCCCGAACACGAACGGCAGTCAGTTCTTCATCACTCACGTGGAGACGCCCTGGCTCAACAACAAGCACACGATCTTCGGCGAGGTGGTAGAGGGTCAAAGCGTAGTCGATGACATGGCGAAGGTCGAGAAGGACAGGGGCAACAAACCGCTTAAGGATATCGTCCTTGAGGAGCTTGAGATCGTCAGGGTCGACTAATGACAACGGATTCCAAGATTGAATAAGATTGCTTTCAAAGCTGATTGATAATACAACAAAAAATATATGGCGCTATGCGAAACTCTACTCGCCCTTTATAGATGAGGGCGACAGGTTGACCACCGGTGAGGGTGGAGTGCGCTGTGTCGAGCTGTCTGAGCTAAACGGCGAGCTTTCCACCGCGCACGGGCGGCGCGTCATATTCAAGCGCGAGGATGAGAACCCGACCGGTTCCCACAAGGCGCGTGCGCTGGCGTACCAGGTGTCGTACTACAAGGCGAAGGGTCACAAAACCCTGCTCATCTCTTCTTCGGGGAACGCCGCGATCGCCGCCGCCGCATACTGTAACCTGTGCGGGATAAACCTCATCGCCTTCGTTGACAAGGCCACCCCGAAAGCGAAACTGGCAGAGATACGGCGCAGTGGGCAGACGGTTCTTTTGTGCACAAAACCGATAAATTTCGCGAAGTACGCATCGCGCGTTTTTAATATCCCCAATCTCCGGCCATCTACTGACGATCTATCCATAGAGCCGTACAAGTCGATCGCGTTTGAGCTGTACGAGGAGTTTGACCGCGCGATCGACGCCGTTTTCATCTTCCCGACTTCGGCAAGCTCTCTGATCGGTATCGCCAGGGGATTTGTGCAGCTCAAAGATGGGCTCGGGGAGCTGGACACAGTACCAAAAATCATCGCCGTGCAGACGGGCGCGATAACCTCGATCGCACGGCAGTTTATTACCGGTGACGACCGCGCGATGGGGGCGGGTACCGGTATCGCCGGCGCACTTGGCGTAAAATCGACGAGCCGCGCGGGCGAGGCGGTGGAGTGTATCAGGCGAAGCGGCGGCGGCGCGGTGATCGTCAGCGCCGATGAGATAGTGAAAGCTGATTCGCTCCTAAGGCGCTTTGGTATCGCCACCTCGATGGAGGGCGCCGCGAACCTCGCCGGTGTGATAAAGTCACCGGAATATAATAATGTCGTGTGCCTACTCACCGGCCGCGAGTATCATGAAACGAAGGCGGACGCGGCACACGAGGGCGTTTACCTGAACTGTTACTCTGATGTCAGGGAAATGATCCGGGAGAAATACGATGACAGCAGTCCGTGATATCATAAAGATACTTGATTCTGTCACCCGACGCGACGCCCATTTTTTCTTCATCTGCAACGACGCCGTCAACGCGCTGAGTATGTCGGCTCTGGTCAGGAACCTTCACATCATCTCCTACGGGGCGAGCCCGCTCACCGAACCGCTTCGCAAAGAGGGCGTAAACGTCAGCCTCTTAGGGGCGGCTGGCGGCGACAAACTGTGCACAACGAACAACCTCATCGCGCACATGTTCACAAAGGTGGCGGTATCGCGGGTGAGCGGCTCGAAGAACCTGCTCGTCTTCAAGAACTCCGCGATAGTCGAGGAGTACGCCGCGAAACTGGGGCTGAGGCTCTTAGCGGCGCCGGCGAACATATCAAGGCGCATCGAGAACAAGGTGCGGTTCTACGAGACATCGAAGGGTAAAGGTATCCCGTTTCTGCCCGGTGAGACACTGCAAATCACCGATAGTGTCGATTTTGACGACATCGCGGGTAGATTCGGCGCGCCATTTGTGCTTCAGGCCTCAAAGGGTTTTGCCGGCAACAAGACCTACCTGATCAATCGCGCGGCAGACCTCACCGACATCAAGGCGGCTTATAATAAGAGGGTGATGCGCCTCACGAAGTACACGCCCGGTGCGACGCTCACCATCAACGCCTGCGCGACATCGCTTGGTACGATAGTGAAGCCGCCGTTCCACCAGCTGACCGGTTATGGTGAGCTGACCTCGAACAGACTCGGCGCGTGCGGAAACGATTTTCGCATTGACGATATCGACCGCGCCACCGTCGATGAGATCGTGCGCGTAACCCGTAATATCGGTGATATGATCTACAGCGCCGGCTACAAGGGGATCTTTGGTGTCGATTACATCGTAAATAACGATAAAGTCTACTTCGTCGAGTGCAACCCGCGGCTTGTCACGTCCCTGCCGCTATTTACACAGATCGAGCGGCAATACGACGAGCCGCCGCTCATCGCGTTCCACATCTTAGAGCAGCTTGGGGAGATGCAAAGTGCGGCAGAGCTTTTCGAGCGGTTCAAGTCACCGGTAAACAGATATATCGGGTCGCAGATCATCATGCATAACCTGACCGGGGCGCCAAAACGGGTGTCGGCGGATCTGAAATGCGGTGTATACAAGTCAGGCGGCGGCCTGAAACTCGTACGAGAAGGCTATAAGCTGAGCGATATCAAGGATGACGGCGAGTTCCTCGTCATACCAAAGGCGTATGGGAATACCGTCAACCCCGGGATGGAATATGCGCGCGTAATCACTGCCGGCAGGGCTTTCACCGAAGACGGCCTGCGCGGCGACATCAAAATGATCATAAATCAAGTAACTGAGTAGAAATTTATATATTCCAATTAATGAAAGAAAAGATGGGGTAACCGCTGTTTGGTTCGCGTTTCTTTGGTTATATTTCTTGACAAATTGTAATCACATGATATGATTGGTTGATTTATAATATTGAAAAGGGGGTACAAAAATGACTAAGAGGGTATCGGTAATTATTTTCATCAGTATGCTGGTTGTGGGTTTAAGCTCAATCTCCGGTTTTGCACAGAGTGGGGAACTTGAAGTAAGCGGGGCGCTTTCAGTTGACGCCTCGTATACTAACGTTAAGACGACCGTCACCGAAACTGATGCGACAGGTGAGGAAAAAGAGTTTACTACTAACGATTAATCTACGGATATTTATGTAGATGAGTTAACGATCGCTTTTTCTGCTGGCTTGGCGGAAAGCCTTAAGGCGGACGTTGTTTTGTTATATGAAGAGGAGGAAAATGATGCTGAGGTTATAGTAGATGAAGCTTATCTTTCAT
>JAJRZU010000030.1 GCA_024275075.1 Deltaproteobacteria bacterium | reverse complement strand
TATCCAGATTCGTAACGGCAGACGCTATCACCTCATTCGATTTATTATAAACCGGGTAATGCACAAGCGCCAAATAGACTGATGAACCATTCTTGACCAATTATTTCTTTTACCTTGACAGGCGCACCTGTTTTTATTGAGCTCGCCTGTTTTTTGCCGTGGGTTTACTTCCCCGCAACTTGCGCTGGGTAGTTCATTTTCTCAAGCAGTTTACGATCATCTTCAGATAACTTATCTGTATCGACCATATCCGGGCTTACTTTCAGCGTCCGGACAAGAGCGTCAGCCCTGCGAAATTCTTCGATCTTCTTGTGGTCGCCGGACAAAAGCACCTCGGGCACCTTCAGCCCCATAAACTCCGACGGCCTCGTATACTGCGCATACTCAAGCAATCCGCCTGAGTGTGATTCATCGTGAATGGAGACCTCATTGCCCAGTACCCCTTTTTGTAACCGCGCGACAGAATCGACAATCACCATAGCCGCGATCTCGCCGCCGGTGATGACATAATCACCGATCGATAGCTGGCGGGTCACATAGTTCCGCCCGACCCTCTCGTCGACGCCTTCGTACCTGCCGCATATCATTACCAGCCGCTTCTTGCCTGCAAGCTGCTTCGCGATATTCTGGGAAAAAAGCTCCCCCGCCGGTGTGAGTAGGATTACCTCCTCGTGCGCTTAGTCGATATCGCTTTTCAGGACGTTCATGGCATGAATGGCATGATAGATAGGTTCCACCTTCATGACCATTCCGCAGCCGCCACCGAAAGGATAATCATCGGTAACTTTATGCCTCGTATCGGTATAGTCACGAAGGTTGTGGGTGTTTACCCTTACCAGCCCCTTATCCACCGCTTTTTTGATGATGCTGTCATCAAATACGCAATCGAACATTTTGGGGAAGAGGGTAATAATATCAAATATCATCCCTCATCCCTTCTAACAGGTGAACGTGCATGGTCTTGTTATTGATATCCACTTTCATAATGACATCGCTGACAGCCGGTATCAGAAGCTCTTTCCCGCCATGTTTCACAACATAAACATCGTTCGCTCTGGTGTGGAAGATGTCGGTCAACTCACCGATCAGCTCACCGTTCTCATCATAAACGATGACGCCAATCAAGTCGTCCCAGTAATACTCACCTTCTGCAAGCTCTTCTAATTCGGATTTATTGATATGAACACAAGCGCCCACGATACTCAAAGCATCATCAATAGAGTCGATCCCGTCAAATTTAAGGATAAAGACGTTTTTAGACGCTCTTACCCCTTTAATCTCAAGAATCATTTCACTACTGTCACTTTTAACTACAAAAGCATCTTTAAGATGCTTCAAGCTGTCAGGATCACTGCCGAAATAATGCATCTTCAGCTCGCCCTTCAGCCCGTGGGGTTTGGTTAGTCTACCAATGATAAGTCTATCTTTATCGCCCATTGCCCTTTAGTCTACTCAAGGATCTCAAGCACTGAGCGCTTCTTGATCTTAGTAGATGCCGCGCTTAATATGGTTCTAATAGCTCTTGCTGTTTTGCCCTGCTTACCGATAACTTTACCTAAATCCTCTTTGGCAACAGTAAGCTCTATAACTGAGGTTTTTTCACCTTCAACTTCAGACACCCTGACAGCATCGGGATCATCTACCAGCGCCTTTGCGATGATTGTGATCAATTCTTTCATTAGATTACCTCCATTCATCAAATGTATTCAGCATTTAGATTCTAATCAGCATCAAGATTAAGACTCTTTTACAGCCCCTCGCTTTGTCTGCTTTATCAATGCCTTGACGGTATCTGTCGGTTTCGCGCCCTTCTCGATCCACTCATTCACCTTTTTCAGATCAAGGTTTAAGACTTTTGGATTCTTCGCAGGCTCATAATAACCGATCTTCTCGATGCACCGACCGTCACGCTTTGACTCAGAATCAGCAACAACTATCCTGTAACATGGGTGTTTTTTTGCGCCACCTCTGGCTAACCTGATTTTTAACGGCATTTAACTAAATATCACCTCCTTGATATATTTACTGCTAATATATTTACTATAGTTTATTTATTATAGCAACCTTAACTCAAAAATGCTATTTATATTTTGTATCACTAATTATTACAGTAACTTCTATTCTTTATGCAACAGCCTCACAAAACTTAGATGGCGGAGAGAGAGGGATTTGAACCCCCGGAGCAGTTACCCACTCAACTGATTTCGAATCAGCCCCTTTCAGCCTCTCAGGCATCTCTCCAGACAAGGGGGCATAATGCCCATTAATTGCGCGAACACCCTGAGGATAGCATGAACGCTATTACTTAAAAGAGTAATGCGTTCTTATACCAACCATCAAGGGGGGATTATATTGTTAAATTCCCATAAGTCAAGAAAAAAATGTTACCAGTAAATATGAACATGTAATGGTTTGACAATTTATTTCATTGCTGGTACATATCATATATAC
>JAJRZU010000029.1 GCA_024275075.1 Deltaproteobacteria bacterium | reverse complement strand
TTCTTCAAAAGGGAAAATAACGGCCATCTTATCGATAACCTTAGCTATATTCCTGACCCGTCCCTGTCGCCACGCCCATACCTGCGGACTGATATAGTACATGACTTTTATACCGATCTTCTTCGCATAAGCTGCAAGCCTTAAGTTAAATTCAGGGAAATCGATGAGGATAAGCATCTTTGGCCGGTCTTTGGCGAGCCTTCTTTTCAGCCCGCCAAGCGCTTTTAGGATAGTCCTTAAGTGCGGCAGGATTTCAGACAGGCCGACAACGGCAATCTCCCTGGAATCCTGCAATATCTCCATACCGGCATCGCGCATCTTCGAGCTCCCGATACCGTAGAAATGCGCGGCAGGGTCGATCTTCAAATATTCTCTTATGAGGTTAGAGCCGTGCAGGTCACCAGAAGCTTCACCCGCGACTATCATAATTTTTTTCTTGTCCACCAAATCAGTTCCAGTTACTATTTGCTATGTGCTATGTACAATTCAGGATTTTATATTGATGTGATCCAATATTCTTGTGGCGACTTCCAGGGCGTCGCGACCGGCTTTCGCGGTAACAGGCGGTTCTTTTCTTGTTATAATGCAATCGACAAAGGCCTTCAGCTCGTCATAAAGCGCGTCACTCTTCTCTAAATCCATGTGCACTTCATCGATGACCGGTAAGTCGTTCGCAAACTCATCCGTCTTCTTGAAAATGCTCGCGCTTTTATTATAACAATCCAATGAGATGTATGTGTTATGCTGAAAGAAGCGGATTTTCCTTACATCATGCTTTGATACTCTGCTCGCAGTCAGGTTCGCCGCACACCCGTTCTCAAACTCTATCCTCGCGTTCGCTATATCGATATTCGATGAGATGACCGGTATCACCACCGAATTGATGAGTTTTATCCTTGAATTGACCGCGTTCAATGTGATATCGATATCATGTATCATCAAATCTAAGATGACATCGACGTCCACACCGCGTTTTTTGAAGAAACTGAGCCTGTGGGCCTCGATAAAGCCAGGGTCTTTAATGATATCCGCTGTTTTCTTGATTACGGGGTTGAATCTCTCTATGTGCCCCACCTGAATGATAACGTCTTTCCTGGCCGCCAGCGCAATCAGCTTGTCAGCCTCCTCAACGGTAACGGTCACCGGCTTCTCGATCAGAACATCTATCCTTGCCTTGATAAGGCGCTTGGCTATCTCAAAATGGCTGCTGGTTGGTACGGCAATGCTGACAGCGTCAACCTTACCGATAATCTCCTTATAGTCCGCATACGGCGTAACACCAATCTCTGCCGCGACTTTTTCGGCCTTGTCAAAATCAATATCCACAACCGCGGTTAGCTGCGCGTCTGGAATATTTAAGTACTTCTCGACGTGGAACTTGCCTAAATGCCCTACCCCTATTACACCGATTCTTTTCTTTTGCATTTTCTAATGAAACCTCTTTGAGAATTTCTTAAGAAATCGATAAGATAGATTGCCTCACTACACTCAGGCATAATCTGCTCGACCTCCTTAGCCGCTATCTCGAACCTTTTCTTTGATCTGAATAATATTTTATACGCTTTGTTTAAATTACTTATTGTCTCTGAAGAAAATTTGTGCCGCCTTAGACCTACGGTATTAAGACCGGCTAATTTTGCCCTGTTACCGACAACATGAACGTATGGCGCGACATCCTGCGCTATCGCCGAAGCGCCGCCGACAAAGGCATGTTTCCCGAGCCTTGTAAACTGGTGGACGGCAACGATCCCGCCAAGGATCACATTGTCCTCGACGATGACATGCCCTGCCAGATTAGCCGCGTTCGCCAATATGTTGTTGTTACCTATGCGACAGTCATGTGCGATATGAACGTACGCCATCAACAGGTTGTTATCACCGATAGTTGTAACGCCGCCGCCCTCGGCGGTCCCTCTGTTCAACGTCGTGAACTCCCGGATCCTGTTGTTCTTACCGATTGTCAGGGTTGTCTTCTCACCCTTGTACTTCAGATCCTGCGGATCAGTACCGACCTACGCGAAGTTGTATATCCTGCACCCGCTACCGATAGTGGTATCCTTATCGATAACAACATTTGAGCCGATAGTCACATCATCAGCGATGACCACGTCCTCACCGATGACGGAAAACGCACCGATAGATACGTTCTTACCAATACTTGCGGATTTATGTATAACCGCTTTTTTATCTATCATTAAAAAAACCCCTTTTATTTATCCATGATCGCTGCCATTATTTCCGTCTGGACAGCAAGCGCGCCGTCAACAAAGGCTTCGCCCTTTAACACCCATATCGCGCGCCTCTTCTTCAAGACCTGTATCTTCAATATAAGCTGGTCACCGGGTAGGACAGGTTTGCGGAACCGCGTCTTATCGATACCGGTGAAGTACACAAGCTTACCTCGCGCTTTCTCCTCTTCTGTCTTGATAGCGAGAACACCACCGGCCTGAGCCAGCGCCTCGATTATGAGCACACCTGGCATTATCGGGCTGCCGGGGAAGTGCCCTTGAAAAAACGATTCGTTCATAGTGACGTTTTTTAGCGCGACAATACTTTCGCCCGGAGTGTATTCCGTAATTTTATCCACTAACAAAAACGGGTACCGGTGCGGCAGAGCGTCCATTATCGAGATAATATCAAACATATAATAATCCTCCTATGATAATTTATACTTTATTAACCACAATGGGACAGTTTAGCGTTGCGTTGCGGCTGTTTTCATAAAAGCGTGAAAACGCCTTAACAGCAACCTACATTCTATACCTTTTTATCCTCAAGTTCCTCTATCTTCTTCTCAAGAGCGATGATCCTTTTGCGCATCTCTGGCAGTTTCCCGACCAGCACTGAATTCTTCCGCCATTCATTGATATTTACAGCGGGGAAACCGGCGACAATCCAGTCAGGCTCGACATCGTTTATGACACCGGACTTACCGGCGACTTTAACTTTATCTCCGACAGTAAGATGACCGGATACCGCGGACTGTCCGCCGAGCATGACATACTAACCAAGCTTCGTGCTGCCTGCGATACCAGACTGCGCAACAAGTATGCACCTCTTGCCGATTTTTACGTTGTGCGCCACCATGACAAGATTGTCGATCTTTGTACCCTCACCGATAACGGTATCACCCATTGCCGCCCTGTCAATCGTGACATTCGCACCTATCTCCACATCATCTTCGATCACTACCCTGCCCACCTGCGGTACCTTATAATGCTTACCCTCGTTCATGACAAAACCAAATCCGTCACTGCCGATGACAACGCCGGCATGTATGATGACATTGCTGCCGATAACGCTCTCCTCCTTTATCACGACGTTCGGGTATATTGTCGTATCGCCGCCGATGGTGACGTTCTTACCGATAAAGCAGCCCGGGTATATGACAACGCCGTCTTCGATAGTTGCCCCGTCATCGATGTAGACGTTCGGGTATATAGATACAGATTCGGAGATATCGGCATGACCGGCGATGAAGACATTCTTATCGATCCCTAATATCTCCTTCTCCTTCTCATGGAAAATCGTAAGAAGCTTTGCGAAGGAATAGCCCGGGTTCCTGGATATTATCAGGTTCTTACCCTGGATGCTCTTTTGCGCGCCAGCTTTTATGATGAACGCTGAAGCCGCGCTCCCTTTGATGAGCCGCGAATATTTCGGGTTAGCCACAAAAGTTATCTCACCGCTTAACGCCTGCTCTATCGGCGCTAAGCCTGTGATCTTCACATCCTTGTCACCAATAAGCTCACAATCCAATAACTCCGCTATATCCTTAAGTGATTTCTCCATTTACTCCTCATTTTTTTCAGGTGTCGGTTCGCTGTCATAGAAATCAATGATCTTCTGGTTTATGTCGATCTCATCTGACGAATACAGAACGTTACCGGTATTTTTCTCGATCACAAGGGAATACTTTTCCGCCTTCGCGAATTACCTGACTCTATCGATAACACGTTTGATCAGCTCCTGCTCCTTCTCTTTGATATTCACCTGGTACATCTTAAGAGTATTCACCAGCTTCTCTTCCTCGATCTTTATCTCATCTTCCTTGATCTTCTTTATCTCATCAGAATAGAGCGCCTTCGAAGATTCATAGTCATCCCTTTTCTTCTTCAAAAGCTCCTATTTCCCGCTTAAGTCTGCCTGGAGCTTATCAAATGTACTTTTGAGCTTTATCTTCTCGTTCGATACTTTTTTTGATGTTTTCAGAATGTAATCCATATTAACGACAGCCAATTTTTGCTCGTTACAGTAAGAATTGACGGCGATGAATAACATAATTACAGCAAAAACAGCTATCTTACTTTTCATCGTATCCCCCATAGTTTTATTTTCAAATGAAATATATAAAGCAGTAAAGCTGATTTGTCAAACAAATAATGGTAAAAGGCAGGGGGTCGGGGTGTACCCTGTGTATTCTGTGGTTAAACAAAGTGATGGTTGTCCCCACCGAAAAAGCTGCCATCCCACCACTATCGTTATGTGCGGCGTTTGTCCCAGAATGTGTCGGTCTGGGCGTCTAATATCGCGTCTGTTGACGGGTGCATCTCGGCTATGACCCGCGTTTCAGGGAAGAGCCCCTCTGGTTTGAACCGCATCATGATGATGAGCACGATACCGAAAACGGCGTACCTCGCACCGACGAGCTCTACGTTTGCAACCGGCCTTATGAGCTCCTCGGCATAAGGGAGGACTGCGCGCAGTATCTCCGCAAGCGCGGTCATGATGAACGCGCCGGCCAAGACGCCTTTTATGCTGCCAAGCCCCCCGAGTATTATCATGCAAAGTATGAGGACGGACTCCCAGAACTTGAACATGTCCGGGCTGACGAACCTCATCCACCGCGCGAAGAAGGCTCCGCCGACAGCACCGATGGAAGCGGAAATCGCGAACGCGACGACCTTGTACTTTATGATGTTGATACCGACCGCTTCTGCGGCTATCTCGTTTTCGCGAATCGCGAACCACGCCCTCCCGATCTTTGAGTTCGCGATCCTTTTGATGAAGATGATCACCAGAATCAGCATGAAGAGTATCAGGTAGTAAAACGCCCGCTCGGAGGTGAATACGTAGTCCCCGATCGCGGGTGCCGCGATGCCTCTGACGCCTATCGGTCCGTTTGTGAGCCAGCTCTCGTTTAGAACGATCAGGATGACGAGCTCGGAGAACCCGAAAGTGACGATCGCGAAGTAATCACCGGTCAACCTCAGGGTCGGTGCGCCAAGGAGTACCCCGAAAAGCGCGCCGTTCAGTGCGGCGAGCGGCAGAATCACCCAAAAATTGCCCAGCAAAGAGAGCGGGAAAGCCGCCGCCGCTAAGTTCACGGTGAGCAGCGCGCTGGTATAGGCACCGATCCCGTAGAACCCGACGAACCCAAGGTCAAGCAGACCGGTGTAGCCCGGTATGATGTTCAGCCCCATCGAGAGCAGCATGTATAGCATTATCAGAACAACGACGTGCAGTGTGTAGTTATTGTTGATGATGCCCATGTGGAACGACCAGCCCCCGAGCGATACGTAGTAGCCCTCGAGCGGTATGTACGGGTACGCGAGTACTATGAGCGCAAAGAGCGCGAGCAGGATATTCTTATTTGACAGGAATTTTCTCTTTAGTTCCAATTTACAAGTTCCAATTTACAAGTTCCAATTTACGTTTTCTCCTGTTTTGACCCGCCCATGAGACCTGACGGCTTAAATATTATTATGAGGATCATGAGGATATACGCGATACCGTGCCGGTATGACGATGAGATGTACGCCGAGCCGAGCGTCTCCCCGATACCAAGTACGAACCCGCCGATCATGGCGCCCGGGATACTGCCGATCCCGCCCAAGACAGCCGCGGCGAAAGCCTTTACTCCTGCGGTGTAGCCCATCGTCGGGTATATCGCGTTGAAGTACACGCCTGAGATGATACCGGCCGCCGCGCC
>JAJRZU010000177.1 GCA_024275075.1 Deltaproteobacteria bacterium | reverse complement strand
GTTCCCGATAATCGAGGTGGGGCTCTCATCGACAAAGCTGCCATATAAGGAGCTACGCGAGCACGCACGACTCTTTGAGAAGAAGCTGAAAAACGTAAGCGGCGTCTCGAGCGTAAGCCGGTTCGGTTACCGTGACCGCGACGTAAAGATCGAAGTATACCCGGAGAAGCTACGAAACTATGAAGTCTCCTTACAGGACATAATCCGCGCCATAAAGACCATAAACATACGGGCGACCGGCGGCTCTTTAGAATCATATACGAGCGAGAAGAACGTTGTTACGATGTCGCTCTTTGACGACCAGATGGAAGTGGGGGACGTGTATGTGACCCCTTCTGTCAAAGTGAAAGATCTGGCGGAAGTCACGTATGGGTTCGAGGATGAGAAGGTGATATCTCACATGAACGGCATACCGGCGATCTCCTTTGTCGTGACCAAATCCGAGACGAGCGATATCATCCGCACCACCGACGCGATCAAAGAGCTGATCAAAGAGGAACAAAAGAACCTCCCGAAAAGCGTCAAGGTGCTATTCTCCTCAGACGTCTCGCGAAGCGTGAAGAACCAGTTCAATATCGTCAAAAACAACGCTATCATCGGCCTTTCTCTGGTGCTGATCCTGCTCGCGCTGTTTTTGAATATCCGCTCGGCGTTCTGGGTCGCGCTGGGGATACCGGTATCCATATTCGGTGTCGTGGCGCTGCTACCGGTGTTCGATTCGTTCTTAGACAGCATCACCCTGACGGCGATGGTCATCGTTATCGGTATTGTCGTCGACGACGGTATAATCGTATCTGAGCATATCACGAGTTGTCGTGAGCGCGGCGACCCTCCGTTAGAGGCGGCGATAAACGGGATCACCGAGGTATTTACCCCTGTACTGACCACCATACTGACAACGGTGCTGGCGTTCGGCCCGATGTTCTTCATGTCGGGCATGATGGGGAAATTCGTCTACGTGATACCATTGACAATAATCCTGTCTCTTACCGTGTCGCTTTTTGAAATATTCATCGCGCTGCCGGCACACATGATCCCGGGCCTTACCAAAATAACGCCGCATTCAAGCAAAGGCGGTGGCGGGCAGTGGTTTACACCCGTTAAGAAGGCATTTTACCGGTACCTGAAAAAGTTGCTGCGCGCGAGGTACTTTGTCCTTTTAGCTGCTATAATAATTCTTGTCGGTTCTTTCTGGTACGCGGTAAACTATATCGACTTCATCCTGACACCGTCTGAAGTATCTGACAGATTTTTTGTGCTCATCGAGAACCCCGTCGGTACTTCGCTTGAAGCGAACGCGGATAAAACAAAGCTGGTGGAGAAGCTGATCGAGAAACTGCCAGACGAGGAACTCTACTCCTTTGTTACAAGGATCGGTTCTTATGGTGACGGGTATATCGAGGCGTCAAAGGCGGAGAACTATGCGATGATAACCGTCGCTCTTTCGCCGTACTCAGAGCGGGACAGGACTGTCGACGAAATCATCAGCGAGCTTCGGGCGAAGGTAGACGCTCTTGGTCTCTTTGAGAAGGTGACGTTCACTGTGATGGCAGGCGGGCCGCCCGTCGGGAAACCAGTCACGATCCGTATCATCGGAACTGATGATACCTTGCGAAAGAGACTGTCTGAGGATGTAAAGGCGTATATCGCCTCGATCGACGGCGTAAAGGATATCCAGAGTGATGACAAGGAAGGGAAACAGCAGGTCGAGATCAAAGTCGATTATTATGAGCTGGCGCGGCAGGGGCTGACTGTCGCGGATATCGCACAGATTGTTCGTGTAGCTTACGACGGCGAGGTCGTCTCGAGTATCCGGTATGGCGACGAGGATATCGAGTTCAGGGTGCAGCTGGCGAAATATGCACGCGAGCGGCTGGACTACCTGCGCGAACTCTCGATACCGAACCGGCAAAGGAAATTCATACCGCTATCACATGTCGCGGCACTGGATGTAGGGCCCGGCCCGGCGAATATCAAACACTTTGACGGCGACCGGATCGTTACCGTGACCGCGGATGTACAGCAGGATAAAACGACCCCGACGAAGGTCACGAACGCCGTCACCGCGCATTTCGACCTGAACAAGGATTACCCAGGTATGAGCTTCGTCATCGGTGGCGAGGCGCAGGAAGTGGATGAATCGCTCCAAAGCCTGATAAGGGTGTTCCTCATCGCAGTGGTCGGGATGTACCTGCTCCTTTTGCTGCTGTTCAACTCGGCGACGCAGCCGATAATGGTGATCGTCGCGATTCCCTTCGGTTTCGTCGGGGTGATAATCGCGTTCGCGCTGCACGGCGCCCCGTTCAGCTTCCTCGCCATGATCGGCAGTATCGGGCTCGCCGGTGTCGTCGTAAACGATTCGCTCGTACTCGTCAGCCACGTCAACAAGATACGGCGCGATAACCCGGATGTACCGGTCAGGGACCTGATATGCGAAGGTACAACCGACAGACTCCGCGCGATAATCATGACGACCCTGACTACCGTAGCAGGGCTTTTGCCGCTGACCTACGGTTTTGGCGGATTAGACGCGTTTATGGCGCCGCTCGCTATGGCGCTGGGCTACGGCCTGCTCTTCGCGACACCGGTCACGTTGATCCTGCTGCCCTCCCTATACGTCATCGGGGACGATATCAAAAATGCTTTTACGCGGGAAAAGGCGTAGCTCAGAGGTAGGGTGGGCACAGCCCACCCTACCTACTATAATGTAAACATCCGGGTAGGTTGCCCAATGCAATAAAGGGGGAATTCCCCCTTCGCCTCCGTTTTCGGCATCCCCTTTTTTCAATAACTTACAAGCGGTGTTTTTTTTGAAATAGGGATATTTTTCTATTTGGCTTAAGTCCCCTGATTGCAAAAGAGCTTTGCCTGAAAACAGCCGCATAAAAAACGTAATTTTTATTCACGTTTTTATAGAGTAAAACCATAAAGCCACGTTCTAAGAAGCAAATAGCCGTTTACTTATTATGCTGAATGATGACTTGTAACAGCAGGTTAGCGTTTTTGCACATATCGTCGATATCGATGCGCTCGCCCGTTGTGTGTACTTTCTCCATACCGGTGGCGAATATGACCGATGTGATCCCGCGGGAGTTGAAGATATTCGCGTCGCTGCCACCACCGGCGGCGATGACCTTCAGGTCAGCCCCCAAAACGGCGGCTGCGTCTTTGCATATCTTTATCAGCCGATGCTCCTCATCGACGGTAAAGCGCTCATACTCTGGGGTTATGCTCTCCTCGCAACAGGGTAAGTCGCCGCCGTCATCCGGCTGATACTCATTGACCGCCTTTTTCACCGCCTCGCGCATACTTTCGGTCTGCCGCCGCAGCTTTTCCGGGTC
>JAJRZU010000028.1 GCA_024275075.1 Deltaproteobacteria bacterium | reverse complement strand
TTCTCGATCGAGATTATCTTCTTGTCTCTGTAGATGCCGCTTGTAGCATAGATACCCTTGGAATTCAGGTACCTAACATAATCAAACGCGCCCGGGTTTAAAAAATTGCGCGGCCTGCTTATCTTCCCCCTGAACACGAGCAGGTCACCATATCTGATATCGCGCAAAAGCCCCTTCGTCCTCACAAGCAGCTTGCCCGTCGCGTCAACGTTTTGCCCCTCATACGATAACTTATCGATACTTATGATAATATCCGTCTTGTCAACGCCGGTGCGCTTCACTGGTGCGCTGACGACACCTTCGATGATATGCGTTTTACCGTCCGCGTAATTGAAAATATGGTTGGCGGGAAGCGGCTTGTCCATATACGCTCTCAGGTGAGCCGCACCGGAGATGAAGACAGTGAGTGTGAGCAGGAGACAGAAAATGGTGTTTTTCTTGAATAATATGGATAAGATAGATAATGTAATGAGAGTAATTGCCGCGTTGAACCAAAGCGCTTTGGGGATGCCGTCAAATATCGTCGCGGTCATGATACCGGCAATAAACGCTGATATCAGGGTCAGTGAAAAATCTTCTTTCAGGAATTTCAAACCATTAGTTCTAATTGTTTAAACAGCTCCTTCGCTTCATCAGATATCTTCTTTGGTATCTTTATCTCCACCTCGACGAACTGGTCGCCGGCTTTGGCGTCTGACGGCTTCTTCACGCCCTTCCCTGCTAACCGGAACTTCTGCCCGTTTTGCGTACCCGGCGGGATCGTCATGACCGCGCTGCCATCGATCGTCTTGACAGTGACCTTCGCCCCCAAAACGGCCTGAAATACCGATATAGTTATCCGGGTGATAAGATCCTTGCCGCTACGCCGGAATATCTTATGCGGCAGGATATTCGGGACTATATAAAGATCGCCGACTTTGCCGCCTTTCGCACCGGCGCCGCCCTTACCGGCAACGCGGATCTTCTGACCGCTGTCGATACCCGGCGGTATCTTGATCTTGAGCTCCTCCTTCTTAATGACAAGCCCGACCCCGCCGCACGTAGTACAAGGGGACTGCCCCACTTTGCCGCTACCGCCACACCTCATACACTGCTGCTGGAGTTTTATACCGAACTGGTTGGTGACTGTCCTGCCGGTACCAGAGCATGACGGACATGTAGTGAGCCTGCTGCGCGGGTTTGTACCGCTGCCGCCGCAAGAACCGCATACGTCCTCCCGCTCGAACGAGATGATGCGGGTCGTGCCCTTTACCGCCTCGACAAAGGTTATATCCATCTGATAATACAGGTCTTTACCCTGCCGCTTCCGCTCGGTGAAGAACTTCGATCCACCCCTTTGACCAGAGAAATAATCACCGAATATGTCCTCGAACCCGCCACCGAATATATCCTCATAACTGAATTGGGGCGATTGCTGACCGGTGCGTTGCTGCCGCTTGTGGAAGTTCCTCACAAAAGCATCTCCACCAGAATCGTACTCTTTGCGCTTCTTCTTGTCGCTTAACACCTCATACGCCTCTGACGCCTCCTTGAACTTTAGCTCCGCCAGCTTGTTGTTCGGATTAATGTCAGGGTGATACTTTCGGGCAAGCTTCCTGAAAGCCTTCTTTATATCATCCTGTGAGGCGCTCTTGTTCACACCCAATATTTTATAATAATCGCTCATCCATTCCACTCTTTTTTTTTGCTGGTGATACCAAATCTATCTTCATATTATACTAAACTGATTAAATTAGTAAATAATTTATTTAATTATCAGCCATAGAGTTAGCGTAATGGGCATGTTGCCCAATCCAATTTAAGGGGCTCTGCCCTGCCGGTTACCATAATATAAGTCGCGCCGCGGGTCTTCGCAAGCCGTAGGGTGCTTAGGAAAGAAAGTTTATCAGAACTTGACAAACCATTATTACTCTCTATTTATGATTCTACCGGAAAAATAATCTTATCGCTTGACGAATTAATTTTTTTTTCATAATATAGTTTTTAAAGTACATTATAAATATTAATATATTTGCGATATTTCATGCTATGATGTACTATTCAGGTATTGTATCAAATCAACGTACCAGTGTTGTGGCTGGTGGGGGAAAGAGAAAAACCGTAAAGATGAAGGGAGAAGGGATTCTTTTTATCATATCCGCACCTTCTGGAGCCGGTAAGTCGACATTATTTAAGCTGGTGTTAGAGCGGCTTAATGATATAAAACCATCTATCTCTTACACAACGAGACCTATGAGAGAGAATGAGCAAAACGGTGTCGATTACTTTTTCATACCTGATGAAGAGTTTGACAATATGATCAGGGAAGATAAATTCGTCGAGTGGGCTAATGTGCATAATTACCGGTACGGTACACCAAAGGAGATTATCAGGGATCAGATAGCGTCAGGGGAAGATCTCTTGTTTGACATCGATGTTCAGGGCGCAAGAAGCCTGAAAGATGAATTCCCTGACTCAGTATTGATATATGTTCTCCCGCCCTCATTCCAGGTACTGAAAGACAGATTATTACAAAGGAATACTGATTCTGAAGATGATATAACATTAAGGATGGAAAATGCGATAAAAGAGATCGAGGGTATCGCAATTTTCGATTATTTGATTATCAACGATGATTTAAACAAAGCTTTGAAGGATTTAGAATCGGTTATCAGCGCGTGCAGACTTTCAAGGCAAAAAAACGAATTCGATTATACAATGTATATAAATAACTAATTATTACGGAGGATAAATCACAATGCCCAACAAAAAGTATGTCTACTATTTTGGTGCGGGAGATGCGGATGGCGGCGCACATTTAAAGAATCTGTTAGGTGGTAAAGGCTCAAATTTGGCCGAGATGGTCAACCTGAAGATACCTGTACCACCGGGTTTTACTATCAGTACGGAAGTTTGTACGGAATATTATGAGAACAACCAGAACTATCCCGACGGCTTGCATGAGCAGGTGATTATGAACCTGAAGAAAGTAGAGGAAGTGATGGGCAGGCGGTTTGGTGACGTTGAAAAACCGCTCCTGATCTCAATCAGATCCGGGGCAAGGGTGTCGATGCCTGGCATGATGGACACTGTATTGAATTTAGGGCTTAATGACAGCACGATTAAAGGATTGATAAGTGAGACTAACAACGAGCGTTTAGCTTATGACAGTTATAGAAGGTTTGTACAGATGTACGCCGATGTCGTTCTTGGTATAGATAAAGATATCTTAGAGCACATCTTAGAGGATAAGAAAGAGGAGAAAGGCGTTACGTTAGATACCGAACTGACTGCCGATGACCTGCATGATCTTGTCACAAAGTTTAAAGCCAAAATAAAAGAGATAACGAACAAGGATTTCCCAGAAGACCCGATAGAGCAGTTATGGGGCGGAATCGACGCCGTGTTCGGCTCCTGGGATAACAAGCGGGCGCAAACGTACCGGCGGCTTAATAAGATCCCTGACGATTGGGGCACCGCGGTGAACGTGCAGACTATGGTGTATGGTAACATGGGTGATGACAGCGCGACAGGCGTTGCGTTTACAAGAGACCCTGCTACCGGTGAGAACAGGTTCTTCGGCGAGTTTCTGGTAAACGCACAGGGCGAGGATGTCGTCGCGGGCATCAGGACACCGCAACCGATCAACATTGCAGGGAAGAACGATTCCAAGCTTCCGTCATTAGAGGAGGTTATGCCCGTATGCTATAAGGAGCTTGAAGAGATATATCTGAAGCTTGAGAAGCATTACAAGGATATGCAGGACATAGAGTTTACCATACAGCAGGGTAAGTTATGGATGCTGCAAACGAGAACCGGCAAGAGGACGATAAACTCCGCGCTCAAGATAGCGGTGGATATGGTAAAAGAAGGCCTGATAACAAAAGATGAGGCGATATTAAGAATCGATCCGGCGCGGCTGGATCAGCTTTTGCACCCGATGATCGACCCTAAGGTAAAGCGGGATGTCATCGCGAAGGGCTTACCGGCTTCACCGGGAGCCGCTTCTGGTAAGGTCGTCTTTACTGCCGACGAAGCTGAGGAGATGGCGGGGAAAGAGGAAAAAGTCATCCTGGTGAGGATAGAGACATCCCCTGAGGATATCCACGGGATGAATGCCGCACAGGGTATCCTGACCGCGCGTGGCGGTATGACGTCACATGCCGCGGTGGTCGCGAGGGGGATGGGTAAGTGCTGCGTTGCCGGCTGTGGCGAACTTAAAATCGATTATGACAAAGAAGTGATGGAAGTAAATGGAAACACTATACGAAAAGGCGACCTGATAACGATAGACGGCAGCCTTGGTGAGATCATGTTAGGTGATCTACCGACCATAGAACCAGAGATCGGCGGCGATATGGCTGTATTGATGGAGTGGGCGGATGCCGTAAGGAGGATGAAGGTCAGAGCGAACGCGGATACTCCGCACGACGCGAAGGTGGCAAGGGAGTTTGGTGCGCAGGGCATCGGGCTGTGCCGTACGGAGCACATGTTCTTTGACGGCGACAGGATCGACGCGGTGAGGGAGATGATACTCGCGGATGATACCGAAGGCAGGAAGAAGGCGCTCGCGAAGATATTACCCATGCAAAAATCGGACTTCATCGGTATCTTCAAGGAGATGAAGGATCTACCGGTTACCATAAGGTTGTTAGACCCGCCATTACATGAGTTTTTGCCGCATAGCGAGGAGGACATAAAAGCGCTCTCAGAGAAGATCGGTGTGAGCGCCGAGAAGCTGACGGCAAAAGTCATCAGCCTGAAGGAGTTCAACCCGATGTTAGGTCACAGGGGGTGCAGGCTTGGTGTGACATTCCCGGAAATATACGATATGCAGGTGCAGGCTATCATGGAAGCCGCATGTGAGCTCTCAAAAGAGGGCTACTCCATCATACCCGAAATTATGATACCGTTAGTCGGCCTTGTAAATGAATTAAAGGTCACGCGCGAATCAGCCGAGAGGGTGTGCAAAGAAGTTATCAAAAAGACCGGTGAAAAAATAGAGTATCTTATCGGTACGATGATCGAGTTGCCAAGAGCGGCTTTGACTGCGGATAAGATCGGGACGGTCGCTGACTTCTTCTCGTTCGGGACAAATGACCTGACACAGACGACATACGGGCTGAGCCGTGACGATGCCGGTACATTCTTACCCAAGTATATAGAATTAGGGATGATGAAGGAAGATCCTTTCGTGGCGCTCGATCAGGAGGGCGTAGGGATTTTGGTGGAGATGGGCGTAACAAAGGGTCGCTCGGTGAAACCGAACCTGAAAGTCGGTATCTGCGGCGAACATGGCGGCGAGCCGTCTTCTGTCGAGTTCTGCCACAACATAGGGTTGGATTACGTGAGTTGTTCTCCGTTTCGAGTACCGATCGCAAGATTGTCGGCGGCTCACGCAAAGCTGAAAGAAGAAACGTAAGGAGCGTAAGGAGCGTAAGGAGCGTAACGCTCCACCTGATATAGACCTCCGTTGTCGGTCTTGGGAGCGTAACGCTCCACCTGATATAGACCTCCGTTGTCGGTCTTGGGAGCGTAACGCTCCACCTGATATAGACCTCCGTTGTCGGTCTTGGGAGCGTAACGCTCCACC
>JAJRZU010000176.1 GCA_024275075.1 Deltaproteobacteria bacterium | reverse complement strand
TCGTATTAGGCAGGGATGCCCTGAAAAGGATCATCGGTGACAGGAAGCTGAACCTTGTTTCATGTAATCTGTTTGATGTAAAGGCTGAAAAGCTGTTCGCCCCGCCTTACATAATTCTTGATAACGCAGCCGGTAAAGTCGGTGTCATCGGTGTCATGCCTGACAAAATTGATAATATCGACGTAAAGCTTGGTGAGGAGTTTGAGGTATTAGACCCGCTCCTCAACGTTGGGGAGTATGTGAAGGAGTTAAAGGGTAAGGTAGATCTTGTCGTGCTGCTCAGCTCTCTTGGGGAGGATATGACGCTTGAGTTAGCTAAAGCGGTGCAGGGTATTGACATCATAATCGATGGCGGCCTGAAGGAGAAGGGCAAGTTCCTTAAGCGTCAGGCGGGTAACACTGTCATAGTCAAGACCGAGTTTGGCGGTAAGCAGATGGGTACGCTGGCCTATAAGCTCAACAGGCAGGGCGCGCCGCTAAAGGACGGTATCCAGATAGATATTACCCGGGCGCAGATGGCGGAGATAGACGCGCGTATCCTTCGGATAAAGAACAAGGAAGACAAATCGATCCCAAAAAAGATACTAAAGAGTAAAAAAGCTTTACAAGTGCTGATAAATACATTAGAAAAGCAAAAAGCGCCTTTCAGGAAAAAGCTTTACGGTTTTACTAAGGTGAACTGGTACGTGAATGACCCGAAGTTCCTTTTTGTTGACATGGAGCCTGATGAAGAGACACAGAAGATGATAAAAGCGTATTATGCCGCGGTAAAGGAGTATGAGAAGAACAGGGCGCCCAGCGCGATCGATAAAGGTACGCGGGTCACTTACCGCGGGCTGGATTATTGTGTTGATTGCCACAAGAGCCAATACGAGTTCTGGAAGACTACAAAGCATTCGCGCGCTTATGAGGCTTTAGAGAGGGAAGGGCGTGAATATGACCCGGACTGTATCGGTTGCCACACTACAGCGTATAACTTCCCCGGCGGGTACCTCCAGGCGAACGAGGTCGGTAAGTTCAAGAACGTTCAGTGTGAGATGTGTCATGTAGCCGGACCGGAGCATTTTAGTGAGAAGAGAGAGAAGAAGGAGCCGGCCAGGATAAATGAAGCGTATTGCATGGTGTGTCATTCCGGTGACTACAGACCGCCGGCAGGCCGTATGGATGACTATTACAGAAGGATAAACTGTCGGTTGCAATCGAAATAGGGATGATGAAAAAAGAAAAGGTTAAAATATCCGCAGTTGTACCGGTTTTCAACGAAGCGAAGAGCCTGCGCGAACTTTATGACAGGTTAGCGGCGACCCTTGCCGGAATCGCCGGTAATGATTATGAGATAATCTTCATCGACGACGGCAGCACCGATAAGTCGTATGAAAAGATCAAAGAGTTGCATTCAGCGGCAGACGGTCATGTACGGGCATTTCGGTTCAGGAGGAACTTCGGGAAAGCCGCCGCCCTCTCGAAGGGTTTTAATGAAGCGCGCGGCGACATAGTGCTGACCCTTGACTCTGACCTGCAGGACATACCCGAGGAGCTACCGAAATTAGTCAAGAAACTAAACAGCGGCTGCGACCTCGTATCCGGCTGGAAGCAGAGCAGGAAAGACCCGATAAACAAGACGCTACCATCGAGAATATTCAACATGGTGACAGGGCTGCTGACCGGTACCCGCCTCCACGACCTGAACTGCGGCATGAAGGCATATAAGCGTGACGTCGTGAAGGAGATCGATGTATACGGTGAGCTGCACCGGTACATACCTGTGCTCGCGCATCTTCGGGGCTACAAGATAGCCGAGGTCAAGATAAAGCACGACCCAAGGAAGTACGGGCACTCGAAATACGGGCTTGGCAGGTTCTTCAAAGGGTTCTTTGACCTGCTGACCGTCCTTTTCCTGAGCACGTACCTGAAGCGGCCGATGCACCTTTTCGGCCTGTTAGGGATTATCACTCTCTTAGCCGGTATCGGTATAAACGCGTACATATCGTACCTAAGATTCGCTTTCGGTAACATCCAGGCGCGCTACCCGCTTTTGTTCCTTGGCGTTCTCATGATGATCGTCGGTGTCCAGTTCATCACTACCGGGCTGGTGGGTGAGATGCTGGTGAACCTGAACTCATCGAAGGAAGACTATTCCGTGAGCGACTCACTTGACAGCGACATCCTAAAAAAATAGCGCGTTTTTCTTAGCTTTATGGAGTTCTTTGAGTAAAGCGCTCTTCTTGATCTGCGATTTTATCATATCAAAAGGCAGTGTTTCGTCAGAGGAGATATCCCTTAGGGCATAGAAACCCAAATCTATATTTGTTCTTTTTATGCTCTGTTTCAGGCTCATCGGCTCAGCCATAAGTTCTATCAACGCCGACAGGCGCCTGTCACCACGCGCGAGCAGCGCCTCTAAGAGGGCATCGTTTGCGGATACTTTCTCCAAGGTAACATTCGGTTCCTGCCTCAGCCCGTCGCTTATTCTCTTCACTCTATTTTTTATCTCCTTCACCGGCAGCATACCTTTGAAGAAGAACGGCGTCCTCGCCTTAGGTACAAATGGGCTGATGCCGACAGATATTTTCCCCGCGCGCCTGAACTTTTTTGACGCGTTCAGAAAGACATCACGGATCTTTTTCGTAAGCGTTACGATCTCCATGACATCATCCACACTCTCAAATGGGAGCCCGATCATATAATACAGCTTAATGTTCAGGATACCCGCTTCGGCGATCCTGCGGGCGGAGCTCAGGATATCGATTTGGGTGATACCTTTCCTGATGATGTCCCGCAGTCTTTGCGAACCCGCTTCGGGCGCGATCGTCAGCGTCTTTAGCCCGCTATCCTTGAGACCGGCCAAAAGCGTGTCTGACAAGGAGTCCGCGCGAAATGAGGATACGGAGAACCGCCTCTTTTTCTCCCCGAAAAAGCTGCAAAGCTCGTCAATCTCCTCATAGTCTGACACCGCGGCGCCGACCAACCCGATCTTTTTATCCTCGAGCAGCGCGCTGATCCGCTTCACTTCCTCCACCGGCAGCTTCTTGTACGGCAGATAATTATATGACGCCGCGCAGAACCTGCAAAAACGCCGGCAGCCCCGGCTTATCTCTATGAGGAGCATGTCACTGAAAAGCGCATCCTTCGATATGATATATGAATACGCCGGTGCGACGGTCAGATCCTTAGCCATCGTGATATTGACTTCGGGTTTTATTCTCGGCTCATGTGAAAAGCTGTTTATCGTACCGTTATCATTATATTTCACCGAATAAAATGAGGGGACATACACCCCCTTTATCTTAGCCAGCTTCTTTAGCAGCTCTTTTTTGGGCAGGGTT
>JAJRZU010000027.1 GCA_024275075.1 Deltaproteobacteria bacterium | reverse complement strand
TGATAATAGTGATAATAGTGATGATAGTGGTGGATTCTGCTTCATTGCAACAGCTTCTTACAAAGATCTCATTCAACCTGATGCAACCAAAGATTTTCTAAACAAAATAATCATATTACCTTAATAGAAGCGGAGTATATTTTTAATTAGAAAGGAGAGGGATGGTGAACTGTTTTTCAAACCCGATTATCTGTTTCAGCAAGGGGATAAAGAGTCTCATATTTCTAATTATGATTTTACTGTTATCAATCTCGCCTCTTAAGGCGCTTGATGACGATCATTCTGATTCTTCTACTGACGCGACTGTTATTACTGTCGATACGTCAGTTACCGGTGATATTGAGGTGGGCGGCGATTATGATTTCTTTAGTTTCACCGCGACCGAAGGTGAAGCTTATTCATTTGCGGTCACGCTAAATACCCTTGATGACTCTGAATTATACCTGTATGACACTGACGGGACTACACTGATCACCGGTAATGATGATTATGATGAGAACAGCGCCGCGTCAAAGATCGTATGGAGATGCCCGGCTACGGGCACATATTACTTGGCGATATCTGGTGACTGGGCGGCTTCAGCCGGCACCTACTCCATTCTGGCCACAGGCCTTGGCGTTGATGATTATGCGAATGACTCGCATTCCGCCACGCCGGCGGTTCTTGATATTTCACTAAGCGGTAATATAGATTATTCCGAGGATGTCGATCTATTCGCTTTTACCGCGACCGCGGGTGAGGCATACTCATTTGTTGTAACTCCGGGTACTCTGTATGACGCCAGATTGCGACTGCTTGACACCGACGGCGTTACCGAGCTTGCCACTAATTCTGATGTCGTTGTATTAGACGGTCCATTACCCGGCGACACTACTGCCGGCGGCGGTCAAGGCGGCGGTACTGGCTCCACCGGTACTGTTCCTGGCGTTGACAACCCCGGTCCTGATACGATATACCCACCGTATGAACCGACTATTACGTGGACATGCCCGGTAGACGGCGCTTATTATATTCAGATCAGTAGCTGGTACTCGAGCGGCGCATTGGGTACATATACCTTGTTGGCCACTGGTCTTGGCGCCGATGACCATGGAAGCACATATTCGACGGCCTCGCCGGTGACAGTGGACACACCGGTCACCGGAAACATCGATTATGGTAACGATGTCGATTTCTTCAGCATAGACGCGATAAGCGGTACCTTATACAGCTTTGAGGTGATGCTGGGTTCATTGGAGGATTCTGTAGTAATAATATACGATTCTGACGGCACAACGCAGGTCGCGTACAATGATGATACCACGTCAGGGTTCGGGTCAACCGCCATCTGGACATGCACGGCGGATGGTACGTATTACATTGCCGTCTTCAGTTACTGGATGGACGCCACCGGTTCGTACACATTACTGGCATCAACGATAACTGACGATGATCATGGTAATATCCCGTCAACCGCATCGCCGGTGGCTGTTGAGACCACTACCGACGGAGATATCGGTTATGACGGTGACGTGGATTACTTCAGCTTTCAGGCTGACCAGGGCACTTCATATAAGATAGAAGTGACATTGGGCACATTGTACGACACCGACCTTTTCTTCTACGATACAAATGGAACTTCACTGATAGATTACGCGTACTACCCGCCAAGCATAACATGGACTTGCCCGACATCAGGTACATACTATGTCGCTGTCGCAGGGTGGTTCTCGACCGGTACCTACTCCTTGTCCGTTACCACAACTATCATCGTGGATGACCACGGTAATGATTATACGACGGCGACGGCGCTTACTGTAGAAACCTCTGCCTCGGGTGAATTAGAGATAGGTAATGATGTTGACTACTTCAGCTTCTTAGCTGTCGCGGGCACGACTTACAGTATCTCCACCACATTGATCACGCTACCAGACTCATATTTAACGCTTTACGATACCGACGGCACCTCTGTGATCTTGTTTAATGATGATAATGGTGTCGATTTCGCCTCGAATATTTTCTGGACGTGCGATCTCTCCGGTACATATTACCTCTCTGTGTCAGGGTATTTCTCGTCAGACATCGGTACGTATTCCATACTGGTCTCTACCTCACAGACCGCTGATGACCACGGTAACGATTACACGACAGCCACCCCTGTTGAGGTTGGGGTACCCGTTGGCGGAAATATTGAGACTTTCTTAGAATCTGATATTGATTATTTCAGCTTCTTAGCTGTTGGGGGGTGGACGTATACGATCGAGACGACTCTTGGTACGTTAGACGATTCTGTTCTTTACCTGTACGATATTGATGGTGTAACCGAATTAGCGTACAATGATGACGTGGATGACAATAGTTACGCGTCAAGCATTTCGTGGACGTGCCCGTCGGACGGTACATACTACGTCGCTGTCGCCGGCTTGGACTGGTTCTATTTTGTGTCCTCAGGCACATATACATTATCGATCAACTGTAATGGCGACTGCTTGACTGACGATCATGGCAATGAGCCTGAGCTTGCCACTGACATCGTAGCGGGCGCTGCTATCGCCGGTACAATCGACGAGCCTGACGATGTTGACTGGTTCGCGTTCCCGGCAACCGAAGGCTCTACGTATGATATTGAGGTTATCTTGATTACATTAGGCGATTCCTTCCTGACATTATATGGTATCGACGCTTCGACTGAAATCATATCTGACGATAACAGCGGGGTAGGGAACGGGTCTTTGGTATCATGGACTTGTAATTCCTCAGGGACATATTATATTAAAGTAATACCCTCTTCTGACGCGATAGGCGACTATTCTCTCAGCGTGACAGAAGTCGCCTCTGATGGTTATGGAGACGGGAATGGCGGCGATAACGGTGACGGAAACGGAGATGGCGACAGCGCTGTCAGCGGTGGCGGTGATGACAGCAGTAGTTTCTGCTTTATCGCGACAGCTTCTTATGGCGGTGAGCAACCACCAATAATTAACAAAGTAATTGACAGTATAAAAAAAAATGTTATATATTAGCAATATACATTACATTAAAAGAGGAGGAAGCATGATGCTTCACCCAATATATTAGCAATATACATTACATTAAAAGAGGAGGAAGTTATGGGTATGAAAGAGAAGTTTAGGTTCAAGTCAGTTTTTATCGCGTTAATGGTAGTATTGATAATGATGTTTGCACAAGGGTGTAATACTTTCACTACAAGCAGTGGCAGTGATAATACCACAAACGATGATGGTACAGATACAGGTACAGGTACAGATACAGATACAGATACAGATACAGGTACAGGTACAGATACAGATACAGATACAGATACAGATACAGGTACAGATACAGGTACAGATACAGGTACAGATACAGGTACAGATACAGGTACAGATACCACCATCGGTACTATTTCAGGAAATGTGTTAGATGCCTCTACAGCCCTGCCGGTTGAAGGTGTAACTGTTTCCGTTTCATTAGATGGCGCTTCAGTATCTCAAGCGACAACTGATTCTCAAGGGGCTTACTCATTTACTTTAGACCCTGACAGCGGGTATATGGTCGATTTCTCAAAAACAGGGTACATTTCAGCCACATATTATAATGTAGATGTAGTCGGTGGTCTTGACATATACTTAAGTGTAGTCCTTCAGATTGCTGACAGTTTTGCGGGCACCGGTTCCATTTCAGGGAATATTTATGACGCTGTGACCGGTGACGCTGTCGATGGCGCGACAATAAACTTCAGAAGCGGTATCAATTCCACTTCGGGTACAACTGTCGCGACAGCTACGACTACCAGCGCTGGTTACTATGATGTAACGGATTTAGAAGCCGGTAACTATACCGGTGAGGTTTCCGCCTCTGGTTATGTTACATCATATTTATATGTTGTTTGTCTTGGCAATACGACGACAGCGGAGCAGGATGGCACGATCACACCTTTGTTAGCGGAAGGTGAGATAAGGATAGTGTTGACATGGGGTGCGACTCCGGATGACCTTGACAGTCACCTGACAGGCCCGATAAGCGGCAGCGTTGACAGGTTCCATGTATATTGGAGCAACACCGGTAGCCAGTATGATACTCCATACGCCTTCCTTGATCTGGATGATACATATCAATATGGACCTGAGACGATCACTATCGTTCAGCAACAAGAAGGTATGTACAGATACTCTGTACACGATTTCTCAAACTCGTGGACTGACGCGACAAGTTCTGCAATGGCGAATTCCAGTGCGCAAGTCAATGTATATGATGACGCAGGCCTGATCGCCACATATAACGTGCCGAACAATGAAGGCACTTTATGGACGGTATTTGAGTTAGATGGCGATACGATCACACCGATCAACACAATGACCTATGAATCAGATTCTACTGTTATTACCGCGCGAGCGAATGATGGAGTCAGCACACACTCAGATGCTTCATTGATGGTAAATCTACCCGCTAAATAAGGTGTATCATCAAAAAGAATAATTGCAAATAAAAAATATGGAACGGGGGCTGAAAAGTCCCCGTTTTATTTTCCGCTCTCTTTCGGCTTTGATAGCAGGTGGATAATGAACGCTTTGAATCCTTTAAATATTTCCCATAGATATCTGAAATAGTTAATCCCTTTTATGAAGGAATATATTATCTTTGGCCTTAAGTAGAACTCCTTAAAAGCGACCTTGGAATATTTTGTAAGGTCATCTTTCGTCAGGTCGTTAGGTACAAACACGGTGTTCCACATGTTCATCTTCTTCCAGTCTTTGTCAAACGCTCCGTACTTATCCGCTTCCTCATATATTTCAGAGCCCGGTAGCGGTGTAAACTGCGTGATCTGGAACCGGTCAAGCGGCAGCGATTTTGCTAAATCGATAGTCTCGCGCATCGTCTCTATGGTCTCCGTCGGGTGCCCGAGCATAAAGAACCCCTTGGTCTGGATACCGGCCTTTTTCGTGTTCTTCAGGGTATTGCGTATAGTCTCCAGGCTGATGTTCTTATTCAAATGATCAAGGATCTTTTGCGAGCCGGACTCGATACCGTAAGCGATCTGCCAGCAGCCCGCGCTTCGCATCATCTTCAACGTTTCATAGTCAACGAGGTCAACACGCGCGTTGCATGACCATGTGAGATTATACCTGTTTTTTATCATGATATCGCACAGTTTCCGCAGGCGCGGCTTGAAAAGTGTGAAATTATCGTCGTCAAAGAGCAGGTCTTTGATGCCGTAATCCCTCATAAGCGTCAGGAGCATCTCATTGACATAGTCAGCGCTGAACGCGCGGCAGGTGTTACCAAAGACAGTCCTGTCGCAAAAAGTGCACTTACCAGAACAGCCGCGCGATGTGATGATCGACGTTGATGGCAGCGCCTGCACGCTGAATATCGGTGGCCGGTAATATTCGTCAAGGTCTGGCAGGAGATGCCACGCCGGCAGCGGTAGCTTGTCAAGGTTCTTTATGAACGGTCTGCCTTGTGTCTTATAGATACTGCCGTCATCGCCCCGCAGTATCAGACCCTTCACATCCTCGAGCCGCTTATCGTTATCTAACGTGTCTAACAGATCGACAATGGTGTCCTCACCCTCACCAATCACACCGATATCAAACTGCCTGAAGCGGCGCAAAGTCTCCTGTGGTACCGCGGTTATGTGAGGGCCGCCGAGAATGGTGATTTTCTCAGGGTGTCTCTCCTTATACATCGCCGTGAGCTTCGCGGCATTGTAGCTTGATATCGTAACGGCGGTGATGCAAAAATGGTCAGGGGCATACTCCTCCACCCTGCGAAGCGTCTCCTCATACGTCAACATGAGAGCGGCGGCATCGAGTATCATCACATCGTAATCGTTGAGGATAACAGACGCGAGGTTGCATAGTCCCACCGGTGGGGCGGAGCTGCCGCCTTCGGCAAGCGCGCCGTACCGCTCTTCGAGGCTGAGCGGCGGGTTTATCAATATTACCTTTTTCTTCATATAGTTACGCGCCTGTGCTCTGGCGCCGCTTTCTTGTATTTTAAATATATGTACCACAACAGCATAAAGAGCATAAATCCTGAAAAGACCGCTAAAAATATCAGCACACCGTTGAAATTCCTGCCCGCGTACATCAAGGGCAAAAGGGAGAGCCTGACAAGGCTACGCAACCTGTCGCGTTTCCTTATCGCGTCCGCCGCGACAGGGCCGTACCGGTAATAGTACCGGATGAAAGCCATGCCCGCAGAGTACTTCTTCAGGTGAAAGTCTCTGAACTTCCTTAGTGTATTCAGCTCCTTGGGTACATCAGGGTCGTCATAACGCACCTTGTTCGCACCCGAGATCCCGGGCATTGTGAGCAGGAGCAGGAGGATTATCGTAATTTTCGCGATTTTATTTTTCATCGGTACAGGCCGCTCGTCACATTGTATCTTTCAGGTAGACTTTTTTCAGCCCCCACGCCAATCGGTAAAAGGTGTAAGCGCAAAATGGCACGAAAAGCGCCAGCAAAGATGTCACAAAAAACGCCTCCTCCTCGATGATGAAGAAGCTTAGTATAAGGGCGTAAAAGATGCCGAAACTTAATATCCTTTTGTTCAGGAAGCAAGAAACCTCACTCAGGGCGAAGTATACGCTTAGTATCATCCCGATCGCGTAACCGATAGCGATCCCGATGACTGAGCTGCCACCGACAAGATCCGCGGTGGATACTGTACCGAAAGTGACCTCAAAAAAGAGGCGCGAGTCCTTTATCCCGATGATGAGCATACCGTAGATCCACATTGTCAGTATAACACCGGTTATGCTAAGGAACATGCTAAGGATGACCTTTAAAAAAGAGGTGATATAGTGGAACGCGCTCTTTGAGGGCAGGTGCGTGAAAGGCGCTTTCGCGATTACCGCCGCCTTGTCCGCGTCGTTTGCGCCCCCACCGGTCATGACGCCTTTTGCAAAGAGATGACCGGTAAGCTGTGCGAGCCTGTGCGTCAGGATATCGTTCATCTTGCTCCTCTCCCACGGGAACGCCTTTAATGACGCGCTTATCAGGATGCGGCCGCTACTGATATCGCTGTAGTCAACGCGGATCGTATGCTTGACGCCGTTCGGATTCAGCGACATAACGCTACCGGCAGTCAGTTTAAGCTGTTTTTTTGTGCCGATGAAATCGCAGGCTTTGTAACCGGTCAGGAACGCGAACCGTCTTAACGCGTCTAATATGCCGTCTTCATCCGCCCCGCTGATCGCCAGCTCTTTTTCTATAATTAAATCAAACATATAGCTCCTAATATTATAATCACTGCATGTAATTACTGAAGTGTATCTCCACGCTGCCGGTAGTGAACACCTCGTCATCGCTGAGGGTGTTCCTGCCGTAAAAATCGAGCTGAGCATACAGTGTCGAGTTGAAGTTATCAATGTCATACAGGAATATATCCCTAAGCCCCATTATGAAATCCTCACCATCAATGCGGCCGGTTTTCATTGCCATATCCACTAAGAGAACATCTATAGCCGTTCCGCTCCCGTCGGCGGGGACGGTGATCTGCGCGTCATAAGTCACGCTCGGGGCATAATCAGGAGTAAGCCCGTTATCGTCATGGTATGATATCGCGTAGCTGTATATCTCGATGTCGGCGTTCTCACTATCACCTTCTGCCGGTGTGTTTGTAATGATGACGGTAACGCTGTCCTCTACCAACGGGGCGGTGACCATTTCCCCGGGCTGCGGCATGTTGTCGCCCTCACCTTTGTCACCGGTGCCTGGTAAGCCGTCGATACCATAATCGTCCGTCCCCTCAACGACATCGGACTGGACTACCTCCGGTGAGATCGATAGTATCTGGATACTGCTTCTGGCGCTGTCATCACCCGTATCGGTAGTTGTACCGGCATTGCCGCTTTCCGCGGTCTCTGCCGTCTCGTCGCTTCTGTTTATAGCACAGCCGCCGAGTAGTATGAATACCGGTATAAGAAGGGCGATACCCTTTATCTTCCTGTTCATATATTTACCCTCTTTTCCACCACGAATTCACAGAGCAGACACGGAGAACACTCAGTTTTTGTTTTAAAAACTTATTTCTGTGAACTCTGTGGTTCATTGCATTTATTTGGTGGGCAACAAGCCTGCCCATCCTCTGATATATCTTGACAACCTGTCCCGTCTCCCTAACCCCCTCCCTCAAGGGGAGGGGGATTTTTGGTGAAGCGTTACGCTTCCTTATATTTTGTTTACCAGCACTTCGCGCGGGCGGCTTCCGTCAGAGGGGCCGACAATCCCGTCGCGCTCCATCATCTCGATAATCCTTGCCGCCCGGTTATAACCTATTTTGAACCTTCTTTGTATCAAGGAGATAGACGCGTGCCCGAGCTCGCTGACGAACTGGACAGCCTGATCATATTTTGCGTCATACTCATTATCTTCAGACATTATAGCGTCGTCATCAGAAGACTGGATATTTTCGATGATAGTCTCATCATAATCCGGTACTCCCTGCTGCTTGAGGAACTCCACCAGCTCGTTGATCTCACTATCGCTGATGTAAGCGCCGTGTATCCTTTTCACCTTGGACGTACCCGGCGGCAGGAAGAGCATATCACCGTTCCCTAAAAGCTGCTCGGCGCCCATCGAATCAAGGATAGTGCGCGAGTCCGTCCGCGCGGATACCTGGAACGATATCCTTGACGGGAAGTTCGCCTTGATCAGACCGGTAAGGACATCCACCGACGGCCTTTGTGTGGCGACGATGAGGTGCAGGCCGGCCGCCCGCGCCATCTGCGCCAGCCGCGCTATCGATTTCTCAACATCCTTTGACGCGACGCACATCAGGTCAGCAAGCTCATCGATGACAATGACGATAAGCGGCAGGTGCTTCTCCTCTTTGACTCCCTCGCCACTCTCCTCCTCTGTCTGGCTCCTCTTCAGTTTCGATTTCTCCGCCTGCTCCTTAGCGAGCTTCGTGTTATATGAATTAATGTTCCGCACACCCTTTTTGGACATTACCTTGTATCTTCTCTCCATCTCAGCTACCGCCCATTTGAGAGCCGCCGACGCTTTTTTTGGGTCGGTCACCACCGGCAAAAGCAGGTGCGGAATATCCTCATAAGTTATCAGTTCGAGCATCTTCGGGTCGATCATGATGAACCTTACATCATCTGGTGACGCCTTAAACAGGATACTACAGATCATCGAGTTGAGCCCGACACTCTTACCAGAACCGGTAGCGCCGGCGATAAGCAGGTGCGGCATCTTTGCAAGGTCAGTGCTGAACGGGTTACCGGCGATATCCTTACCAAGCGCCAGCGTCAGGTTCGAGCGCGATTTCGTATAGCTCTCGGCCTCTAGGATATCCTTGAAATTCACAGTCTCGCGATTATTGTTCGGTATCTCGATACCCACGACGGATTTACCCGGTATCGGCGCCACTATCCTTATGCTGATCGCCCGCAGCGCCATCGACAGGTCGTCTTGTAGTCCGACGATCTTGTTGACCTTGACGCCGGGTGCGGGTTCATATTCATATTGGGTCACAACAGGCCCGGGGTGCACCTCCACGACTTTACCCTCGACACCGTAATCAGACAGCTTCTTCTCTAATATCCTGGAGTTCATCAAGAGGCTCTCTTTATCTATCTTGATTCGTTTATGCTCAGAAGTCAATATCGAGAGCGGTGGAACCGTGAACGTTCCCGACGGCGTCAGGAAACTGAACGCTTCCTGCTCAGATTTCTCCCGCTCGATGACTTTTTCCTCCATAGCGGTTATCTTGGGCTTTTGCGTACGCACCTTGAGCCTTTTTGTGATCTCTTTGTGCTTGCGCGCCCGCTCGCGGCGCTTTATATAATACTCTTTTATACCGCTGAAAAATGATTTTATGACCGATGCTATCTTTTCTAAAAACGGGATAAATGATATATTCTCGAATATCATTATGCTGATGATGATCGACAGGAAGATGACCAGCGCGGCGCCCGGATAGTTGAGATATTTGATGAGGGTCGCTCTGATTATGTCACCGGTCCAGCCGCCGACCGCGTAACCGCCCCGCTCAAATGTCAGGGAGTCATTGAATAATAGTGAAACAATTGAAGATACGCTTAGGACAAGCGCCAATATCGAGAACGTTTTTATGAACCTTACCTTGTAGTCCCGGATAAAAACGAGCCTCAATGAGAAGAGGAATAGCAGAATCACCAGAAGGTAGGCGCCAAGACCGATCGTCTGCAAAAGCGCGTCGGCTATGTATGCACCAACAACGCCGCCTTTGTTGCTGATGTCAGTCATCTGCCGCGCGAATGAGCTTAATGACGGGTCATCCTTGCTGTACGATAAGATGACGATAAGTAAATAGACCGCCGCTGCGAAGGCAATGACACCTATAATCTCTCTGATTACACTATGTTCTCTATTACGAAATGACTTTTGCATTGCCCTTAATGCTTCATTATATTTTTCAACATATTATTAAAATATTGGTGACAAGTCAAGAACTTGTTTTACCTTGCGCGAAATGCGAACTATGTAAATAACGTCAAGAGTTTTGTGTCAGTATAAGAACAAAAACTTGATAGCAGATCAAAGCCCCTCTTGAAAAACCATCAGATAGAATAGTTACTCTTGACATTTTACCGCTTCGACTCTAAAATGCAGGTGAAATGTGGAGCATCTTGCTTATGAAAAAAATGTGGTGGAGATGCTATAAAATAAACCACATGGAGCCTCAGTGATTATCAGAGTTCACGGAGAAAAACTGTTGTAAAGTAGTTAACCTGTGTGACCTGTGTGCTCTACTATCTGTTCTTTGTGGTTATAAAGGTTTTCTCTGGAGATAAGATGAAAGTACTGATATATGCTTTAGGTATCGCGATGTTTATTGAGGGGGTACCGTATCTGGCGTTCCCTTCGAAGGCGAAACAGATGCTTCACACGTTGATCGCGATGTCTGACAATTCCCTGAGGGTTGTCGGTGGAGCGCTTGTCATCGCAGGATTTTTAATACTATACTTCGTTTAAACAGGTACACCGTTTAGACCTTGCGCACCTGTTTTATCGGTGGGGGGCGTTGATCCTCGTCAGCTTGCTGCGGGGAAGTTCGTTTATGAGAAGATTGATTATAATAATACTCTTTGTTTCGCTTACAGGTTTGTGTATGCCTGCCCTGCCTTCGTACGCCATCGTACTTTCTCTGGGCGACTCTATTATGATGGCGCTAAGGAACAATACAGATATACGTAATTATTACGATTCCTATGAATCATCGCAGCTCAGTCTGGGGCTCGAGGAGAGCGAGTTCACTGTGACTGTCACACCGAATATATCGTACAGCGCCGAGGATGGTACGCAGACTGTGCAGACGTACGGTGTCGATCTCGAGCGGAAGATCCCGTTCGGCACCACTTTCGGTGCGTCAGTCCAGACGAATGTCTACAAAGATGACGATACCGGTGGCAGCTACAGCTCGATGGCGACTGTATCGGTCACGCAGCCTTTGCTAAAGGGCGCCGGCACTTTGTATAACACCGCGTCATTATTAAGCGCGACCGAGAGTAATATCCAGCAGGCGCGGAGCCTTGAATTAGCTAAGCAAAGCCTCGTTATCGATTGCGTCTCTTCGTATTGCAGCATTATCGAGTACCAGCAGATGCGCCAGTCGTATGAGAAATCGTATGAGCGGGCGAAGGAGCTCTTGACCCAGGCGAAGGTGAAGCTCGAGATCGGTACGGTGTCGAAAATGGACGTGTACCGGGCTGAGCTGGCCATGTTAGAGGCGAAAAACAGCCTGATTACTTATGAGGAGACCATCTCGAACGCTGTGGATGACTTCAAGCTGTTGCTCGGGATGCCGCTTGACAGCGAACTTGTTCTCAATGAAAAGGTATTCAATTATGATGAAAATATAATCGATCTCGATGACGCGCTTGAAACCGCGATAAATAACCGCCTGGAGTTAAAAACGTATAAAGAGAACATCGCCGCTTATGAGAGGAACGTCCTGATAGCGAAGAGCAACCTGGCTCCCCCGCTTGATCTGACCCTCTCGGCAAACTTTCTTGGTACGGGTGATGTCTTCAGCGAGAGCACAAATCTCAATGACGAGGGGTGGTCTGTCGCCATCTCGTCATCTTTTGATATCGAGCGGAAGAGCGAGCGGGTGGGTTACCTGAACTCTATAATCACATTAAACCGTCAGCGGCGTGAGCTTAACCAGTATATGGATGAGATCCGGTTAGAGGTGAAAAGCAACCATAGAAACGTCTTGCAGAACTATAAGAAGATAAACCTGCAAAAAAAGTCTGTACAAGCGTCAGAGAAACAGTTAGAATTCACCCTTTTGAGGTATTCAAGCGGTGATATAGATAACCTTGGAGTCATAGAGGCCGAAGAGAACGTTACGCAGGCGAGAATACAGTATTATTCAGCAATTACAAATTATATAGTCTCGCGCTACAGGCTTAAAAAGAGTATCGGCACTTTGGACGTAACGATATATGAGTAGGGTTTACGATGAAGGGTGACGGCATGTTTCATAAAATAATAAAGGGTTTAATGAAGATCCTTGTTCTGGCGGCGGTTATTGCCGGTATCGTATACTACACGAGGCCGGCGGCGCGGGAGCCCGGAGATGTCAACGATAATGAGCTCCTTAGCGCCGTCAGGAGCTTCACCGCGAAGAAGCGTGACCTGGTGATAAAGGTCGTGCAAAGCGGTACGTTGAAGGCATCGCGCTCTTTGGTATTCACCTCTGAGATAAAGAGCAACCGTGCGAAGATAATATCCCTGGCGAAAGACGGCGGTTTTGTAAACGAGGGTGATCTTCTCTTCAAGTTTGACCAGACCCCGTTTTTAGATAAGATCCAGAACCTTGAATCAGACCTCGAGGAGGCGCAAACGAGCCTGATAAGCGCTAATGAGGAGCTGGAGTATAGTAACGCCAAATTCAATGAGGACTTGAACCTGGCGGAGCAGAAGATAGAGATGGCGCTTTTGTACAAGAAAAATGTGTATGAAGGGGAGGGCGCGCTCGATTTGGAGCGGGCGAAATCAAAGATAAAGAGCGCCGAGCTCTCATTAGAGGAGGCGCAGCTGTCGCTTGAGAATCTTGAAAAGATGTTTGAGAAGGGTTTTGTCACGAAGGCGGAAATAGAGAAGGCGGGTGTAGATGTGAAGAATGCCGCGGAGGCGTTGTACTTTGCGAAGAAGGAGAACGAGCTACTTGTCAACCACACCTACCCGATAGATAAGAAGGAAGCGGAAAATGGGGTGGCGAAAGCCAGGGATTACCTTGATAAGCTTAAGAAGAAGCATCTTCATGAAGTAAATTCCTTTAAAGCGAAGATCCAGCAGGCGAAGAACCGCGTTCGATCTGTAAAAACGCAGATAAGGAGCGCGAAGTCCGAGCTTGAGAAGACAGAGATTTACGCACCGATCTCCGGGTTTGTCGTTCACACGACGAGCTACCACGGCGGTAAGATGCGGCGTGTGCAGCTTGGCGACGCGATCTGGAGCAACCAGGAGGTGATGATGATACCAGATACCTCGAAGATGCTCGTGGAATCCAGGATACGCGAAGCGGATATATATAAGGTGTCGCTTGACCAGAACGTCGATATCCGGGTCGATGCGTACCCTGACCTTGACCTGAAGGGGAAGATAACGCTGGTCGGTGCGCTTGCCAAGAGCAGTAACCCCGCGAAAGATGGGCAGGGGCAGCCAAAATATTTCAACCTGGACGTTGAGATATTGAATAATGATGACAGGCTGCGCCCGGGGATGACCGCGCGGGTAGAGATAATAGTGGATGAGCTGATACAAGCGGTTACACTGCCTGTCCAGGCTGTATTCAGCGAGGAGTACCAAAGCTACTGCTACTTAAAAGCGGCAAACGGTTACAGAAAAGTGAAGGTAATGACAGGTGATACTGACGATGAGTTCGTTGAGCTCACAAAAGGTATCGATGCCGGCGACACTGTTTTTTTACCTGAAGAGATAAAGACGCTCGAAGCGAAAAGGTCTGAGCGGGAGTTTTCACTTATCAGGACTCTTGGCAGGATATTCTCTAATGAATGACAAAAGGGCAGGGCGCCTGTACTTGCGCGGGAATGCCCGACGTTTAACATTGACATTTTTGTGCGTATTGCTATAATCAGCACAAGGAGGCAATATTGAAATCAAAGAAACATCCATATTTTATCGCACTGTTGTT
>JAJRZU010000175.1 GCA_024275075.1 Deltaproteobacteria bacterium | reverse complement strand
GCACCAGCTCCGCAAGCTTCGTGACAAAGGGATAGTGAAATTCAGGAACGACGGAAATATGGTCTATTATTCGCTTGACGATAAGTACTTAGAAGAGATGTTAAGTGACGCGTTTAAGCATGTAGAGAGCAATAAGTGAGGTGCAGGTTATGGCAGACACTGAATCGTTAAATAAAATAAGAGCTGAACTTGAACAAGGTATGGCGCTCTTGAAATGCAAAAAGTGCGGCTGTATGAAGGATATGCTGAAAAGCCTGTTGTACGCGCTGCTCGCTATCAAAACCGACGAGGCGCGTTCCCTGTTGCTTACGCTCAGGGGCTGGCTTCGGGAGACCGCACCGGCGGAGTACGCTTGTCTCGGGTGCAAGCACTGCTTCCCCGCGGTCGCGACGAATATTATTACCACGGAGCTGCCGGCGATCAGGCTACCGGCGTCAGGCTGTGAATTTGAGACTCACGCCGGTCAGTGGCCACGTGTAGCCGGTGAGTATTTTGTGGTTTCCAAGGATAGTCCCGTCGCCGTTACGACGCTGGCGAGCGCTGATCTCGCTAAGAGGCTGGCGAACGAGAAACCAGACGGTCTTTGCATTGTTGGTAAGACCGAGACCGAGAATATCGGTATCGACAAGATAGTCAAAAACGTGATAACGAACCCGAATATCCATTTTCTCATTATTGCCGGGGCTGAAGTGAAGGGGCATGTTACCGGTATTACACTATTTTCATTATACGATAACGGAGTTGATGAGAACATGGAGATCATCGACTCACCAAGTCCGCGACCTGCCTTGAAAAACGTTACGCGAGACGAGGTGGAGGCTTTCAGGAGCCAGGTTGAGGTGATCAATATGATAGGCTGCGAAGACGTAAAGGTGATAACCGGGAAAATAAACGGACTCGCGAGCAGGGCTGTCACCTCTTGCTCCTGTAAAGAATGTGACGAGCCGGCGAATGTAAGCAGTGTTGAACCGGTGGTGGTGATATTGGCTAAGTACCCGAAAAAGCTGGTCTTGGACAAGGAGGGCTACTTTGTCATAATCCCGTCAGAAGAGAAAGAGACGATTATTGTAGAGCATTACGCCTATGATAACAGGCACCTCCATACGATAGAAGGTGACGACGCCCCGGCGATCTACGGGACGATAATCAAGAACGGATGGGTGAGCGAGCTTAGTCACGCCGCGTATCTGGGCAGAGAGCTTGCGAAAGCGGAGCTCAGCATGGAGCACGGGTTTAAATTCATACAAGACGGTGGTAAAGGAGAGTTAGAAAATGAGGAGGAATAAAATGAACAAAAAATCAATTTTTACAATACTCGTGGTGGTCATAGTGGCAGTCAGTTTCATCTTCATGTCAATCCATTCGATGGCAATGTCGTCAAAGCCAGCGAACCCGCCGAAGCAGGATAAGGACGGGATAAAGATCGTCAAGGTCGATAAAGTCGCGAGAGCCCCGGAGAACTACGAAGGGTATTTCGGTGTCCAGGGTGACGTGCTGAAAGTTTACGCGTCATAAAAAAAGTTCCTCTTGAGCTGCGGCGACTCATGTGTGAGGCTGCCGGTGCGCTTCGACGGAGAGCTACCGAAGGAGAAGGCGAATATAATCGCATACGGGGAGATAAAGACGTCTGAGGATGGCGGCCATATCTTTGAGGCAGAAAGGGTCGATCTGAAATGAAAAAGGAAACCCGCTATTGCCTGATCGCTTGTGTCGCGATATTTGCCGCTCACGCCGGTTATCTGATTCTGGAGACGTATAACATTGCCAAAAAATGGGCGGTGATGGAAGATTTCTCTTATATATCAGCCTATATCCATGGCCAGGACTATTTCCTGAGCTTCTCATACGCCATCGCCGCGGCTTTCACCGTATACGCTTTTGTACGATTCAAAGAGAACCGCAAACGGGGTATCGCAGGGGTAGCCGGCGGCGTTACCCTCATCGGCCTTCTTTATGTTGGCGTATGCTTTATGTTAGGGTGCTGCGGCTCACCGATGCTCGCGGTCTATATCGGCCTCTTCGGCTCGTCCTTCCTTGGATTTACAAAACCGCTCATCGCGCTGGTGACCCTGATATCAGTGGTGAGCGGCTATCATTGGTTAGAGAAAAAGAGCGCGAATTGTTGTTAATGAACCAAGTGCCAAAGGATAGCCTGATTTGACTCATCCCCCCCAGAGCACGAGTCGCCGCTGTGGGGATAGATACCGATTTAACGAAGTGTAGCATATCCTACACTTTCTCAATTTTATTAATCAGGTAATGCAGTTATAAAAACAGTCTGTTTATTACGGATAACATATTAGTTGTGATTTAAATGAGTTACAGGTATTTTAACTTAGTGGTATGATTGTTGCTTATATTAATTGTTAGGTTATTGATTTTGCGTGAATCTGGAGTAGAATTTTATCATAGGGGGAGATATTATGCACGGTGAAGAGCTGGGCGGTTATGCTTATGGTATGTGGCCGGTCGTCGTTTTTAATATTATCCTTTTTCTGTTTTTTGTAATAGGTTTTATTAAACCGAAGAAGAGGTTCGAATGGCGCTCTATGGGGGCTTTTATCGGATTCATCGTGACGCTCTTCACCGAGATGTACGGGTTCCCGCTTACGATCTATTTTATATCGACCTGGATGGGGAAATCATACCCCGTACTCGATCCTTTTTCGCACCCGAGCGGTCACCTGATTCTGGTGTTTCTCGGGCTGGCTCATTCGGGTATCGCCATGACGATTCTTCATATAATCAGCAATGCCATTATATTCTTCGGGTTTTATGTCATGTACAAGGGATGGTTGCTGATATATGGCGCGAAGGGGAATAATATGGTCACCAAGGGCGTATACTCGCGCATAAGACACCCGCAGTACTCCGGTCTGTTCCTGATAACTATCGGGTTTCTTGTTCAGTGGCCGTCTTTCACCACACTGATCATGTGGCCGATCATGATTTTCGCATACTACAGACTGGCGATAAGAGAAGAGGGGGACGTTACAAAGCGGTTCGGGCAGGAGTATCTTGAATATAAAAAGAGAGTACCGGCATTTATACCACACTTTAGGGGCTGACTTCATTTATTCCCCTTAAAAGGAGAGATCGGTATGCAAAGGATAAAATTAACATTCCCGGTTATAGGATTATCCATCGGTTATTTTTTACTACATCCTGTCTCGATGCTTATAATGGGCAGAGAACTCAGTCTTATACCTGTTTTCAAGTCTTTTTCATTCGCTCATCTGGACATGGCTTTTTATTTCTCATTAATAGGGGTTATTTTCGGAGGCGTTGTAGCCTTCTTGCAGGTTAAGATATTGATTCAAAAAAAGGAAGTTTCTGACAAAAATGCGTCATTAAGGCAGGCGGTTATTGAGAAGGAGTCGCTACTTCGCATATTATCACACGATTTAATCAACCTAATCGGTACTGGCAAGATGCTACTGGAGTTTATGCTTGAAAAGCCAGAGTTGCTTTCCGTAGCCAAGACAGCTGATTGGAATTCGCGAATTATCCGCTGTTTGTCAGAAGCATGCAATCTCATTGATGTTTCAAGACAGCTTAGCGCAATTGAAAGCGGCATGATAGATATGGACATCGTTAAGTGTGAGATTGTCAGGCTCGTCAAAGAATCAGGGGCGATTTTTCAATCAAGCTGTAGCAATAAAAATATTTCCATTGTTTTTAGTATGCCTGATCACCCTTTGGTTGCAAAGACAGAACCGACTATATTTAAGCACACGATAATTGGCAATTTAATGAGCAATGCAATAAAATTTTCAGATGAAGGACAAACTATACATGTCAAATTAGAAAAGAAAGGAGAAAGGGTTGAAATAGCCATTAGTAATACAGGGCCAGAGATTACACCTGAAAGGCAAAACATTCTCTTTTCTGTATCGACCAAAACATCAACAGTAGGTACAACTGGAGAGAAAGGTTCGGGGTTCGGGCTTCCTCTGGTATACAAATTTGTGAGATTAATGGAGGGTACCATTTCGATGGAATCAAAACCTCACAAAAAACTGAGCAACAGACATGTTAATACTTTTAAAATTGAATTGCCATTGGATTAGCGTCCAAAGAGATTATTAAAAAGGGGGCAAAAATATGAAAAGACATGGATTATGGATGGTGATCGGCTGTGCACTGCCGCTTCTTCTGATTTTTATATTACCATCTTTCGGGGTATCAAGCAACGTCACTCTGTTTGTTTTCATTGTTTTGATGTTCATCGTTCATATGTTTATGATGGGCGGGCACCACGGTCAGCACGGTCAGCATGATGAGGGGGAGGGGAAATAAATGGACACAATCAACGTTAAAAGGTTAGGCCTGGCTTTCGGGGCCACCCTGGCAATTCTGTATTTGGGTTGCATGATCGTTATATCTTTAGCCAGCAGGGATGCGGCAATTTTTTTCTTTAACAGCCTGATGCACGGAATCGATATCACCAGCATCTATAGACCTGAGATGCCGCTTGGTGAAATGGCGATGGGGGTTGTTGAAATATTCATCCTCGGCTGGCTGACAGGCGCGACAATAGCGAGCATATATAATTACAGTAAGAAGTAATTTTATTGTCTCATTAATGGGATTTAAAAACCCTCGCCTTTAGGCGAAAACTTCAGTATAATGTTTTTATGGAGCATTATTTATAGGAACAAAATTTAAGGAGGTAACGCCATGTTAAAAAAAATCTTTATAGCCGTATCATTATTTATTGTGGTCAGCATTGTCCCCGTATACGCCGGTATGGGCAAGAAATGCTGTGATCCGAAGTCAGGAAAAGGTATGATGAACAGTGGTTCTATGATGGGAAAAGGCGGCATGATGGGCATGGGTGGCATGATGTCCGGTGGTATGATGAGCATGATGTCCAAAGGTTCCATGATGTCAGGCGGCATGATGAACCCTGAGATGTGCATCAAAAACGCGCAAAAGATAGGATTGTCTGATGACCAGCTTAAAGAATTTAAATCCCTCAACTTCGAAAAATCGAAAGAGTTAATCACGTTAAATGCACAAAAAGATATAAAACAACTCGAGCTCGATACATTTACTGGGGCGGATGACCTTGATTTAACTAATATTGAACATAAGTTAAGCGAT
>JAJRZU010000174.1 GCA_024275075.1 Deltaproteobacteria bacterium | reverse complement strand
TTGAAACAGTTTGAACTGGAATTCCCGATTGAGCTTGAGACAATTGAGGGTGGAGTGATGTTCATAAGCGAATTCTTGTTTGCCGGTTCTAAATACAAGACCAATATTGAGATAGGTGTACATGAAGCGCTACTGAACGCATACTATCACGGATCGTTAAATGCCTTGGATGGTATTAAGCTTAATCATGAACCTATTGATCTGTATGCTATCGCCGCGTAAAAATTAAAAGATGAATCTGTCAGGAATAAGCGGATCACATTAAAGATCACATCAAACGCTGATGAGTATACCTTCTTCATCAAGGATGATGGTGATGGTTTTGACTGGCGCGAAGTATATATAAAGTGGAAGAGGACTTTGAAAGGAAACCCTTCGGGAGGGGGATAACGCTGATAAAGACTTTTTTTGACGATGTTGCCTGGAACGAGAAAGGTAATGAAATAATCATGACCCTGAAGAAGAAGTCATATAATATATAACTACCTTTGTTTTAGTGAAGATTAGAACCCCTTATGAAAAACGACCGCAACGCTATTTTAAATAAGAAGCTGTTTATCTTTATCTGTATAGTTATCATTACCAACCTGCACTTTTTTACAACGACAAAGATACACATGCTTCACGATGTCTACCAGAGGCTGTACTATCTGCCGATAATATTCGCGGCGATCTGGTTCGGGGTAAAGGGCGGCCTGACGACTTCGGCGATTATCTCGGTCATTTACTTTACGCACATAGTCTTCTCGTGGAAGATGAACCCTGATGTGAGCCTGCAAAAGTTCTTAGAGACTATACTGTTTAACATTGTCGCGCTAACAACGGGGCTCCTGGCTGAGCGCGAACAGAAGCTGAAGAACAAATATCATGAGACTGCGGATAAGTTAAAGGAGCTGTACGACAGGCTGAAGAAGCAGACGAAAGATATTATAGAACTTGAGGAGCAATTACGGCGCGCGGACAAACTGACTATGCTTGGCCAGATATCCGCGGAGCTCGCGCATGAAATAAGGAATCCGTTAGGCTCCATTAAAGGCACCGCCGAGATATTACAGCAGGATTTCCCCAAGGATGATGAGAAGTATGAGTTTGTTGAGATATTGATGAAGGAGACGAACCGGTTAAATGATGTGTTGAATAACTTTCTGAACTTTACAAAAGAAAAAACCGCTTCTGCGGCAGTGGTGGATGTCAACCTGCTGATAACAGACGTTACAAGTTTCTTGCAAATTCAGTTAAAAAAGAAAAACGTCGTCATCAAGACCGACCTGGACAAAAACCTCAGCCAGCCTAAACTTGAGGGGGAACAGCTGAAACAGGTGTTCTTTAACATCATCATCAACGCGGTGCAGGCTATGCCCGGCGGCGGGGCGCTGACGATAACCACACACAAGGAAACGACTGTAATCAAAGGGGAATCCGTTGACCACGTTTTCATCGACTTTACCGACACCGGTACTGGTATCGATGATGATATGATAAATGACCTGTTCAAACCGTTTTGCACATCAAAGGAACAAGGTACAGGGCTCGGGCTCTCCATCTCAAACAAGATCATCGAGAAGTTCGGGGGGGAGATCCTCGTAAAAAGCGTTCTTGGTGAGGGTTCTACCTTCACCGTGAAGTTGCCGTGCGGAAGCTTAAAGCTTCACCAAAGATAGGCCTCCGCTGTCGGCCTGGATGAAAATATTGTGAGTATACTTTCAGTTGACTGCTAAGCGTGCAGGCTTAACTGGCTCAAAAGACGCTTGGGAGTTTAAGGCTTGCATCTGGGCGCTTCACCAAATATAGGTCTTTGTTGTCGCCGATTGACCAAATATAAGACTCCTGCACGGCTTAAAAAACGCCCCTCCCTTGATGGGGAGGGAGAAGATTTACCCCGATGCAGAGCATCAAAGGATTCTTTCGATTAAAGGAGTAGCATGAAAAAGAAGAATATACTGATCATAGAAGATGATATCAGCTTAAGGCGGATAATTGAATATAACCTGAAGAAGGCGGGCTATGACACAAAAACAGCATCTTCGGGCGAGGAAGGGTTGAAGATATTCCATGATGGCCAGTTTGATTTGGTCATCTCTGATTTAAGGATGGAGGGGATTGACGGGATGGAGGTCTTAAGGCGGGTGAAAAAAACATCTCCTGATATGACCTTTATCATCATCACCGCCTATGCGACAGTGGAGCAGGCTGTGGAGGCGATGAAGGTAGGGTGCTACGATTATATCACCAAGCCCTTCAGTCGTGACGAGCTTATCCTGACTATAAAAAAGGCGCTTAAGGTCAAGGACTTGGAAGAAGAGAACGCCCTGCTTAAGAAGGAGATTGAGGGTAAGTTCAGCAAAGGTAACATCATCGGTGTCTCTGGAGAGATGGAGAAGGTCTTTAACGCCGTAAGCAAGGTGGCGAAAAGTGACGCGAGCATCCTTATTACCGGTGAGTCTGGCACCGGTAAGGACCTCATCGCAAAGTCGATACATTACAACAGCCTGCGGAGCAATCACCCCTTTGTCGCCGTTAATTGCGCCGCGATACCTGACAACCTTGTCGAGAGTGAGCTGTTTGGTTATATGAAAGGCGCGTTCAGCGGCGCGAACAACGACAAACCCGGCAAGTTTGAGCTTGCGGACGGAGGTACGATCTTCTTAGACGAGATCACCCAGCTTAAACCAGAGATCCAGGCGAAACTGCTGAGGGTTCTGCAAGAAAGGGAGGTAGACGCACTTGGTGGTACCAAACCGAAACAAATTGACGTCAGGGTAATCTCCGCCACCAACGCAAATATTGATGACTCGATAAAAAATGGGGATTTCCGCGAAGACCTGTACTACCGGA
>JAJRZU010000026.1 GCA_024275075.1 Deltaproteobacteria bacterium | reverse complement strand
CAATAAATCTCGTAGCAAGCTACGTGGAATTAGACCCAAAAAAACAGGCGAGACTGTTAAAAGAGGAGGATCAAAAATGCTTACATTAACTATATTCCTTGCGATAGGAACTTCGTTATATATACTATTCCAGCTTATGGTGCAGCCCTCGGAAAGGCTGCTCTTTGTAGAGGCGTCTGAAGATGCTGCTCTCAGCGCGAGAAGAACCGATAAGGAGCTGTACTTAAAAGCTATAAGGGATATCGATTTTGAGTACGCCTCTGACAAGATAAATGAAGAGGATTACAATAAACTGAAAAATATGTACAGCCTGAAAGCTTTTGAGGCTATGGAAAAGATAGAAAAGCTTGAAAAGGCTAAAAAGCTTAGTAATATTAAAAAAACTAAAAGGAAGAGAAAATGAGTGGGTCTGCCTTTTTAAGGATAGATAACCTGCAAAAGAGCTATGACGGGGTGAATGCCTTAAACGGTATCTCTTTCTCTCTGTACAAAGGTGACTTTCTGACTCTCTTCGGGCCAAACGGCGCCGGTAAGACTACCCTTCTAAAGATCATCGCGACGCTTCTCGCACCGACTTGTGGCGGGGTGACGATATCAGGATACGATATCGCAGAACACCCCGAGGAGTTCAGGAATTCCGTCTCTGTTATCTCGCACCAGTCTCTTTTATACAACGAACTCACAGCAAAGGAGAACCTGGAATTTTACGCAGACCTTTACGGGATAAATGAGCCGGATAAGAAAGTGGTTGAATTGTTAGAGCTTGTCGGGCTTTACGAAAGAAGGCATTCTAAGGTCGCAGAGTTCTCGCGCGGGATGCAGCAGCGGCTGAGCATCGCGAGAGCGCTTATCAACGAGCCCGCTTTGATCCTGCTCGACGAACCGTACTCCGGTCTTGACCAACACTCATCTATGCTCTTAAAAAACCAGCTCGCCAAGCTGCATGACGATAAACGCACGATAATTCTCGTTACCCATAACCTCACTTTCGGGATGGAGAGCGCGACAAAGATCGGCATTTTGGTGAAGGGATCCGTCGCCTTCTTTAAAGAGAGGGCAAAAATAGATGATGATAAATTTGACGAGACATATTTTAAATATGTAGGCGGAAAAACACTGTAATCCGCCAGGGGCGCTTCTATATGGCGGCTGGCAGCGCTTACCACCTAAACACTGTCGCCTTTTATTAAAAAGGGTCATACAATAAAATTATTATTATGAAAAATATTATTACAATAATCAAAAAGGACATGAAGCTTGAGTTTCGTAAAAGGGAATCCCTTACATCGATGCTATTCTTCGGTATTTTGGTGCTCGTGATCCTGAACATCGCCATTGGTATCGGGCAGAACATCGACCCATCGATATCAGGCGGGATACTCTGGGTAGCGATAATCTTCTCCGCCGTGTTAGGCTTAGACAGGGTCTTCTCCAGCGAAAAAGAGAACCGCTGCATAGACGGATTACTGTTATCCCCGATAGAGCCTGAAACCATATTCATCGCGAAGATGACAGTAAATTTTATTTTCATGATAATCGCCGAGATAATACTTATCCCGCTCTTTATTGTACTTTACAACAGCTCGGTATCTCTGGAAACTATACCGATGCTTGCCGCGGTAGTGCTGCTCTTGAACATAGGGTTCTCATCTGTCGGTACGCTGCTGTCGGCAATCAGCTCGGGCACCAGGCGCAACGACATCATGCTGCCGATACTCCTCTTCCCGATACTGATACCGCTTATCGCGGCGACGGTAAAGTCCACGAGCGAGCTTCTAAGGGGGGCTTCTGTTGATAAGTATTCCCAGTGGCTCTATCTGACCATGGCGTTCGATCTTATTTTCTTCGGCAGCAGTTATCTTTTATTTGAATATGTGATTAAGGAGGGATAGTCTATGAAAACTCTTGTGGCAGTTACCGCTTCGCTTTTTCTGGTCGCGATTTATATGATATTTTTCTATACACCGACCGAGGCGGTCATGGGGATAGTGCAGAAAATATTTTACTTTCACCTCCCGATTGCGTTCAGCGGGTTCTTCTCGTTTTTCGTAGCGTTTATATGCGCCATACTTTATCTGATAAAAAAGGAGAAGAGATGGGATATATATAGCGCGAGCAGTGTAGAGATCGGTGTAATGCTGACGACTCTGGTGCTTATCACCGGCTCACTCTGGGCGCGCCCTATATGGAACACCTGGTGGACATGGGACCCGAGGCTGACGACCGCGCTGATACTCTGGCTCATCTATGCCGCCTACCTTATACTGCGCATGTCGATCGAGCAGGAGGGGAAAAGAGCGTCTTTTTGTGCCGTAATGGCGATCATCGGTTTTGTAGACGTACCGATTGTCTTCTTCTCCGCGAGGCTGTGGAGAACGATCCACCCTGTCGTTTTACAAAAGGATAAAATCGCTCTGGCGTCATCGATGAAATTGACGCTCCTTGTTTCGATGATCGCGTTTTTCGCGCTCTGGGCGCTTCTGTTCAAGCTAAGGACAAAGAATCTCTTCTTAAATGAGAGGATAAATAAAATTAACAATACAATGAATCAATAATAACTATCACAGGAGACGAAAATGAAAAATTTAAACTATCTGGCCGCTGCTTACATGTTTATTTGGGGCGGAATATTTTTATACATTATGCTCGTAGCGGGTCAGCAGAAGAAACTGTTACAAAAAGTTACGATGCTCGAAGAGCTTTTCAAGAAGGGAGACAAGAAGTAATGGATATATCAAAGACAAGAAAAGAGAAAACTGTCATAGCGTTTTTTGCGCTGACGCTTGTTGTCATCGTAGCGATGGCTGTAATCAACCCTAAACCAAACGATGACCATGCACATGAAGATGAGGCTGGCTCAGCTTCTATGGAGGAAAAGATCGCCGAAGCGAAGGAGAAACTGAAAGACAATCCAGACAATGTGCACGCGCTAATATATTACGGTGATCTGCTTATGGACAATAACCAGTTAAAGGAATCTATCAGCACATTTGACAAGGTGTTAAAGATAGAACCTGAAAATACCCACGCAATGAACGATCTTGGTACTCTTTACCAGAGAACGGGTTTTTATGATAAATCGTTTGAGATATTCAAAGCTATTGAAAAGATCGAGCCAGAGAACCTGTCGGCCATTTATAATTTAGGACTCCTAAACAGGTATTACAAAAAAGATAACAAAGAGGCTCTTAAGTATTTTGAAATGCTCCCATTAAGAAACCTTAACCCTGAACTATCAAAGGGCATCACGAAAGAGATTGAAACCATAAAAGCTGAAATGAAATAGTCATGTCGTATTCAGGCTGACAATCTTGCTCTCCATCAAAAGTCGGGGAAAAGAAGCGCCTGAACAACTATTGGCTACTTTCCGTCCAAATCCTTATCGGCAAATTATAGCTAAAGACCTCTGCACAACCTATAAACTCTCCCCTCCCCCATCAAGGGGGAGGGGACATTGTAAGGCTGTGCAGGAGTCTTTTAAATTGTATTGGGCAACATGCCCTTAATTTGAGTCAATTCGCCCCCACCCCCAAAAAAAATGATTTGACAATAACAGGTTATGTTTGCTAACATGGGAAAAACATATTTGGAGGTAAGTGAAAATGAAAAAGAGAATCTTTTACAAGAAACATTTAACATGGATTTTAATATTATTAATGCTCTCCACTGGTTATGTTTTATCATGCAGTAGCGGCGGAGACGATGACGAGACTGTTAACGATACTGATGACGATACAACAACGACCATCCCGGGCGACTCCATAGAGGGTGATACGGGTATATTTTACATTGACGGCACCGAATGCTTCGAGAGCGACGCGCAGCCGCTGACGGGCAGTTCTGTTTACGTTTCCCCAAACGGGTCAGACACCAATGACGGGCTAACGAGCGCGACCCCGCTACAAACTCTGGCGAAGGCTCTTTGTAATGCGCAGGCCGGTCAGACGGTATACCTTCTCCCGGGGACTTATAACGAGTCGGTAATATTGGGGAACTTCGGTGACGCGGCTTCCCCGATCACAATAAGCGGTGTGCTTCAAGACGGTATCCGGCCAGTGATAGACGGGGGTCAGACAAAGACCTTTGGTATCGCAATATCTGACAGTAAGAACTTTGTCATCGAGAACATCCAGTTCCAGAATTTCACTGATGCCGGTCTCTATGTGCAGTTGACCGAGGGGCTCACCATCGACAATAATATTTTCAACAACAACGGATTCCATAGTATCAACCCTGACGCAGACGGCGAGGGTTTCGGTGTCGCAGTAGTTGACATCAAGAATCTGGACATGAAGAACAATGAAGCCTACGCAAACGGCCCTGAAGACGCTGTTTTAGCGCAGGATATATTAGGTACGGGTATCGATATGTATAATGTTGATACCGGAACGGTCACCAACAATCATTCTCACGATAATATCGGTGGCGGCATGTTAGTGGAAGACTGCAAGCATGTAACTGTCAGCGGTAATGAGCTCAACAATAACATGCTCTGGGGCGGCTACTGGGACGGCGCAATATGGATCGATGGCTGCTATGACATCTCTGTCACAAACAACAATATCCATGATAACCTCGGGCCGGGCTTGGAGGTCTCTGACGAAAGTCTTCAGTTCCCGTACGGCTCCTGCCGCTATACAGTGACTGACAACACCATAACAGACAACTACTGGGCTATTTACACATTTAATATGACACAGTGCCCTCTACCGGATTCTGTTTATCTCGTTTTTGAAAACAACACGATTAGCGGCAATAGCTACCCTGGGACTGATGAAGATTCTATTAATATTACTTACGGCGAGTACATGTGCGAGGAATGGGCCTGTGGCGATAATCAGCCATGCGATGATCCAGAAGACTTGCCGACTGAAGATGTCTGTACTCAGAGTGAATAAGTAGAGCGTTTTCACGCTTTTATGATAACTGCCGGGGGCGGGTTAGCGACAATGTTACTCGACCCGGCAGTTATCATTATTAACCCTCTTTCGTCGGCTCCATTCCTTGAGTAGCGACAAAGCTATATTTGGTCAAGCTTTAAGCTTCCAAGCGTGTCGCTTGACCCAATTTACTGCACACTCAGTCGTCTACAGTAAATGTCCCCACAAAATCTTTTCTATAAATATGCATTAATAAGTTTTATGACTTGATTTTTTAATTTTCATAAGATATTATTTATGTTAAGAATCAATAATAAATTTGGTCAGACTGGTTATGGATAAGGAAAACGAAAACTTATTTAAGAATATCGCCGACAAAGCTAAAGAGCTGACTGTTTTGCATGAGATCGGTAAGGCTCTTACTTCCACGTTGGACATCAAAGAGATCATGAACATCATCATGAACAAGGTCAATGATCTGTTAGGCCCTGAGAACTGGTCGCTATTACTGGTGAATGAAAAGAAGAAGGAGCTCTTTTTTGAGATAGTTGTCGGTGGTGACGCGAAAGCGATCAAGAAGATCAAGCTGAAGATCGGTGAGGGGATCGCCGGCTGGGTGGCGAAGACCGGCGAACCGATTATGGTTTCTGATGTTAACAAGGATAAGAGGTTTACGAAAAAAGTTGATAAGGCGAGTAAATTTAAGACCGAATCGGTCATTTGCGTACCGTTGAAGAGTAAGGGTAAGATATTAGGTGTGATCGAGTTGATAAACAAGGTCGATAAGGGGCGTTATGACGAGAACGACCTCTTGATCCTCCTGATCATCGCGGACTATGCGGCTATCGCGCTTGAAAACGCCAAATATTTCCAAACAGTACAGGACCTTACTGTCACTGATGACCTGACAAAACTGTTCAACGCCCGCTACCTCCATGACTTTCTGGATATCGAGATAAAACGTCTTGAGCGTTACGGTGGCAACCTATCGATAATTTTCATCGACTTAGATCATTTCAAAGAGATTAACGATACTTACGGGCACCTGATCGGTAGCCAGCTGCTTGTGGAAATCGCTGACGTCATACGGCTGAAGCTGAGAAAGATAGATTTCGCGGCGCGTTACGGGGGTGATGAGTTCGTCCTCGTGCTTTCACATACTAACAAAGAGGACGCACACTTAGTCGCGATAAGAGTCAGAAATGCGGTCAACAACGCCGTTTATTTGAAGAACAAGGGACTTAAAATCAAGCTTACCGCTTCTTTTGGTGTCGCATCGCTGCCGGCGGATACTACCAGCAAAGTAGAACTCATTCAGTTGGCCGACCAGGCGATGTACAACGTCAAGAACACGACAAGAGACGGTATCCTGCTCGCTTAATTCATTAAGGTATCAGAATGTTCCTTATGAGCTGCATGACAAACCCAGGCTCACGCTCACAGGTTTCCGCATAAGATGCCGCGGCGATAAAACAACCGCTTGTACCGCTGTCGTCATTGCTCGCCTCGCTACCCGGTGGGTTGACCGGTGTGATCTCCTCTGCCGCAAATTTATAGGTATAGCTATTGTCATCTGATGTCGTCGAGTTATTCGCCGCGATCACTATCAGATTGTCATAATCTACCCCGAAATCCGGCAGGAGAATATCTTCTGACTTCTCATAGCTCTTGTCGATACCGGTAATGACCGAACCGTTCATTTTGACTATCAGCGGCTTGAATGAGCTGCCCTCGAGCATGAAATGATTCCTGTCATTATAGCTGAACTTGAGGTACTCACCGGCAATAGATGAGACTGACCCGCTGCCCTCGGTTGACCCTTCCACAGGGTCGATACCGCTTCTGCCATCGTTAGCGGCGCCAAATTCGCTTATGTCGATCAGGTCGTAGCGGTACGCAAAATCTATCTGGTCATTATCCAGGATGTCCGTATCAAAATAGTTTGCGATGAGCCAGTTCTCGAATACGTCATTAAACTCAAGCTACTCATTCATCGCAAGAAGCATTTGCGTGACACTTGCCGTACCGTTAGCGCTTTCCGCGACTAAATTCTGGATCGCCGCAGCGCCGCCGAAATGCTCATATAAGTACAACATAAAAAGGTAGGAATTGCCATAGTCGGCAATATCATATCCCCAGTCAACCAAAGAATCTGTCGGGTCGTCTATGAAGAAATCAACGGCAAACGGGTGCACGTTATCGTTGATAAACTCAGAGAGACCCGAGCACCCCTCATCCAGCCATACCTCCTCGTCATTATCTTTATAATAGTGGATCATGTGCTGAAATTCATGCGATAGAAGGGAGTATGCCGCTTCCGGCCCTTCGGGCATAGTGATATCATCGGTATCGATATCGTTGGAGTGGTCGATCGTGGGTTCCGGGTTAAAATTGTAGATCTCGTTGCCATTTTGTATATCAAAATAGCCATGCTCGAAACTCGGGTACGTATCGATATAGATTATCTTCCGCTCATTACTGTGATACGGTGGATATATATCATTATCGGTAAAGGTATCCGCGGAGAAGTAGTAACCGGCTATCCATGCGTTATTCCACCACTCATAGCCGCTTTCGATATAGTTCGCGTAGTCGCTGTCGATGTCGAGCAGCAAAATAGTTACTCGCGTGTCATCATCCAGCCCCGCCGGCGGCTCGACACCAAAAGTCTCGCGGGTAGTTTCGTAGATATTATCAGAAAAACCGGTGTTAAAGAACCGGTTCGCGATATTATTGATATCCAGCTGCGTGATGTACCCCTGATTGGACGCGGAATCGAAAAGCACCTTGTTGCCCAGCCTGTCTTGTTCCTGAACATAAATGTACGCGTGCTCATTTATTGCGGACAGCTTCGCATCCACCGTTACCCAGTCCGCGCCATCGATTATCCAGAAGGATTCAACGTCACCGATCTGCTGCTGCTTGATGACACCACCGGTGGTTATATAACCCTTATCGATCTTCTCGTCCCTTGTTAGCGACCTTCTTGGGCTCAGCTTCTCCAGTTCAAGTTTCCGGTCGTACAGCTCGGGTGTCTTGCACTTCTTGTTAAAAAGCATCTTCTTTGAAACAGTGTCAGCATTTGCGATATTTATAATGAAGATGTACATTATCAGGATGGTGGTTACCAGGTAGATCAATAACTTTATAAATTTACTCTTCTTTTTCATCCAGCTCCTCTTTCTCGACGCTTAACTCAAAAATATTATCGATAGAATTACGCACTGCGTAAATGTAGCCCGACATCTTTACATTCTCATTCAAATACTTCTCAAGGATTATAGAGTTCTCGGTGATGACCTCATAGGTCATCTCCTTGGATTGCAGGTAATAATGGGCGCGAATGCCACGACCCTCCTTATACAGGCGCCCGGAAACCTCACCGATATCCACCTTATTATACTCCTCGACTATGATGCTGTTTTGCGGATATTTTATCTTCTTATCAACGTACCCGACAATATTGACGATCTTGTTCTGGTACTCACTCAGCGCCTTCATGTCGTCATCATCGGCCAGAAGCGCGAAGACACGCCCGTCAAACGCGTTAAGACCAAGGTTTATGAACGGCTCATTACCCATGAAGTACACGCGACCGGTAATCGTCTCCTTCTCAGGAGCGGGTTCATCTTCGGTGCCTAGATATGAGCAGGAAGTGAGTAATAAAATCAGTAGCAAAGATGTGAGATTTTTTAGCATATTAATATTATTTAACAAACTTTTTAGGATTTGTAAAGTTTATTTTCGCGCTTATCAAAAGAAGGAAGGGTTAGGCGCCAGCCGTAACCACATGATATAATTATAGCCACACATTTAACATCCCCTTGCGACAGGCAACAAGATTGTCCCTGTTACCAGCTATGAGATAGAAATGATATCCAAGCCTTCTACCGTCTTGAAATGTTTTTTATTGTTACTTAGAAGTGTTATTTTCATAACTTAACCACAGGACGAGTAGAAATTAACCGGTCAGCATATAGATGTCAAGTTCTTTCGGTATGCCCATATAAATGAATTATTGCGGGAGGATCTAAGTCAGTGTCGCTGTTTTTTATGTCAATATTAACGTGAAATCAGCGATACTTACTTAGAGCCAATCCTGAAAAACCATCTTGATGGCTTTTTAGTTTGCTTTTTTGATATAATTATAATATATTTCCTTAGTAATCTATTTGCATATAATAAATTTCAACAGGCGCGGCAACGGGTAATCTGCTGTGTATTTTTATGGTGATTATACACGATACGGTTCTTTTGCTGATTATACCGCTTTTGGCGGTATTTACATTTTCAGGGTAAAATTATGACACAATTGACTTATGCGAAGCAAAACATCATTACCGGTGAGATGAAAGCGGCGGCGGCGTACGACAATGTCGACGCGGATGAGCTCAAGAAGAAGATCAAGGCCGGTGTGGCTGTTATCCCGAAAAATGTCAATCATGACTTCTCGCCGCGCGCGGTCGGGGCCGGGCTCACCACCAAAGTAAACGCGAACATCGGTACGTCACCGGATCATATCTGCTTTGAGGAGGAGCTGGCGAAGCTTGACACCGCTATTAAAGCCGGCGCGGATGCCGTTATGGATCTCTCTACCGGCGGCGATCTCAATGCGATCCGAGATGAGATAATCAAACGGTCACCGGTGATGGTCGGTACGGTACCATTATACAAGACTGCATCATTAATGGAGGGGCTGGGCAGGGAGATACTTGAGTTCACGAAGGACGATATATTTGCTGGTATCGAAGACCACTGCCGCGCGGGCGTCGATTTCATCACCGTCCATTGCGGTATAACTCGAAGCACTGTCAGGTCGCTCAAGGAGGCTGACCGCCTGACCGGTATTGTCAGCCGCGGCGGCGCTATCCTTGCGGCGTGGATAACGCAAAATGATATGGAGAACCCGCTTTACGAGTACTACGACCGGTTATTAGAGATAGTATATGAGTATGATGTGACATTGAGCCTTGGGGACGGCCTGCGCCCCGGGTCTGTGCATGACGCTACGGATAAGCCCCAGATAGACGAGCTTCGGGTGCTTGGTCAGCTCGCGAGGCGCGCGCGCGAAAAAGAGGTGCAGGTGATGATCGAGGGTCCCGGTCACGTACCTTTTGACCAGATAAAGAGGAACATCACCATGCAAAAGGAGCTGTGCGACAACGCGCCATTCTATGTATTAGGCCCGTTGACAACCGATATCGCGCCGGGTTATGACCATATCACGTCCGCTATCGGTGGGGCGGCCGCAGCCGCTTACGGCGCGGATTTCCTGTGCTATGTGACCCCCGCGGAGCACCTTAGGCTACCGACTGTCCAGGATGTCTTCGAGGGCGTTATTGCCGCGAGGATAGCGGCGCACTCCGGTGACATCGCAAAGGGTGTCCCTGGCGCGATCGAAAAGGACATCACAATGTCAAAGCACCGCAGAGACCTTAACTGGGAAGGCATGATAAAGACAGCTATCGAGCCAACAAAACCGTTGAATATCAGGGAAGAGAGCGAGGATTATAAGAAGGACGTCTGCACTATGTGCGGCAAATTCTGCTCGCTCGCTTTGCAGGATAAAATTTAACTGTTGCTGAACAACCTTAAATGACTTCACTAAAAGATATCGGTGAATTTGGTCTGATAAACGGGATCAAAAAACGCTTCAAGGCAAAGTCACAAGGCCTGCTTCTTGGTATCGGTGACGACTGCGCGGTCACAAAAAATGGTGCGGGCGGCGTGAGCCTCATCAGCACGGACATACTCGCCGAGGGCGTACACTTTGACCTTCGCTTCTTCACACCCTTGCAGCTGGGTATGAGAGCCGCCGCCGTTAATATCAGCGATATCGCGGCTATGGGTGGAATACCGAAGTATCTGCTGGTATCTGTCGCCATTCCCGAAAAAATCGACCACACCTTCATAACGGGCATTTTCACCGGTATCAAAAAGGTATGCACCAAATATGATATCGCGCTCATCGGCGGCGATACTTCATCCTCACAAAGCGGCCTATTTGTCAGCGTCACCGTGATTGGGGAGGCGCGCCTTGGAAAGTATGTGACAAGAGCTGGCGCGGCGCCCGGCGATATCATATTCGTCACCGGTAACCTCGGGGATTCTGCCGGCGGCCTTGATGTCCTCAAGAATAACCGCAAGATAGATGACGCTGCGAAGCGGAGCCTGATACGCGGGCATATCAGTGTGACCCCCAGAGTGAATGAGGGGATCTTCCTTGCGAGATCTGGTGTGGTGACATCAATGATAGATGTAAGTGACGGCGTAGGTTCTGACATCCGGCGGATATGCGAGGCGAGTGGTACTGGTGCGGTAATTCGCGCGGGGGCGTTACCAATATCCGCACATCTTAGGAGATTGTCAGAAAAAATCAGGAGATCGCCTGAGGAGTTCGCGCTTCGCGGTGGTGAGGATTATGAGCTTCTGTTCACTGTTGCGCCGGGCAGGGCAGAGCAGCTCGCGGCGTCATACAAGGAGCGTTTCAAAAAGAGAGTCCATGAAATAGGTGTAGCGACAAGGGGCAAAAAGATATGTCTGGCAGGTAAAGAGAGACAAGAGATGCCGTCAGGTTATAACCACTTTGGGGATGATGCCTAACCCATTTAAACCGCGTCAATAACTTTTAAAGCGAGAAGGATGATATTGTAAACAATATAAAGCAGCAGGATAAACAGGACTACCTTGGCCCCGGACTTTACCCAGTTGACGAAACTATGCGAGTAATCTTCCCTCAGGAAGAGCCGCTGAAAGAAAGTCATCTCAGAAGTGTCTATCGGTGCGACAGTGACCTCTAACCCCTGCGCCTCGATCTCGTCTAAATCGACCTCATCTACCGCACCTGCCTCATCATCAGGCTTTGCGCCGGGCTCCCTTTTAGGCCAGTATTCCTTCTTCAAATAATCCTTGAGGGATAACATATCCTCTTCGCTGATGTTCATGAACTTAAGACCGATAGCATTTGTAGCGCCGGTGGCGGTAGCGATCTCCTCGACCCGCAGTACGATACCGATAGCCTTTATCTCCCTGACATCCTCTTCCTCTTTTTTGGGGGCAAGTATCGATATATACACCTTCGAATTGGCGCTAATCGGTTCAGATGAGTGGATACACGCCCCGCCGACAGATATATTTAAGCTGTGAGCTTTTGTTGTCCTGCCGGATTTCTCGATCTCAAAAGGCAGCTGGATATTACACCTTTTAAATCTTCTTCGATCATCAAAGTTATCGCTCATATTCAGCCCTTAGATAAACATTAAGATTAAGACCTCTGCACGACCCGTCATTGCGAGGAGCGGAGCGACGCGCTTGTTATTCGGATCAAGCGACGCGCTTGTTATTCGGGTCAAGCGACGCGCTTGTTATTCGGGTCAAGCGACGCGCTTGTTAGCCGCCGATGCTGTACATTGACCTTTTCTTGTTCGCGCTCTCGCTAAGCTTCTCGTGCCCCTCTGGTTTGCCTGAGATGGAGTCGAGTATGATCTTTGAGATATGCTCGTCATCTTTACCAGAACGCAGGGCGTCTTTTATATCGACCTCGTTTTCTGAAAAGAGGCAGCTTCGAAGCTTACCGTCCGCAGTTAGCCGAAGCCTGTTGCACATAAGGCAGAAATGCTTGCTAAGCGGGCTGATAAACCCGACCGTACCCGGCGCCCCCGCGAATTTGTAGTCAGATGACGGGCTGCTCTTATCGGTTTTAGTTACCGGTTCTAACTGCTTGTACCGATTGATTTTGCTCCTTATCTCAAGCGACGGTACAAACAGCTTCTTGTCCCAGTTGTTCTTATCACCGATCGGCATGTACTCGATGAACCTCACGCAGTATGGACGCTCCTGGGTCATCTTCGCGAAGTCGGTCACCTCGTCATCATTCAGCCCTCTTATGACGACAACGTTTATCTTTATCGGGTGGAACCCCACCTCGTACGCCTTTTGCAGGCCGGCAAGCACTTTTTTCAGGTAGCCAGAGCGGGTTATCTTACTGTAAGTTCTCTCTTTCAGGGAATCGATACTTATATTGAGGCGCTTTAGACCGGCATCAAATATATCTTTCGCCATATCCGCGAGCATAATACCATTTGTTGTAAGCGTCAGGTCATTTATCGCCTTTATCTTCGCGACATCTTTGATGAAATCTATGATCCCCTTCCTGACCAAGGGCTCACCACCGGTAATCCTCACCTTATCGATACCATTTTCCGAGGATATCCGTATTACGCGCAAAAGCTCCTCATAACGCAGGATCTGTTTGTGGTTCAGCTGGCAGATCCCGTTCTCGGGCATACAGTAGAAGCACCTTAAGTTGCACCTGTCCGTGACAGATACCCTTAGATAATTTATCCGCCTTGCAAATTTATCCGTCGCTTTAACGCCTTCGGGGTTCTTGTCATGCTCGATACCGCAATAGTCTTTTGTCATCATCTTATCTTTTAAATTTTATGTGCCTATGTAATAAGCGTAGTCAGCAATTTATCGCGTCGGGCGCATATATTAAATTACTCAATAATACCCTGTTTGTTTCATAATCCCACGTTTACTTTTTTTATAACGCTTTTTTCAGTTATATTTGCGACTTTCTGGTACAGCTCATACTTCCAGTGCTTGAAACCGAATTTATCAGGTATGAGCATCTTTTCTGACCCTCCTAAAAAGAGAAAGCCTCCCGTTTTCAGCGATACATTAAAGTTCTTGAACAAGGAATCTTTTACTTCTCGTGCGAAATGTATGATCACGTTCCGGCAGATGATCAGATCGTAAAAGTTCACTTTATAATTATCGCTTATCAGGTTGAAGAACTTGATATCCACCCGATCCCTTAGCACCTGCTTCACCTTATATGACTCCCCCTTTGGTGTGAAGTACTTGTGAAGCATTGTATCGTGTACGTTCTCAAGCGCTGGCGGCTTATATATCCCTTCACTGGCGGCTCTTATCGCATCTGAGTCAATGTCAGTAGCTAATATCCTGACACTCTTATCTACCAAGAGCTCCTCTAAGATGATCGCTAATGTATACGGCTCCTCGCCCGAGGAACACGCACAGCTCCATATTTGCGGTAGAGGTTCCTTGTGCAAGATCACCGGCATGATAGAGTCCTTGAAGTACATGAACTTCTTCGGGTCTCTGTAGAATTGTGTAACATTTATCGTAACATAATCCAGAAACCGCCTTAGCTCATTGTAGTCCTTCCTGATCACCGCCCAATACTCGTCGATGGTTGTCATCCCCTTTTTCGCCAAAAGGGATTTAAGCCTCCTTCGCAGCATATTCGGGTTGTAATAGTTCAGGTCCATACCGGTATATATGAGTATCCGCTTCTTTAAATCATTTATGTCCATAAAATTCTATTCCTTGTCAAACGCGTCCTTGCATTCCGTACCGCAAAAGCTTAGCCGTTTCCCTCGTTTTTTTACCGTGATAGAAAGCTCCTCGGCAACATAAGCGCCGCATTGGTCACACTTGACCGTCTGTCCGCCCTCCACCGTCTTCTCTTTCTGAATACTTCTGTAATATTTACCACTTAAGTAAAAGCTCTTTATCGCTTTATACGCTAAATAGACGGCCAAAAATATCAATAACGATTTAATGGGGCTCTCCTTTTATAATTCTTTTCTCACCTTTTTTTAACCACCGGGTCACAGAGAACACACACAGAACACAGAGCCTAACGTGTGGTGGCGCGCTGTATTGTTAAGTCCCCAAGACGCGTCTGGTTAATTTGGTGCTGCGTTACGCCCCTATCTTTATTACCTGCTTTGTGTCTGGCAGTTCATCATATATAGCTGACAGGCTCCTTTGCAGTACCGGGTGCATAAAATCCGGTGCGATCTCACAAATCGGCTTCAGCACAAACGCTCTGTCATGCAGATGCGGATGCGGTAGCGTTAGCCCATCCTCCTCCAATATCAGGCCGTCATAGAACAAGATATCCAAATCGATGATGCGCGGCCCCCACTTCCGCCCGCGCTGCCTGCCCAATTCCTGCTCTATCGCTAACAAAGCCGTCAGCAGCTCGTTCGGGTTCATGGGCGTTTTGATCCTGATAACAGCATTGACGAACCAGTCCTGGTCAGAATAGCCGACCGGTTCTGTTTTGTAAAGTGAAGAGCTCTTTTCGATCACCGTCCGTTCCATGCGGCTGACAAGAGATATCGCTTTGGCGATGTTTTGCTCCTTATCCCCCACGTTCGAACCGATACCGAGAAATGCGTCGTGCAACGTGTCCCTTACCAATTTCTGATCTTTATTATCCTTTCTATCGCTTCTTCAATCCGCTCCTTGTCAAGAGTAAAGGTCATCCTGAAGAACCCGTCGCCGTATGCGCCAAACCCGTTACCCGGCGTAACTACGACACCGGCATTCAACAAAAGGTGCTCGACAAACGATTCTGACGTGTGCCCTTTTGGTACTTGTGCCCATAGATAAAATGTCGCTTTGGGTTTCTCCACCTTTATCCCCGCTCTGACAAGACCGTCATACAGAACATCCCGCCTTGCCCTGAATATCTCCCTCATCTCGGACACGCTACTCTGGTCGCCCGCAAGCGCCTCGATGCCGGCTATCTGCACCGCCTGAAAAATGCCCGAATCTATGTTCGACTTCACCTTACCAAGACCGGCAATCGCGTCTTTGTTACCGACGGCAAAACCGATACGCCACCCTGTCATGCAATACGTCTTCGACAACGAATGGAACTCGATACCGACATCCTTCGCGCCTTCATACTGCAAGAAGCTCTTCGCGACATAGCCATCGTATGTCACCTCCGTGTACGCGGCGTCGTGGCACACCAGAATGTCGTACTCTTTCGCGACCCTGACGAGCTCGTTGAAGAAATCGTCATCAGCCACCGCCGCAGGCGGGTTGTTCGGGTAGTTCAGGAACATCATCCTGGCTTTTTGCAGGATGTCCTTTGGTATCGCCTTGAAATCGATGAGGTACCCGTTCTCCTTCTTCAGCGGCATAAGATGCGTCTCGCCACCGGCAAAAAGCGTTGCTGTGGCGTATACCGGGTACGCCGGGTCTGGCGACAGTACGATGTCGCCCGGGTTGACGAACGCCATCGGTACGTGTGCGATGCCCTCTTTGGAACCGATGAGGCTGACGACCTCTGTCTCTGGGTCTAACTTCACGCCGAACCTTGTGTCGTACCAGTTCGAGACCGCCTGTCGGAACTCGTACATCCCGTTGTAGTCGGGGTAGTGGTGGTTGTTCACATACTCCGCCGCCGTTTGCAGCTCCCTGATTATATTATCTGGTGTCCGAAGGTCCGGGTCACCGATCGCCAAACTTATTATATCCACTCCCTTGCTCTTGAGCTGTGCTTTCTTCCTGTCGATCTCGGCAAAAAGGTATGGCGGCAAGGATTTTATCCTGTCTGCTAATTGTACCATGAATACTTTTACTCCCTTTTGTTTATTGAAATTCTATTTTTCTATTTTTTAACCACTGAGGTCACGTAGTACAACACAGAGAACTCAGCGGTGTGCTGTTTAAAAAGTTTTTCCTCTGTGTTCTCTGTGGTTTGTTTCATAGCATTTCCTGATTATATGATTTTGTTCGTTAATCTGCCAATGCCCTCTATCTCGACCACGACCTCATCGCCGCGGTTCAGGCTCCCGACTCCCTGCGGAGTGCCGGTGGTGATAACGTCACCGGCCTCGAGCGTCATTATCCTGCTGATGAAGCTGACCAGATAATACACGTCAAATATCATGTCGCTCGTGTTCGAATCCTGCCTCAGCGCACCGTTGACGTAAGTCCTTATCTGAGCGTTCATGGGGTCGAGCTCCGTTTGTATGCAAGGCCCTATCGGGCAAAATGTATCGAAACTCTTCGCGCGGGTAAACTGGACGTCCTTCCTCTGAAGGTCTCTGGCCGTAACGTCGTTTACGCATACATACCCTAATATGCATCCTTTCGCCTCTTCAGGTGTGACATCCTTCGTCCACCCCTTCATCACTATACCTAATTCACCTTCATAGTCAACCTGCTCTGACATATCCGGGTATATGATGTTTTCACCTGTTGAGATAATAGAACTGCTCGGTTTCATAAAGAGAAGCGGTTCATCAGGCAGGCTAAGCCCCAACTCTTTGCTGTGCTCTTTGTAGTTCAGGCCGACCGCGACGATCTTTGCCGGCGCTGCCGGTGGGAGCATAGTCACTTCTTCAAGCGGATATGCGTTGACATTCCCGCGAGGTATTTTCACATCGTCGAGTTCGATTCTGGTCACTATACCGTCAGACAAGACGCCATATATGATCGAGCCGCCTGCTATACATCGCACGATTTTCATGGTTTGTTCAGGCCCAGCACATCCATCATGTCATAAAAACCGTTCTCTTGTGAGCATATCCACAGAGCCGCTTTTACTGCGCCCTTCGCGAAATTGTCACGGTTGGTGGCCTTGTGCGCGATCTCGATCCTCTCACCAATGCCGGCGAAGATGATCGTGTGCTCTCCGACGATGTCGCCGCCGCGGATAGTCTGTATACCGATCTCCTCGTCCGTCCTCGCACCGATCAGGCCGTGACGGGAGAAGACCCCTACCTTGCTCAGGTCACGGTGGACCGCGTTTGCGATGACCTGGGCGAGCTTCAGCGCAGTACCAGATTGCGCGTCCTTTTTGTGCCTGTGGTGCGCCTCGATTATCTCGATGTCATAGTCGTCCTTCATCAAAGGGGCTATGTCACGGAGCATCTTGAACAACAGGTTGACCCCGACGCTCATGTTCGGCGCCAGTACGCACCTTATGCTGCTGCATGTCGTCTTTATCTCGTCAAGCTCACCGGCGCTGAAACCGGTGCTACCGATCACGATCGCTTTCCCGTGCTCCTTCGCCGCTTGGACATTCTCCATCGACGCGGCGGAATTGGTGAAATCTATGATGACGTCGCATCTGTCGATACAGTCGCATATGTCATCGCTTACCGGTACGCCGATCTCACCGAAGCCCATCTGTGTACCGATGTCCTCACCCTTCTTCTGGTGCCCGGCGCGCTCGACAGCCGCAACGAGCTCGATGCCGTCCGTCTGGCGCACCATGCTGATGATGCGGGCTCCCATCCTGCCAAGGCAGCCGGTGACTAATACTCTTACCAATTTATTCTCCAATTATCTTATATTCTTTTACCAGAGCCTCAAGCTTGCCTGCGTTATCGCCGGACATAGCGGTAAGCGGCAGCCTTAACTCATTGGATATCTTACCCATTAATGAGAGCACGGCCTTCACCGGCGCCGGGTTCGTCTCGATGAACATCGCGTTGTTAAGGCGCAAAAGCTCGTTGCTTATCCCGCGCGCAGTGTTCATATCACCGCTCATAAAGGCTTCGTATAGCTTCGCGATCCTGTCTGGTACTATGTTCGCGGAGACGGAGATGACGCCCTTGCCACCGACGCAGAGTATCGGGAAGAACATGGCGTCGTCACCGGAAATAACGTCGATATCGTCACCGCACAGGTTTATTATCTGCATTATCTGGGTTATGTTGCCGCTCGCCTCTTTGACCGCTACGATGTTCTCTATCTTTGAGAGCCGCGCGACTGTTTCGGGCAGCATGTTGACGCTCGTCCTGCCCGGCACGTTATATAACACGATCGGTATATCCACCGCTTCCGCCACCGTTTTGTAATGCCTGTACAGACCCTCCTGAGTCGGCTTGTTATAGTATGGGGATATCAAGAGCGCGCCGTCAGCGCCGGCGTCGCGCGCGTGCTTCGTCAGCTCGATCGCCTCGCGGGTGCAGTTAGAACCGGTGCCGGCTATTACCGGTACCCGCCCCCCTGCCGCGTCTATACATATCTTTATCACCTTCTGGTGCTCCTCATAACCCAATGTGGCGGACTCACCGGTCGTACCACACGGCACTATCGCCTTTGTACCGTTTTGGAGCTGAAACTCCACCAACTCCCGAAGCGCCTCTTCATCGACACCACCATCTTTGAACGGTGTCACTATCGCCACCATGCTACCGTGAAACATTTTCGTACCCCCATTATTACCTACATGATTAAGGGCATGTTGCCCATGAAGTAAAGCTACGCCTGCCGGCCAATCGGCACGCTTGCCGCCCCCCCCTTTTTTCAATCACTTACAAGCGTTATTTGTTGTAAAGTAAGGAGATTTGTCTATTTTGCAATAGCCCCATTAAACGTTACTTATAACAAATAATTTCACTTAAATCAATAAAAAAGAAGTTTAAGAACTAAGATGAAGAGCATGTGATAATTAATTTGTCAGTTTATTAAAAAACTCTTTACATAATTAAACAAAATAGAATATAATACGACGGCTGGTGAGGAGATGATGACTTTATCCAAGAAATGCTTGATAATTAGCAGGGACGCTAAATTAAAAAAAAGCATTACAAAGACACTTAATGAAAACGGCTTTTCAGTGACTATTAGCAGGAAAGCCGTCAACTTATATTCCATATTAAAGCAAAATTATAATATTCTCTTATTAGATACAGATATCAACGGTAATAACACCCTCCCTGTTGAATTGATAGAGAACATCAAGATATATTCCCCTGCATTACCTATCATCGCCTTAACGTCAAGTAGAAGGTTTGTGGTGGCAAAGACGCTTATCAGGCACGATATCTATGATATCCTGACAAAACCGGTATCATCGAAGGAACTGTTGACCGTATCAAACCATGCCGTGCGAGAGAACTTTGACAGGTTAAACAAGGTACGGTTACTGAAATTGGCTCAGCAAAGATCCTACGATATAATGCTCTTGAAAGAGATCGCGGAATCGACAGCGACGACCAAGATAAGCATCAATCACCTTTTAGATAAGATCGTATCGTTGATAGTCGATCTTTTATCAGTAAAGATAATCTCTATCATGATGCTTGAGGAAAGTACAGGCTCTCTTAAGATAAGCGCGTATATGGGGCCTTACAAAAACATTATCAGGAAAAAGCGGATCAAGTTAGGTGACGGTGTCGCCGGTCATGTCGCTAAGACCGGTGAGCCGCTTCTGATAAACAATATCCAGGAGAGTGAGTTCTTTCGGCAGAGTAACTGGGGGAAAGATACATACAGCACCAACTCGCTTCTTACTGTCCCGATGAAATTAGATGATAAGGTCGTCGGTATAATCAATGTCAATAATAAAATAGATGGCAGCGAGTTCAATGAAAATGACATGAATACATTGACAACGATATCTAATCAGGTAGTTTTGTCGATCGAGAATTTTAAGCTTTACGCGAAGATAAAGGAGAAGGCGATAGAGCTTGAGAAATCGAACAAGAAGCTGCGTGATCTAAGTGATGCGAAGTCAGAGCTGTTATGTAATCTGTCGCATGAGCTTAAAACGCCGCTTACTTCTGTCATCGGATATTTAGAGCTCCTCATGAACATGCCTGATAATGATCATCCTGACACTAAAAAGGACTTTCTTGAGATAATTCACGGTGAGTCGTTAAAGATAGCAAAATTGATCGAGCGGATACTGAATTTCTTCAATTTAGAGACGAACAAGATCGAATGGGATATGGCAAAAATAGATCTGAACACCATCATTAAAGATATTATAAAGCAATTCCAACCAAGGTTGGTAAAAGGCAACATTAATTTTAAGTATAAGAATAAACTTGCGGAATCAATGATATATGCGGATCACAAGATGTTAAAAAAGGCGCTGGAGCTCCTGTTTGAAAACGCCATTAAATTCAATGATGACAGGCGCAAAATAACTCTGGATGTTGAGCAGTTTAAAGAGAGTAACACGAAAAAAATAAGGTTAAGCCTGTTTAATTCCGGTAAGAGGATCAAAGATGAGCACATAGAGATGATCTTCATGGATTTTTATCAGCCGGGAAGTATTTTAACAGACAAACCAGAAGGGGTCGGGCTGGGGCTGGCCACCGTACAGGGGATCTTCAAGAAGCATAAAGGCACCATAAAGTTAGATACTTCTGATGAAAGCGGCAACACATTTGTTTGCATCATCCCCTTAATAGAGAGTATTTAGCGGAGATACACATAAAAGCGCGGGTAAAATTAATATGTCAGATATACCTATGGATTTAAAGGGTTTTTTATTCTCCTTTGCAAACGCGAAGATAAAAGAGAGCGGCAAGCCTGATCTCGGCCTGATCTTCTCAACCGTAAAAGCGACAGCCGCGGCGGTATTCACTAAAAACGCCATCAAAGCGGCGCCGGTATATATCAGCATCGATAAGCTCAAGAGCGGCTTTTGCCAGGGTGTCATAGTCAACAGCGGCAACGCGAACGCCGCCACCGGTGAGGAGGGTCTCGCGGACGCTAAGAGCATGGCTTTTTATGCCGCTAAGTGCCTTAACCTCGATGAGGACGATGTCGTCGTAGCCTCTACGGGCGTCATCGGCAAGAGGCTGGAGATAAAGAAGATAAAGGGGGCATTGCCTGCGCTGTGCCACTCGCTTGCACCAGACAGGATAGTCGACTTCGCTGAATCTATTATGACAACGGACACCTTTCATAAGATATCACACCGGGCAATACAGCACGGAGACAATAAGGTGGTTGTATGCGGTATCGCGAAGGGTGCGGGAATGATCATGCCCAATATGGCTACGATGCTGGGGTTCATACTTACCGACGCGGCAGTGGAACACCGCTATTTAGACGAGATACTAAGGCAGTGTGTTGACAAGACCTTCAACAGGATTACCGTTGACGGTGATACAAGCACGAACGATATGGTGTTGATCATGGCTAACGGCGAATCAGGCGCGGCGAATATAACCAAAGGCTCTGACGAGGCGGCAGCCTTTGTCGATGCGGTTCAGGCAGTCATGTATGACTTGAGCGAGATGATCGTAAAAGATGGCGAAGGAGCCACAAAACTTCTTAAGGTCATCACCACCGGTGCAAAGTCCGCAAAAGACGCCGAGAACGTCTCCCGAACCATCGCGAATTAACCGCTGGTAAAAACCGCGTTCTTCGGTGAGGACGCGAACGTCGGCAGGCTGCTGATGGCGATAGGGAATGCTGACGCCCTGATATACCCGAATAATATCGATATCCATATCGGCTCGATACAGATTGTCAGGCAAAGCTCTATCGTTACCCTGGACAATGAAGAGGCGCTGACCAATGCTTTGCAAGAGAAGGAGATCACAATAACCGTCGATTTGAATATAGGTGAGGCGAAAGCACAGTTGCTTACCTGCGATCTGACATACGATTATGTAAAAATAAACAGCGCGTATACCACTTAGCAAAATGTTGCGCATGGACAGCCGCGGCTACCGATGAATTGTTTTAGACGGCGCGACAGTTTAAAATATTGTTCTAAACTGGTGGCTTACCAAAAAAATATTTTATGGAAGGGTTCTTGCATGTAAGAAAACACGTGGCAAGCGTTTTTTCGCAATTAGTGTTTTGCTAAACATTTTGCCCTTTATTTATCTGTTATTAGTGGGGATGCCATTATTTGCCTACAGCCTTAGCGGGGCTGATAAAAAAAGGGATTGCGTTAAATAGCGCGTTTTTTCATGTTTTAATATTGTAATTTCACTGTTAAAAGCGCTTATCAAAAAAAAGCGCGGGGCAAAGATAAATAAATAATCGTTTAATTTCGTAACTCTGTTTTATTTTTGATCTATTACTTGCAAATATGTTACTTGCAAATATGTTAAGGAACCTGAATTGAAGAAGATAAAAATATTAATAACGTTTAGCATACTCTTTCTAATCACCGGTTGCTTTAGGGATAAACTTAAGAACGAATTTAACCTGCCGATCGTTACGATCTCTAATGTCTTAAACCAGCATCTTGAAGATTATGTCAGCGTAAAGGAGGTAAAAAGGTACATAATTTTAAAAAATTACGATTTCTATATATTAAGATACAATAACCACGGCTTTTGCAATCATTTTATAACAGCAGTATCAAAAAACAATAATATGTTCTTCTTCTTGAATTATCCAGACATGTTCTCTTTCCATAATTATAACACTATGATAAAAAATGAAAAATTCATGGTGCCAGATGAGCCGCAGGCGGCTTTATACTTAAAATTCTTATCAAATCTCTTCATACCAGAGGCAGTCAGCCTGGACGAGATACCTGATGCGATAGAAAAAGGGGTTCTACAGAGCAAGCCGGGGATATTGACTTTGGATGATAAATATCAAAAAAATATCTCTTTTGACGGTAACGACTACATTAACGCGGAGTTCTATTCAATCAACAAAGACACCATCATGTACAACTGGCAGGTGCGCTTTAAGACCGATGGTACAATAGTTGCCTGCAAAATAAGCATGATGGCGCTGGACGCAAAATATGATATAATTGACAAGGTCATCATTTTTGAGAAGGTGCTTGATAAATCCAATGAAAATTCCGATAAAAAATAAAAAATAAGTGGAATCTATAGCCTGCATTATGAAAAAGATCATCCAGACAAATAAAGCGCCCTTGCCGATAGGGGCATATTCTCAGGCTCTCCTTTTTGGTGGTGTATTGTACCTTTCAGGTCAGATTGCGATCGACCCTGGGACGAACACAATGGTAACCGGTACAATTGAGCAGGAGACAAAACAAGTCATCGAGAACATCCTGAATGTCCTGATTGCCGCGGGCAGCTCGCTTGATAATGTACTAAAAACTACGTGTTATCTGGCTGATATGGCTGACTTCCAAAAATTTAACAAAGTGTATGAGGAGTATTTTGCCGGCTCGAAACCTGCGCGAAGCACTGTTCAGGCGGCGTACCTGCCAAAAGGCGCCCGCGTTGAGATAGATGTGATTGCGTATGCACAAGGATAAGACCGCTAATCCGGTTTAATATGAATTTTAATAAATGGCGGAGAGGGAGGGATTTGAACCCTCGAAGGCTATTAACCTTACACGATTTCCAGTCGTGCTCCTTAGGCCGCTCGGACACCTCTCCGATTCATCGCACCACACCATAACCAACTGATGATTTGCGCCGCATTATCATCATTTACAGTTTATTTGTCAATAGAAAGTTTACCATATAGATGTTTTTTTAAGAAATGCCCGCCTTTATTTTACCTGTTTTCTTGCTTCTTCGATGAGCTCTTTAACGCTTGAGGCGTTTGTCGGGTAGTGGCTGAACCCCAACTGCACCTTCATCGGGGTTGCTATCTCCTCGTTCACCTTCTTTGATATCTCTAACAACCTGTTTCGTAATATGACAACCGCCTGTACGGTAGTAAGCGGCAAGATCACCGCTATTGTCTTATCGTCCAGTAAGAATATCCAGTCATAATGCCGGATATGCTCTTTAAGCTTCGCAACGACTTTCTCATAACTCTCCTTCTCCACTGGCTTTTCCCTGTCGCTTTCGTCTGATAATGTTATCAGCGCAAAGGAGAGCTCCTTACCGCCATATTTTACCCAGTCAAGCTCCCGCGACAGTGTCGCTTCAAAAGTGCTTAACTCCTTTTCAAAGATCCTGCTCACCTTATCAAGTAATATCGTTGAAAAATTCTCCGTCTTCAGCACATAATCGCAGGCGCCGGTCGTTATTGCCTGCACGATAGTCTCTTTATCGCTGTGAGATGAATTCACAATCACCGGTATATCCTTTAAGTCCGCATGCGCTTTCAGCTTCTTTAAAATAACAAGCCCGTTGATATCCTCTAATTCAATATCAAGAATAAACAGGTCGACTTTTATCTTATCTAATAAGCCGGGTTCTGAAAGGGAAGGATTAAACCTCTTGGAACGCAGGATCTTCTCTCCGCTTTCAGCCTCATATACTTCAAAACCGCGCTCTGAAAGAGAATGCTTCAAAAGCGACCTGACAAAATTGGAATCCTCGATCAAAACAATATTCTTCTTCATCAACACCCCTTAATTTATTCTTACTGAATTTTCCGCTTATGTCAATCCCAATCTTTATCTTCATTAATTATATCGTCACCGGTATTTTTCATAAATATTTTTAAACGCTTTACAACCTTATTTATCCTTTATATAATCACACTATATATTATTTGGGGGTGCGCCGTGGACAAGAAAATATTGATGATAATAGCAAGCGGAAATTTCCGGGACGAAGAGTATGAGATACCTAAGAATGTGTTCATAAAAAACGGCTTTCAGGTGACCACCGCGTCATCGAAGACAACGCCTTGCACCGGTATGCTCGGCGCTCTTGTCACACCTGACGTTTTGTACACCGAAATCGACCCTGCGGACTTTGACGCGGTCATTTTTGTCGGTGGCGGCGGCGCGCGTGAGTATTTCGATGATGAGTCGGCGCATGAAATAGCGAAGAAGACTCTCGCGGCAAACAGGCTCTTAGGCGCTATCTGCATCGCCCCGTCGATCCTGGCGAATGCCGGCCTTATGCACGGCAAAAAAGCGGCTGTATTCGGTTCTCAACAGGGGAACCTGGCAGAAAAAGGCGCGCTCCTGCAAAAGAGCGATGTCGTAAAAGATGGCGACATCGTCACGGCTAAGGGGCCAGAGTCCGCACAAAGGTTCGCAAAGATCATTGTAGACGCTCTACAATGATCGCTGCCTCTGTTTTAAAATCGCGTTGATCTTTTCAATGAGCGCTGGCGTGTCGCAGTACCCCAGCTCAAAACCTTTGCCCCTGAAATAATTGACTAATTTTACAACATCCGGTAGCTCATATTTATATTTCTCCTGCATATCGGTATCCTTAAAAAACGCTTCTTTACTACCATTAAAAGCGATACTTCCACTCTCTAAGAGTATGACGTCATCGGTAAAGATCACATCACGCAAGTCATGGGTTATGTAGATTATAGTCTTCTCGTCCACCTTGTTAAGCTTAAGGACTATCCTCATCAGTTCATCCTTCGCTTTGCCGTCAAGTAAAGACGCCGCCTCATCAAAGACGATCACCTCACTGTTCAGGGTAATCACACCGGCGGCGACTATCTTTTGCTGCTCGCCCCTGGATAACCAGTGTATCGGGCTCTTCAAATGAGCCTCCATACTTACTTCCTTCAGGGCGGCCACTACCCTTTGACGCATCTCAGACTCCGCCGCCATCTGGTTCTCGAGCCCGAACGCGATATCATCTTCAACCAAAGGGTGCACTATCTGATTCTCAGGATTGGTAAATATGTAACCCACCTTATCGTTAACACCGCGATTTACTTCAGCATCAACGATGACCTCGCCCGATGTCGGCGCTAACAGCCCCTTGATGAGCATACCAAAAGTAGTCTTACCCGAACCGTTCTTACCGATTATGCTGACGAAGCGGCCTTTACTTATCCTGATATCTATATCACACAAGATATCGATATTCTCATAAGCCGCCGTTTTTACTGACTTTGCGGCTCTATATGTCACACCCTTAAATTCTATCATATCCGACTCTTAGTCTCCTTGGCGGCTGAAACAAAAAAAGGCAGAAGAGTAAGCCTCCCCTGCCTTAATGGGCATGTTGCCCAATACAATTTAAGGGGCTTGCCCCTTCGCCTCCGAACATCCAGATGCTGTCGGCGCCCCGTAATATCAACAACTTACAACGTAGGATTTTTTGAAAATATGTATTTTACACTATTTGACAACAGTCCCTTAATATATGCTATATCAAACATTGATATTACTCTTTTGTTTCTTCCTTTGGTTCCTCTTTCGCGGCAGCTTCCACATTCTCTTCCTTCGTTTCGGTTGCGCTCTCTTTTACTTCAGCGGCGGCGTTATCTGCACCGTTTGCCTGCGGCTCCTTGGCTTCAGCGGTATCCGCAGGAGCGGAGACAGCTTCAACCTCCGGCGCAGTTTCTTCTTTCTTCGCGGCCGTTTTTCTTCTGGTGACTGGCTTTGCGACATCATCCTTCTTTGCGGCTTTTCTCCGCCTTGTCTTTTTACCTTTCTCAACAACCTTTTTCTGCTCAGCAGGTAAAAACTCGATGATCGACATCTCAGCCTTGTCTCCATGCCTGAAACCAGTCCTGGTTATTCTCGTATATCCGCCATTTCTTGTCGCGAACCGATTTGAATAATCATCAAAAAGCTTCTTCATGGCCTCGATACTTCTAATCACCTTCAAAGCCTGCCTTCTCGCGTGCAGGTCACCGCGCTTCGCTAACGTCACAAGTTTCTCGGCAACGATTCTAAGCTCTTTCGCTTTTTGAACCGTAGTACTGATCCTCTCGTGCATGATCAATGATGTTACCATGTTCCTCATCATAGCGTTTCTATGACTTGGCGTTCTGTTTAACCTTCTACCTGATACTTGGTGTCGCATAATAATACCCTTTATAATTCATTTTTTTTTGTGATCTCACTCTGGAAATCCATATCCTCTAATGCCATACCCAGATGAAGACCCATCTCCATAAGAATATCTTTTATCTCATTCAATGACTTCCTGCCAAAATTCTTCGTCTTTAACATCTCAGCTTCCGTCTTCTGGACAAGCTCACCTATTGTCCTGATATTTGCGTTTTTAAGGCAGTTGGCAGACCGCACCGACAGCTCGAGCTCCTCCACCGACCGGTAAAGGTTCTCGTTGATCTGAGCCGATTCCGTATCTTCGGTCTCCTCCTCCTCTGTTATCTCAGGCTCGACCGGCTCCTCAAAGTTGATGAAAATATTCATGTGCTCTTTCAGGATCTTGGCGGAATAAGCGATCGCGTCCTCAGGAGCGACACTGCCGTCAGTCCATACATCCATCGTCAGCTTATCATAATCCGTAAACTGCTCCACCCTTGCGTTCGTTACATTGTAAATGACCTTCTTGATCGGTGAGAAAATCGAGTCGATCGGTATAGTACCAATCGGCAGCCCTTCCTCCTTGTTCTTCTCCGCCGGTGCGTACCCCTTACCCATCTTGACTCTCATCTCGATGTTCAGCTTCCCTTCTTTTGAAAGGGTGGCGATGTGCAGGTCAGGGTTAAGTATCTCAACATTCTGATTTACGACAATATCACCGGCCTTTATCTCACCGGCCTTGTCCGCCTTGATGTATATCTTTTCAGGCCCGTGAGAATGAAGCTTGATAAGAACCTGCTTAAGATTCAGGATGATCTCTGTAACATCTTCCTTAACACCCGCTATCGCAGAAAACTCGTGGGATACATTATCAATTTTAACAGCGGTTATCGCCGCGCCCTGAAGTGAAGAAGTAAGTATCCTTCGCATTGAATTACCGACAGTGATACCAAACCCTCTTTCAAACGGCTCGGCAAAAAACCTTCCATAATTATTAGTAAGCGTATCCTTCTCAACCTCTAATAATTTTGGTTTAATAAGATCGCGCCAATTTTTATACATGGCTCCTCCATAGATTTAAGTACAGCAAATTATTTATTATTTTGAATAAAGCTCAACGATCAACTGTTCATTAATCGGCATAGTAATGTCTTCTCTTTCAGGTTCATCTTTAATGATGCACTTGAAATTCTCTTTCTCAAGCTCAAGCCACTTTGGCATACCACGCCTGATAACGCTGTCCAACGACTCCTGAACCCTCTTGATCTTCCTGCTCTTCTCTTTTAATTCAATGACATCACCCGCTTTTACAAGATAAGACGGGATGTTTACTTTCTTCCCATTTACCAGGAAGTGATTGTGCCTGACCATCTGCCTGCTCTCTCTTCTTGAAGTCAGGAACCCGCTTCTGTAAATAACATTGTCCAGCCTTTTTTCTAAGAGATTAAGGAGATTCTCACCGGTAATACCTCTTTGAGAATCCGCTCTCTTGAAAAGTGTCCTGAACTGGTTCTCTAACAGGCCGTATATCCTTTTCACCTTCTGCTTCTCTCTTAGCTGGGTGCCATACTCAGAAAACTTGGCCCTTCTTTGACCATGTTGCCCTGGCGGGTAATTCCTTCTGTCAATAGCGCACTTATCGGTGTAGCACCTGTTGCCCTTTAAATAAATCTTCAAATTTTCCCTGCGGCATATCCTGCATGCAGAGCCCGTATATCTTGCCAAGTCAAACCTCCTTTAAATTGCCTAAACTCTTCTTCTTTTTGGCGGCTTACAGCCATTGTGCGGAATCGGTGTAACGTCCCTGATCATCGTTATGGTGATACCAACGGCCTGAAGCGCACGAAGCGCCGCCTCCCTGCCAGAACCAGGTCCTTTTATTAATACCTCCACACTCCTTAAGCCATGTTCCATAGCCTTTTTCGCCGCATGTTCCGCCGCGATCTGTGCCGCAAACGGCGTGCTTTTCCTTGAGCCTTTAAAGCCCTGACTACCAGAACTTGACCATGAAATCACATTCCCTGCTACATCTGATAATGTTATTATCGTATTATTAAATGTAGATTGTATGTGAGCAACACCTGTTTGTATGTTCTTTTTTACCTTCTTCTTCTGCGTTCGCTTCTTTACATGCTTAGCCATTGTTCCCCCAGCCTTTAATTATTTCTTCCTGCCATATGCTCTTTTCGGTCCCTTCCTGGTACGAGCGTTCGTCTTCGTCCTCTGCCCGTTTACAGGTAGGCCCCTTCTGTGCCTTAGCCCTTTATATGAACCCAAGTCCATCAATCGCTTGATGTTGGTCATTATCTCACGTTTCAGATCACCTTCCACCTTATAATCACGATCAATCACTTCTCGTATGCTCGAGACCTCGGATTCGGTCAGGTCGTTCGTCTTCTTGGTCTTATCTATACCCGCCGCCTCTAATATCTTGACCGACGCAGTCCTGCCAATACCATAGATATAGGTAATAGCAATCTCGATCCTTTTGTTCTTTGGTAGATCAACACCTGATATTCGTGCCAACTTGTTCTCCTTTTGGTTTTTTAGCCCTGTCTTTGCTTATGCTTCGGGTTATCACAGATAACCCGCACAACGCCTTTTCTTTTGATAACCTTGCATTTATCGCAAATCTTTTTTACTGACGCTTTGACCTTCATCTTTAATCATCCTTTTCGCTAACTATTATTCTACTTTGACCTGTAAGTTATTCTCCCGCGTGTCAGGTCATACGGCGAAAGCTCGACCGTCACCTTATCGCCAGGAAGAATCTTGATAAAGTGCATCCGCATCTTACCCGAAATATGCGCCAGCACTTTGTGCCCGTTCTCTAATTCCACCCTGAACATAGCGTTCGGCAGCGGCTCAACAACGGTACCTTCCACTTCAATTGCACTTTCTTTTGTCATTTCCCCCACCCCTTTAAAAAAGAGAGTATATTAATAAATAACTATCTTTTTGTCAACACAATCGGTTCGTTTTTTGTTATCGCGACACAATGCTCAAAATGTGCCGATAACTTACCATCGGCAGTTACCGCAGTCCAGCCATCATCAAGGACTTTTACGTCACAAACGCCTTCATTTATCATCGGCTCGATCGCCAGCACCATACCCTCTTTTAACCTGACTCCCCTGCCTGCCGATCCATAGTTTGGTACTTGCGGCTCCTCATGGAGGCTCCGGCCGATACCGTGCCCGACAAAATCCCTTACTGCTGAAAAACCGTTACTCTCTATGTACTGCTGAACCGCGTGCGAGATATCAGAGAGCCTGTTCCCGACAACCGCTTTTTCTATAGCTTTATCCAGAGCTTCCTCAGTTATTCTAAGAAGCTTCCTGGCTTTTTCACTTATTCTCCCGACGGGAACCGTAATGGCGGCATCACCATAATACCCGTCATATAAAACGCCAAAATCTATGCTGACAATGTCCCCATCTTTGAGCGCCCTGTCAGATGGTATACCATGTATAACTTCATCGTTGATCGAAGTGCATAACACCGAAGGAAACGGCTTGTAAGGGCCTGAAGCTTTGACACCTTTAAACGCCGGTTTCGCTCCTTTTTCCTTCGTCAGCCTTTCGGCTAATAAATCCAGCTCCTTTGTGGTAGCGCCTGGTCTTACCGCTTCACTTATCGTCGATAGAACCTCAGCGACAATCCGGCAGGCGCCCTGTTGCCGCTCAATCTCCTTTGGTGTTTTCAGGATAATCACATACTACCCTCAATCGCCTGACACATGTCAGAGAATATTTTATCCATCGCCCCGTTACCCTGAATGGTTGCGAGCATATCCTGCTTTTCATAATACCTGATGAGCGGCTCCGTCTGTTTTTTATATACATCAAGCCTAGAGATAATCGTGTCTTCCTCATCATCGTCCCGCTGGTAAAGCTCACCGTTACACTTATTGCACATTCCTTCATTAGTCGGTGGGTCGAATATTATGTGATAATTAGCGCCGCAGTCTTTGCATATCCTCCTGCCTGTCAGCCTTTTTATCAAAAGGTCATCCTCAACTTTGATGTTTATCACTTTATTTAAGCGCTTACCTTCTGTATGCAGCATATTGTCAAGTTTCTCGGCCTGCACCATCGTCCTTGGGAAACCGTCAAGGATGAACCCGTTTTCGCAGTCATTCTCAACAAGCCTCTCCTTTATTATCTCCACGACCAGCTCATCGGGGACTAATTTCCCACTGTTCATATAGCTCTTCGCCTTTACACCCAGAAACGTCTTCTCCTTCACAGCCTTCCTTAGGATATCACCCGTGGAGACCTGCGGGATAGAATATTTTTCAGCGAGTCTCACAGCCTGCGTACCTTTCCCAGCCCCGGGGGGGCCTAAAAGAACTAAATTCATTACTTCCGTCCTCTTGTCCTGCTCTTCTTCATAAACCCGTCATAATGCCTGAATATAAGGTGCGATTCTATCTGCTGAACGGTATCTATCGCAACACCTACAACGATCAGAAGACCTGTGCCGCCAAAGTAGAACGGTACTTTCAATTTATAGATAAGCAGTGTCGGTAATACGCAGACAGCCGAGACATATAATGCGCCGACAAATGTTATTCTGTTGAGCACTCTTTTAATATATTCAGAAGTCCTTGATCCGGGTCTGATACCGGGGATATATCCGCCTGACTTCTTCATATTATCCGCTATGTCCATCGGGTTGAATACCAGTGCAGTGTAAAAATAGCAGAAGAATATGATAAGCAGCACAAAAACGAGGTTATATATGAATTTATCCGGCGACAGTGCGTTCTGCACGCTTGATATCCAGCTCGCATCGATAAACTGCGCAATAGTCGCAGGGAACATAAGCAAAGAGGACGCGAATATCGGTGGGATAACGCCCGCCGTGTTCAATTTCAACGGGATGTGCGTACTTTGCCCGCCATACATCTTCCTCCCGACCAGCCTTTTCGCATACTGCACGGGTATCTTCCTGTGTCCGGTCTCCATGATGATAATAGCGGCTATAACCGATATCATGATCACAAGAATTACTATCACCTCGACGATACTAAGCAAATCGCTTCTCACATACTCAAATGTCTTCCCGATACCCTGCGGCATACTCGCAACGATACCGGCAAAGATGATCAACGATATCCCGTTCCCGATGCCCCGTTCGGTGATCTGCTCACCGATCCACATGATAAAAGAGGTACCCGCGGTAAGAGTTATCATAGTAAATAGCTTAAAACCCCAGCCGGGCGACAAAACGATCATGGCATCCGCGCTGCCCATAGTCGCTTTCTCTAAGTAAGTGCTTATCATAAAGCCCTGAAACAAGCTTAAAAACACTGTCCCGTAGCGGGTATACTGCGTTATCTTCTTCCGCCCGATATCACCCTCTTTCTGGAGTTTCTCCAGATAAGGTACGACAACGGTAAGGAGCTGAATAATAATAGATGCGCTGATATACGGCATAATACCCAATGCGAAAATAGAGAAGTTCTTGAGCGCGCCACCGGTGAACATGTCAAAGAAGCCGAACAAAGTGCCCGCCTGCTGGCTGAGAAGCTCTTGAAGTACTTTGACATTTACACCGGGGACAGGCACAAAGACACCTATCCGGTAAATAGCCAAGAGCAGAAAGGTCATCCCCAGACGCTTCTTCAGCTCTGGTATCTTACCTACATTGCTTATTCCGTTAATCAATTATATCTCCTGTAAAGTTCCACCGGCGGCCTTTACCTTTTCGGTCGCGGCTTTACTGATTTTTTTTACTTTAATGGTCAAAGGATGCTTGAGCTCACCATTAGCGAGCAGCTTTACCCCGTCATTGACTTTTTTGATTATACCCGCTTTGATCAAAGATTCCGAATCCACTACAGAACCCTCTTCAAATTTCGCGAGATCTGACAGATTGATCACAGAATATACCTTCTTGAAGATGTTCGTAAACCCTCTTTTTGGCACCCTTCTTTGCAAAGGCATCTGACCGCCCTCGAAACCGCCCCTTATGCTGCCGCCGGAACGCGATTTCTGACCTTTATGCCCCCGGCATGAAGTCCCGCCATGCCCAGAAGCGTTGCCCCTGCCGACTCTTTTCCTTTTCTTTATAGCGCCTTTTGCGGGCTGTAATTCACATAATTTCATTATAACTCCTATGATAAAATTCCGATATAATCAGTTGAAGCATTACGCTTCATCGATAATTGTTACAAGATGCTCAACTTTTCTTATCATCCCCAATGTCGGCGCAGTCTTCTTCAGCGACACGATCTGGTTCATTTTCTTGAGCCCCATACCAATAAGCACAGCTTTTTGCTTTTTGTTATAACCGATCGGGCTCTTAGTAAGCTTGATTTTTATTGTCTCACCACTCATATTATTCTCCATAACATCTTATATTATATCTTCTATTTTTTTCCCGCGCTTTGCGGCTATGCTCTCAGGCGTCTTTAGTAACTGAAACGCTCTCATCGTCGCCTTGATCACATTATGCGGATTGCTTGAGCCAAGGCATTTAGCGTTGACATTCTTTATGCCAGAAGACTCTACCACCGCTCTAACAGCGCCGCCCGCGATAACGCCGGTACCCTCGGGAGCCGGCCGCAGGATGACCTTACCGGCGCCATATACGCCTTTTACGAAAAACGGTATCGTGTTGTTGATTATCGGTACTTCAATGAGGTTTTTCTTCGCGTTCTCAACACCCTTCCTGATTGCCTCGGGCACCTGGTTCGCTTTACCCATACCGTAACCGACATGGCCGCTCTGGTCGCCAACGACAACCAATGCCGAGAAGCTAAACCTCCTGCCGCCTTTTACAACCTTAGCCACTCTTCTAATGCTGACGACTTTGTCAACGAGTTCTAATTTATTTACTTCTTCTTGTGGGATCAATGATTCTCTCCTATTATAATGATAAAAATCTATTCCAAATATTTGTTACCGCTTCTAATCAGGTGGAGCATTATACTTCTAAAACTTGAGTCCTGCTCCTCTTGCGGAATCCGCGAGCGCTTTTACTCTGCCGTGAAACAAGTACCCGTTCCTGTCAAAAGAGACAGTCGTTATTTTTTTGTCTACCGCTTTTTTGGCGATCAGTTCACCGACTTTTTTGGCCGCGTCGACATTTCCGCCTGTCTTCAACTCACCTTTTATACCCTTGTCCAGAGTAGACGCGCTGGCTAATGTTTTGCCCTGAGCATCATCTATGAGCTGAGCATAGATATTCTCCGCGCTTCTGAAAACAGAGAGTCTCGGCCTTGCACTGGTACCAATAATGGTCTTTCTGATCTTCCTCTTTCTTTTCTGCCTTAATGCAATTTTTTTTACCTTTATCTTTTTCATCTTATCCTCTTTTTTCGACGACTTTAAATATTATTTCTTGTAAATATTATTTCTTGCCAGCCTTACCGACTTTTCTTCTGACAACCTCATCACGGTACCTGACACCCTTACCTTTATACGGGTCAGGAGAACGCATAGACCTTATCTTTGCGGCGACAGAACCGACAAGCTGCTTATCGGCGCCAAAGATCGTAATGGTGTTCTTTTTGTCCACCTCTATCTTTATACCGGCAGGTATCTTATACTCAATCGGGTGCGAGTACCCCAAGAGCAACGTCAATGTATCACCTTTAACATCCGCCCGATAGCCGACACCGATAATGTCGAGCTTCTTTTCAAAACCTTTTTGTACGCCACTGACCATATTGTGTATAAGGCTTCTGACAAGTCCCTGCATACGCCTGCCGTCCTTTGTCTCGCTCACCCTTATTACATTGATAATACCGTCTTGAATTTTAACGTCCACCCCTTGCGGGACAGTCAGAACAAGCGCACCCTGTGGGCCGCTCGCTTTCATCAGGTTATCTTTATAGTCTAACTTAACATCCTTTGGTATCGCAACCGGAATTTTACCTATACGCGACATTATAATCCGCTCCTTATTACCATATTTGGCAGAGAATCTCTCCGCCTACGTTTGCTTTTCTTGCTGTCCTGTCAGTAATAACACCCTTTGAAGTACTTACGACAGTCACCCCATAACCGTTTAATGTCATAGGGATTTCACCCTTACCAGAATACCTCCGCAAAGAAGGCTTGCTAAGTCTCTTCAGCCCTTCAATGGCGGCGACCTTATTCTCGTCGTACTTTAAGTGTAGCTTAAGAATACCCTGTTTTTTATCTTTAAACACTTTATAGTTAGTGATGTAACCTTCTTCCTTCAGTATCCGGGCTATATTAGCCTTGATATTTGAAGCGGGCATCTCAACTTTATCGTGTTTTGCCTGAATGGCATTCCTGATTCTTGTCAATAAATCTGAAATTGGGTCAGTCATTTTTCCTCCTGCGTTTTAATGCAAATAATAATTATCCTGCGTCTACCAGCTTGATTTTATAACGCCCGGCAAATCACCGCTTCTCGAGAGCAGTCTAAAGCATATCCGGCACATGCCGAACTTTCTGTAATACGCTCTGGGTCTGCCGCACAGCGGGCACCTGTTATATTCTCTCACTTTGAATTTCTTTGCTCTCTTTGCTTTAGCAATCATAGATTTTTTTGCCATCAATCCTCCGAATCAATCCTTAATAAATCCTAATTTCTAAAAGGCATACCTAATATCTTAAGCATGTCTCTGCTCTCTTCATCAGTTTTAGCCGTCGTAGCGATAACAATGTTCATCCCCTTGATCTTGTCTAATTTATCCAGATCGATTTCAGGGAATATTATATGCTCTCTTATACCTAAAGCATAGTTACCCCTGCCATCAAATGCGTTCTTTGAGATACCACGAAAGTCCTTGACCCTTGGCAGCGCTACGTTTAAGAGCCTGTCCAAGAACTCATACATCCTGGTCTTTCTCAGGGTGACCATACAGCCTATCGGCATACCCTCTCTTAACTTGAAGTTAGAGATAGATTTCTTCGCCCGCGTTATTACCGGTTGCTGCCCCGCGACGAGCGCGAGTTCGGCAACAGAGCTGTCAAGCAGCTTGATATTGGTGATAGCCTCACCGACACCCATGTTGATAACGACCTTCGTGATCTTAGGCACCTGCATTATATTCTTGTAACCATACTTTTTCGTCAAAGCAGGAACGCATTCTTTTAAATATTTCTCTTTCAACCTTACCATTACTTTACCCCTTAGCTATATCGCTTCATCGCATTTTTTACAGATTCTGGCTTTACTCTTATCGTCCAGGCTCTCAATCCTTACCCTTACAGCCACATTGCATCTCGGGCACAAAAGAGCGGCATTTGATACATGTATAGAACCTTCCTTCTCAACAATACCACCTTGCGGGTTTACGTTGGTAGGGCGGGTATGCCTTTTAATAAATTGCAGTTTCTCAACGATGATCCTGTTTTTCTTAGGCAGCAGCTTTAATATCTTGCCTGTCTTGCCCTTCTCCTTACCAGAGAGAATAACAACAGTATCATTTTTCTTTAAATGTGATCTAATCTCTAACATGTTTTATAACCCCTTATCCTTAAAGCACTTCTGGTGCAAGTGAAATGATCTTCATGTATTTCCTTGCCCGTAACTCTCTTGCGACCGGTCCGAATATACGCGTACCTATCGGCTCTTTCTGATTGTTTACCAATACGACTGAATTTGTGTCAAACCTTATATATGAGCCGTCAGCGCGCGAGATCTCCTTATTGACCCTTACGACAACCGCTTTGACTATATCGCCCTTTTTTACCTTCGATTCAGGCATAGCCTCTTTTATCGAGCCGACAACGACATCACCAATGGAAGCGTATCTTCTCTTTGACCCGCCAAGAACTTTTATACAAAGCAACTTTTTCGCTCCGGAATTATCCGCTACGTCAAGCATAGTATTCGATTGAATCATCTGACTTTACCACCTTAGTTAATTTACAGAGCTTTTTGCTCGATATTTTTTACAACCCAACGTTTATCTTTACTAATAGGCTTTGACTCAACAATAGTGACAAGATCACCGATACCGCACTGGTTAGCCGCATCATGAGCCTTGAACTTATTAGTCTTCTTAATATACTTGTGATACCGGGTATGCTTCAGCTTTCGCGTTATCTCAACAACAACAGTCTTGTCCATTTTATCGCTGATCACTTTACCGACCATCTCTTTTCTTAAACCACGCTTTTCCATTACTTCCCCTTAACCTTATTTTGTTGCGTTTGCCTTTTGCGTATTCTCGCTAATCCTTGTCAATACTCTTGCAATATCACGCTTTACCTGCACCAGCCTCATCGTATTATCCAACTGACCGGTAGCATACTGGAACTTCAAATTAAACAGCTCTTCTTTTAAAGTTACTTTCTTTTGGGCTAACTCATCTAAGGTCAGCTCTTTAAAATTATCCTTCTTCATTACACTTGCTCCCTTGTAACAAACTTAGTGGGGATCGGCAGTTTATGCGCCGCAAGCCTGAAAGCCTCCGCAGCAACTTCCTTGGATACCCCTTCTATCTCATACATGACCCTGCCAGGTTTCACAATAGCCACCCACTCTTCAGGAGCCCCCTTACCTTTACCCATCCTTGTCTCAGCTGGCTTTTTAGTAAGAGGCGTATCAGGGAATATCCTTATCCAGACACGGCCGCCTCTTTTTATATACCTTGTCATAGCGATCCGCGCCGCCTCGATCTGCCTGGCGGTCAAACGGCCGCAAGATGTCGTTTGCAGACCGAAATCACCAAAGTTCAGCTCTGTGCCGCCTTTGCTTTCGCCCCTCATCCTGCCCTTCTGCCGCTTTCTATATTTTACTTTCTTCGGACTTAACATTAATTATGCTCCTTGTACCTTCCCTTTTTTCTTGAATACCTCACCGGTAAATATCCAGACCTTGACCCCGATCAAACCGTATGTCGTCAAAGCCTCGGCAAAACCATAATCTATATCGGCGCGCAGAGTGTGAAGCGGAACCCTGCCCTCTCTATACCACTCTGTCCTCGCCATCTCCGCACCACCCAAGCGCCCGGAAACCGATACTTTTATACCTAATGCGCCAAGCTTGAGCGCGGACGCTACCGCCTTCTTGATCGCTCTTCTAAATGAGATCCGTCTCTCTAACTGCAATGCCACGTTCTCGGCGACTAACTGCGGAACAATCTCCGCCTTGCGCACTTCTTGTATATTAATAAACACTTCCTGGTCAGTTAATTTCTTTATCTGGATCTTCAGGTTCTCTATCTCCATACCCTTCTTACCGATGACAATTCCGGGTCTGGCTGTGTGAATATTTATCTTCACCTTATTACCGGTACGCTCGATGACTATCTTTGAGACACCCGCGTGATACAGCTTCTTCTTTAAGCGTTTCTTGATCTCAAGATCCTCATGCAACAGCTTCTCATAATCTTTCTTTGAAAACCACTGTGAGCTCCATGTCTTATTTATCCCTAACCTGAACCCAATGGGATGTACTTTCTGACCCAAACTTCACCTCCGTATATTTTACGCTTCTTTTAATACCACCGTTATGTGGCTCGTCCTTTTTAATATCCTGGTGCCTCTACCCATCGCTCTTGGCCTGAACCTCTTCATAGTCGGCCCCTCATCAACGAATATCCTGCTGATGTAAAGGTTATCGACATCCATATTCTTTCCAGACTCAGCATTCGCAATCGCAGATTTCACCAGTTTCTAGAGCATGGGCGCACTGCCTTTTTTTGAGAATGCAAGTATGTTCAACGCATCACTCACCCTCTTACCTCTTATAGCATCAGTCACCAGCCTTGCTTTCCTTGGCGACACCCGTACATATCTTAATTTTGCGACCGCTTCTT
>JAJRZU010000173.1 GCA_024275075.1 Deltaproteobacteria bacterium | reverse complement strand
GGTGACTATGTGCGGGCAGGCGACACGATAGCGGTAATCCCGGATGGGAAACTCGGGGCGGCCTACCACGCGTCGATCAGCGGCAGGGTCGCGAAGTGCGCGAACGATCATATTATTGTGCTGCATGAAAGAAAGGGTAAGTGAGAGCGATGAAGGATCCGGCAATAGGTATCATTGAGCTTAACAGCGTCGCGGCGGGTATCTACTCCACCGACGCGATGGTCAAGAAGGCGGGGGTGGATGTGTTAAGATCATCGCCGATCTGCGCCGGTAAGTACATGATACTGGTGAACGGCCGTGAGGCGGACGTCAGCGAGTCGATGGAGGCCGGACTCGAGGCGGCGGACAATTTTGTCGTCGACAGCATCATCATATACAACATACATGAGCAGGTAGCGCCGGCGATACTGGGTATTTAGAAGATCGACAGGATCGATTCTATCGGCGTATTAGAAACGTTTTCGGCAGCGAGCGCCGTCATCGCCGCGGATGCCGCCATAAAGGAGGCGGAAATCAAACTGATAGATATCAGGCTGGCGAACGGCCTGGGCGGCAAGAGCTACTTCACGATGACCGGTGAGCTGTTTGACGTGCAGTCGGCGATGACCCGCGCGAAGGGTACCGTCACCGAAAAAGGGATGTACGTTAATGACACGATAATCGCGATGCCGCACCCTGATATGAACAGTATTATGTTATAAAAAGGATTAGGAGCATTACATGTATTTAGCAAAGGTGATCGGTACGGTAGTAGCGTCGCAAAAATCAGCGGCGCTGACCGGCATAAAACTGCTCGTCGTACAGCCGCTCGATGAGGAGAAGCGGGATATGGGCGAGCCGTTGGTCGCTGTCGATACCGCTCAGGCGGGGCCGATGGATACCGTATTTTATGTAACCGGCAGGGAAGCTTCCATGGCGCTCGAGGACGCGAAGAAGTTATCACCGGTAGACGCCGCCATCATCGGTATCGTTGACCAGATCGGAGATTAAGGGATGTTCGTGGCAAAGGTGTTAAAGACGGTCGTGGCGGATGAAAAGCACCCGATATTAAAGGGTGAGAAGCTTCTGCTCGTTCGGCGCGTAAAGGAGAGCGGAACGTTTTACGGTAAGACTACCATCGCTATCGACAGGGCGCAGGCGGGCGTCGGCGACAAGGTGCTTGTTTTGCAGGAGGGCAGCTCATCGCGGCTGATCTTCGGTGTGGAGAGCGAACCGGTGCACTGCATAATAGTCGGTATAGTCGATCACGTTGATATGGAGGGAAGATGAAATCGGAACTGGATTACAAGAGGGATATAATAACAGTCGGTAAGATGCTCTATGATAAGGGGTATATCGCCGCCACCGACGGAAACATCAGCATAAGGATATCTGCAAACAGGATCATCACGACCGCGAGCGGCGTATCCAAGGGGTTCTTGAAAGATGAACATATCGTTGTGGTGGACGGTGACGGCGGGATCTTGTCAGGCAGGCGCAAACCGTCGTCAGAACTGAAGATGCACCTCGCGGCCTACAAGCTCCGCCCGGAGATAAAGGCTATAGTACACGCGCACCCGCCGACATGCACCGCTTTCACTATCGCCGGGGTCTCGCTGGCGAAATGCGTGCTGCCAGAAGTGGTGATGACATTGGGCGTGATACCGACGGCGGACTATGCGACCCCGACGACACAGGAGGTACCAGAGTCGATCAAGGAGTACATCACGCGGTACGATGCCGTGATACTTGACAGGCACGGCGCGATAACAGTAAGTAAAAAGGATGTATTCGACGCATACTACAAACTCGAGAAGATAGAGCATACAGCCGAGATAACATTGAAAGCGAGGCAGCTTGGTAATATCAAAACGCTCAGCGATAAGCAGGTGGCCAGACTTGTCAGCGTCAGCGGGATATCTGAGGAGCGGCTCTGTTCATCGAGATGCGTAAACTGCGGCGGCTGCGGGAAGAGCGCCAGACGCGCGGCGGAAACAAGGGGTGAGATGACCGGTAACATTAGCATGATAAAAGAGCTTGTAAGGGAAGAGGTATTAAGGGAACTTGTTAATTGTAAGAATTAATTGCAAATAATCAATCGTAAAAAAAAAATTGACTTGCCTTATCGTTGCATGTATTAAATAGAAGTATGAAAACGCGCTTTATAATGTTACATTTTCTCATATTTACGATTTTTTTTGTTTTTATTGGTAGCTCATATTCATTCCCGAACGAGCCTGACGGTTATGGCGGCTTCAGATGGGGAACAAGCATTCAGGAATACATAAAAAGCGGTACAAAGACCCTGAGCGAAAAGGACGGGCTTTACTTTAGCGCAAAGCTTGGCGGTGTGGACGTGGACATCGGTTACGAGTTCTTCGAAGACAAGCTTTATGGGGTCATCATCACCTTCAAAGAAGATGACCGGGGAAAGATAGTAGAATATTTTACCGCCCGCCACGGCGAACCGACAAAGAAAAAGGGTAAGAATCGATACTGGGCAGGCGCGTCCACAAAGATATCGGTGCGGGGGAAAGACGCGGAGATAGTGAGCGTTTCATTAGAGAAAGAGTATTTAAGGGCAAAGAGTAAGCGTAAGTAGCGGCTACTCTTTCTTCATCCTTAGAAGGTTACTCTTTTCTGAGCTATGCGGCGAGTGGCAGTTTGTGCACACATCCTCAGTCGGTGGCTCGTGATAATATACGATATTCCTGCCATCTATTATTGAAACGCTTCGATCGTGACACTCAAAGCAGAGATCATTCAGCTTTGTCGTCAGTAAAGCGATATTGTCGCTCTTATGCGGATCATGGCAGGCCAGACAATCATTCTCCTCAACCGGCGGGTGCACAGAACTGCCCTTGATACCTTTGACTTTCTCGACAAAATCGTCATGGCACTTGAAACAGAGCTTCTCTAAAGGCAACAATAGCTGCTTCCTTTTCAGCTTGAGGTGCGGTGAGTGACATGCTATGCAGGTGCCTTTCACAACCGGCGGATGAACGGAGCCATCGTAACCGACAAGCGGCTTTTTATCGCCGTGACATTTGAAGCATACTGAAGTTTGAGCCATGACAAAACCCAGTTTCTTTTGTTTCCCTGTTTTCATCTCATGACACGCGACACAGTTACCAGCCTGAGTCAGCGGGAAGTGGAGCTTACTTCTTAACAGCCTCTTATTAAGAGCGTCATGCGGCGTATGGCACTTCAGGCACTTTTCAACAGGTAATATCAAACCGCCGTGGAATCTGGCGAACTCCTTGTCCTCAGGTTTGTGGCAGCTTCTGCATGTCCTGGCAACATCCTCGATGTCTGTATCAGAATGCGGGTTGTGACAGTCCCCGCAGCCCCTGCCTTCGGGTAGGTGCTTGAATTTCTGGTCAGCCACTTCATCATGGCAGTCCAGGCAGTTTTCCCAATATTTATCCTTCAACAAAATGAACCTGTTTGATACGTGTGGTTCGTGGCACATTGTACAGTCGTCATACTCGTCGGCATGACCGAAATTCTTAGGGCCGGGGTGGCAGCCTGTACACAGCTCATACCTCTCTTTTACAAGTAGCCTCTCATTATCGCTCGCATGAGGATTGTGGCAGCTCGCGCATTCGCCGCGCTCTACCGGTCGGTGCGTCACAACGAACTCCGAACCTTCTTTTTCTGTTACGCTGTCGTGACAGTCAGCGCAAAGATCTGGCGCCCTCTTTTGCAGATGCCCCTTGTATTTTGAGAAATGAGGGTTATGACAATCAATGCAGCTGCTATCCTCAAAACCAGGATGGATGTTCTTCTTTCCGTCCACCTGGTCATGGCATTCGTTGCATATCTCGTCCACGTCACCGGTCAGCTCCGTAGAAAATCCCCCTGCATCCATTTTGTGGCAGTTGTCACAGTCAGGCTCTGAGTGCTCGTACAGCTTCTCAAAAGAGTAAGGCACCTTCGCGGTTTTATCATCGAAGTATACAAATCTCGTCTCACCTTTGAAAATTATCTTGTTCGTACCAGGGTATAAGTGCGCTTTAACATTAAATAACTTCTCCTTAGTGATATTGAAGGTTATCTCCCTGTCCTTATACTGGTATATACCAGTCCCCTCGATCCTTATCTTCTGCACCTTTTCCTCGGCTTTATCCGAGGTGCCGATTACATTAATGGTATCCTTTTCAAACAGCGTATCATTCGGCGGGGAAAACAACTGCGCCTTGCTGTATGCGTTATTTATGAAAAATAGATTTGTAAGAAGATATACTGCAAATATTATTCTTTTCATTCTTTTCATAGTCTCCCCGAAAAGTAATCTGATAAACTGACTATACGTGCAATTGAAACAACTTATGAATGAAGCCATAAAATTACATAAAATAATTGCTTTAGTCAAGTGAATTATGTTTTTTCTTTATCTTTTTTCTTTTTATGTTTTACCACGGCAGCTGATTTAAGGGTGGTGTTACCGACAAATAAAGCGCATGAACTAAAAAAGCGTTGTTTTATTTTCTTTTACTGGTATAATATAAATAAAACAGTGTTATTTTTCTCAGCATTGTTCTGACGCGGATAAGAGCTATATCTTATGGGACTTAAGCCAAATAGCGAATTTTTCATATTTTCGCAAAAGCCGTCGCTGTAAGTACCTGAAAAAAGAGCGAACCGCTCTGGCGGCGGGGGGCGACCAGCGGGAGCGAAGGGGGAATTCCTTTACAGTACAAATTCCTTAATTTGTATTGGGCAACATGCCCCTTATGGGATGGAGTAGTGTAACATGTTTAACAGGCAAAACGGGGTCATAACAGCAGGCGTGGATATCGGGTCGCGCACATCAAAAGCGGTGATCGTGAACGAAAGTAATAAGGTGCTCGGTGACGCTCTGGTCAACACCGATATCATTCCGGCTAAGAGCGGTGAGCGGGCGCTCGAGATAGCCGCAACTAACGCGAAGCTTGCGCGAAGCGGTATAAGCCGGATCGTTGTGACCGGTTATGGCAGGGTGCGCGCCGGATTCGCCGACAGGACTATCACCGAGATAAGCTGTCATGCGCATGGCGTCCACTCTCTTGACAGCAATGTCCGCACGATAGTCGATATCGGCGGGCAGGACAGTAAAGTGATAAAGGTAGATGAAGCGGGTCGTGTGATCGACTTTGCGATGAACGACCGCTGCGCCGCGGGTACGGGCAAGTTCTTAGAGATCATGGCAAACGCTCTTGGTTCGGATCTTGACCAATTCGCGAAGCTTTATTTCAAATCGAAGAATCCGTGTTCGATAAGCAGCATGTGCACAGTCTTTGCCGAGAGCGAGGTGATATCCCTGCTCGCGGAGGGTAACGAGAAGAAGGACATCATCGCCGGGCTCCACAACGCTGTCGCGAACCGCGTCTCGAACATGGCGATGCGGCTTGGTATCGACGAGAAGGTCGGCTTCACCGGTGGTGTCGCGAAGAACAAGGGTATGACGAAAGCGCTTGAAATAGAGATGAAAATAAAGTTTTGCAACCTAAAGTATAATCCTCAGCTTATCGGGGCTCTCGGGGCCGCGATACTGGCGAGGAACTGATTACAGGCATATAATGGAATTTTCCGCACTTGAAAAGATCGATGACCTGTTAGGGAAACGGGTAGATGAGCTGAAAGAAGCGAAATCCAGCGGTAAAAAGATCGTCGGGTACTTTTGCTGCTACATCCCAGAGGAGATAATCCATGCCCATGGCATGATACCGCTTCGGCTCTCGCAATTCGGGGACAATAACGCAGCGTCTATTGGCGCCTCTTACCTTACGGCGAACGCGTGCCCATTCGCGAGGAGCTGCGTCGGTATCAAGCACAGCGGGAAGAATGACTACTTTGAGCTTACCGACATGATCGCCGACGCGCCGGCCTGTATGCAGATGCGCCGCGTGCTCGAGGTGTTCGAGACATACTTTAACACAAAGATTATATTGATATCCATACCGCGCCAGTTCTATTCTGAAAAAGGGCAGAGTTTTTTCGCCAACAGCCTGAAAGTGTTCAGTAAAAAACTTGAGTCAGAAAGCGGCAATGCGTTTGACTCCATCTGTTTCAACAAAGCTGTCGAACTGTACAGAGATATCCGAAACCGCCAGAGAAGACTGTATGAATACCTGAAAAGTACGGAGCCTGTCATAAGCTGGGCTCAGGTGATGAAAGCAATTCGCGCGGGATTCCTCCTTGACAGGGTGAAGTACCTTGAATTATTAAATGAACTGGTAAGCGAAGTGGACTCGGCAACGCCTGACAAAAATGCTTGCTCGAACATCAGGCTACTTTTAGCCGGCGGGATGCTCGCCCCGGGGGATGACAAGATATTAAGGATAATAGATGAAGTCAACGGAAACATTGTGATGGACGAACTGTGCACCGGTTCGCGCGGAATCTATGTCGATGTAAAGGCGGCGGATATTGCCCATATCGCGCGCGGTTACCTTTCAAACATCCCGTGCGGCTCGCTGCCGTACCCGAGATTGGAAGGCGACCCGCGCCACAAGCATCTTAAGAGGATAATTAAGGACTACCACATAAATGGTGTGATATATTACACGCTCCGCTTTTGCGACGCCTACTCCTTTAAGGCGGCTCATACCCGTGAGATAGTCAGCTTTTATAACATAAAGTTTCTGCATATCAACTCTGACCACTCGACCTCTGACGTGCACCAGATAAGGACACGCATAGAGGCTTTTATCGAATCGATAGGGAACGGCATCGATGAACATATTTCGTAAAATAAAATTTCTCGTTACCGGTTCAAGGCTGCGCTTCGGGCTTGGCATAATAAAGAACCCGGGCATTATTACCAGCATCCGCCGCATTGACGGCCGCTACACGAAGAGCTCGGCTATAAACATCTTCTGGTTCCTGACCCGCGCGCTTTGGCGGTTCCCTGGAATTTTCGACTACCAGCCTGATCCGTCGCTGCATGGCGTCTCCGAACTCACCTATATGATATTAAGCCTTGAGGAGCGGCTGAAAAAAGCTAAAAGAGATGGCGCGAAAATTGTCGCCAAGTGGCCGGCGAACCCGACAGATTTGTACTTCGGTTGCGGTGTGATAGCCCTGGACCCGTTCTTCGCAGGGTATTGCAGGATACTCGCGGACGGCACGAGCGACATAGCCAAAAGGGGGCGCGCTATGCTATCAGAGGACGCGTGCCCGGCTCAGGCGGCGGCATATTCCATAATCTCCGAGGAGACATTCCCGCTGGATTTCTTCTACCCGTTTATCGGGCCATGGTGCTACGACTCCCAGTACTGCTTTGAGGCGCTCCGCCACAAGGTAGACGGCGACTACGGCGACCACCCAGTATTCGACTACAAGGAGGATGAAAAACCGTCGTTCGATTATATGGTCGGCGAGATAAAACGTTTTATCGCCAAGATGGAGGAGTTCACCGGTAGTAAGTTCGACCTTGAGAGTCTGCGCCGCGAGTTCGTCATCGAAAACGAGCTGCGGGAAGCGCTACGTGAGATAACCGGTTTCGCGATGCTTGACCCGCCACCGATAAACAGCCTTGATCTGGTGCTCTGCATCTTCATAAGCAGCGACTGGCTCGGTGACCCTGAGGCGGCGCTTCAGGTGCTTACGCGGATACGTGACGGGGTAAGAGCGCGCGCGCAGGCTGGGCAAAAAGCGCAGAACATTACAGACAAACCGCTGCGGCTACTCATCACGGGCATAGCGTGGGGCGATCTCGGGCTGTATAACATGGTAGACGAGATTGGCGGGCAGATAATCGGTTCTGAGTGTGTGCTCAACCTCTACTATGAGGATATCGACACAACGGGCGACCCCGTGCGGACTATCGCGAAAAGGTTTATGACAACCCCGTATGCGCTGCCGGCAAAGGAGCGCGCCAAGTGGACGGTAAAGAATATTCAGCGCTTGAAAAAGGTGGACGGCGTTATATTCAACTGCAATTTCGGGTGTAACTACCAGACGGCGGAAGCGCGGATGGTGACAGATACGATAAAGCGCGAAACAGGGATACCGTGCCTCATCACAGACACCGACCTCCCTCAGGAGAATCGCGGGCAGATGCGGACACGGCTCGAAGCGTTCCTGGAGCTTATCAGGCAAGCTTAAAGCTTGACCAAATATAGACACCTCCGTTGTCGGCCTAAGGTGAAGGATTTGTGGAGTAACATAAGCGGTTTTAGCTGTAGGGTGGGCTGTCCCCACTGTGGTGAAAACTTTACAGGGGTATGTAATTGGAGCGGACGCGCGAGGTACTCGGGTACCTTGATTCTAAAATATTCGGCAGGCCGTTTTTTGTCCTTTTCAGGTTGACGAGGGTTTGTAACCTGCGCTGCCGGATGTGCAATGTCTGGACGAAGCCGGATGTGAAAAGCGAGATGGGCCTTGATGAGATACGGAAAGTGGCGAAGATATTAAAGCGGCTTCGTGTGCCGTATATAGTCCTTACCGGCGGCGATCCGTTCTTACGGAAGGATATCCTTGATATCATAAGGATATTTCGCGACGTGAACATCCACACGAGGATCGAGACAAACGGCGGGACTCACCTTGATAAGGAGCTGATGGACAATGCGGTAGACGCGGGCATTATCGATTACAGCACGTCTCTGGACACGCTTGACAAGGAGAAGCAGGACATGCTCTGCAAGGGGAAGGATGTCTGGCAGTCCGCCGTCGATTCCCTTAAATATGCGATAAAAAAGTTCCCGGGTGTGCTGCCGCACGTGAACATCGTCGTATCGCACCATAACCTTTCTGAGCTGCCCGAGCTGTGCAGGTTTATCCATGAGCTTGGCGCTTACGCCACACTCGCACCGGTCGTGCTCGGTGAGGAGGAGAACTCGCCGCTCTTCAAGGGATTTGATAAGTCGTTCACCTTCACCGCCATGGACAAGGAGATCGCCAGAGACGTTTATGACGAGCTTATCAGCCTGAAGAAGGGCGGCCTTAATATCCTTGATTCCACAAAATTTCTTAATCATTCCGTCGGGTTTATCAGGACAGGTGACATAAAGTGGGAGTGCGACGGCGGGCGGTGGTACTTCGAGATATATCCTGACGGTGAGTTCGGGCTCTGCAACGAGGTGAGCATGAACCAAAACATCCTTGCCGGTGATTTTGTTAAAGAGTTCACTACCCGTAAGTACAAGGACGCGGTGAGGGAGCTTAGAGCCGGTTGCGCGGGCTGCACCTACCCCATCTTCAGGGAGCCGTCCTACCATTTCAGGCACTATCCCGTCCTTTTTGAGATGATGAAGCGGTACCTGAGGGAGCTCGGGCGATGGGACTGACAAGCGCGGCAGATTGGCTTTCGCGGTAAGCTGCGGGGAAATCAATGAAAAGCAGGCTCGCCAGATAAAAGCAGGCTCGCCTGTTGACTTCCGGCATTTTTGTGTTACGCTTTAAAACAAGATGAATGCTGATGAGAACAGATCTTCAAGAAGTAGCCAGTTTGCTTTTCTTAAGCAGTTCATGGTATTTTTCCTGCCTATCTCTTTGTTTACCGGTATCGTTTTATCCCTTCTTTTTTTATCGGATTATGAAAAAGTGAAAACCATTCTTGAGAATGATTTGAAGAACCATATCAATCTGGAATCTGATATAATCATCAACTGCATAAAGTCGGTAATAACGGATACTTAATTCTTAAATGAACATGTGCGGTCAGCATCAATGGGAAGTGATGAGGAGGTGGAGAGGCTGAAAACCGAGCTGCTCTCTTTTTCCAGGCACCGGGGCAGATATGACCAGATACGTTTTTTAGACATGAGCGGCATGGAAATAATACGAGTGAACTACAACTATGGCGATCCGGCAGTTGTACCCAGGGAAGAGTTACAGCTAAAAGCGCACAGATATTATTTCAAAGATTCCATTTCTTTAGAGAAAGGCGAGATTTATGCATCGTTTTTTGACCTGAACATCGAGCATAACGAGGTAGAACAACCGGTAAAAACCACGATCAGGTTCTGCATGGCGGTTTTTGATGATGCCGGTAATAAAAAAGGGCTGTTGATACTTAACTTATTAGGTTCAGAATTAGTTCAAAGGTTTGTTTCTTCATTTAACTATGTTTCCGTATCGCTTCTTAACTCTGACGCCTACTGGCTTTATTCCCGGAAAGATGAGGAAATGTTAGGTTTTATGTATGCTGATAAGAAGGATGTAACCTTCGCTAACAGCTATCCTGAAGCGTGGAAAGAAATCTTAGCATCGCCGTCAGGGCAATTTTATAATGAAAACGGCTTGTTTACTTTCAAGAAGATATATCCTTTCGCGTTCAGCCAGATGATAAAAGAGCCCGGAGTATTTAAAACCGGTAAACAAAGAGAGTGGGTTCTGGTTTATCGTGTACATAAAAACAGGTTGGATGCCCTTTCACACAATATATCAACAAGACTCACAAAAGCATATTTATTCCTGCTTCTATTCATCATGATCGGTTCCTTTTTCCTCGCGAAGACAAGGGTAAGCCGCTCATGGGCGATCTCAAAGATTAAAAAGAGCGAAGAGATGTTGTCGGCAATATCCAACTCCGCCCATGACGCAATCCTGATAATCGATTACATGGCGAACATAACATACTGGAACCCAGCCGCCGAGAGGATTTTTGGTTTTACAAAAGATGAGGTGATGGGGAGGAACGTATGGAAGCTATTATCTCCCGCCAGGTATCGGGAGCAGCACGCGGAGGCTTTCAAGCGGCTTCAACGGACAGGTGAGGGTAAGTATACCGGCAGGATAGTCGAATTTATGGCGAAAAGGAAGGATGGGACAGAGTTCCCGATGGAGATGTCCGCGTCCATTGTAAAGATCAATGATAAGTTACATGTGGTTGTCGTGGTGCGTGACATAACAGAGCGTAAGAGCAAGGAGGAGACTCTGAGCAACATCGCGTTAGGGGTGACTGGTGCTACCAGCTATGAGGTGTTCAACACTTTGATGAAGTACCTTGAAAAGGCTGTGAAGTCTGATCTTTGTTTTGTCGGTGAGTTATTAGAGGGTGAGGCGAGGGTAAGGACGATCGCGGCATGTGCTGATGGCAGGATTCTGGACAACTTCGAGTTCAGTCTGTCTGGCTCCCCGTGTGAAAAAGTATTAGCGGGCCTGAAGTGCGCTTATCCTGAAAATGTCCGGCAGGAATTCCCTGATGATAAACTTTTATTCGATGAAAAGATCGATAGCTATATAGCAGCGCCTCTAACAGGTTTTGGCGGGAGGATGCTTGGTTTGATCGTAGTTTTAAAGCGTGAGCCTTTCAAGGACTTTCAGCTGGTTGTGACTATGCTCCAGATATTCGCGGTCAGAGCCGCTACAGAGC